>DASVWP010000032.1:0-35870 GCA_036393155.1 Solirubrobacterales bacterium | reverse complement strand
TCGAGCTGGGGGAGGCGGAGCGGGGCAGCTTGCCGAAGGCGCCGCCGCTGGTCCGCCCGCTCGTCGTCGGCAGCGCCTCGCGGCCAGCCTAGGACCGGGCCGCGGGCCTCGAAGACCCCGCGCGTACCCCTACCTAATTTTCACAATTTCGTCGCGAACCGGCCTAAGATCGGGCCGATGAGCGAGGCGGCCGGGCGGGACCCCAACGACGAGCGCGACCCGCGGGTCGCCGAGGAACAGTTCGAGCGGGACCCCGAGGAGGCGCTGCGGCGGCGGGACTTCCTCCGGCGCGCCGCGGTGACCGGGGGGCTGGCCGCCGGGCTGGCGGGCATCCTCAGCCCCGACACGATCCTCGCCGAGGCGACGAAGCGGAGCCGCACCGCGGTTCCCGACCCGCGCAGCCTGCCGCTCGACACCTTCGTCGTGCTGATGATGGAGAACCGCTCCTTCGACCACTACCTGGGGTGGCTCCCCGGGGCCGACGGGCGGCAGGGGGGACTGAGCTACGTTGACGCGGCTGGGAACTCGCATCCCACGCACCGGCTCGCCGCCGATTTCCAGGGCTGCGCCCATCCCGACCCCGACCACTCCTGGGAGGGCGGCCGGGCCCAAATCGACGGCGGCCGCATGGACGGTTTCCTGCGCTCAGGCGAAAACGACGTCTTCGCGATCGGCTACTACGCCGAACAGGACCTTCCCTTCATCCCGGCGGTGGCCCGCGCCTTCACCAGCTTCGACCGCTTCTTCTGCTCCCTGCTCGCCTCGACCTACCCGAACCGCGAGTACATGCACGCCGCCCAGTCCTACGGGATGCGGGACAACACGATCCCGCTCGGCGCCGAAGGCCTCGGCTTCCCGGACTCGACGATCTTCGCCGCCCTCGCCGCGAAGGGAATCGACAGCCGCTACTTCTACACCGACATCCCGGTTTCCGCCCTCTGGGGCGCGCCGGGGCTGGCGCGCTCAGGCCAGGTGCAGGAGTACTACGAGCGCTGCGCCAGCGGGACGCTGCCGGCGGTCTCCTTCGTCGACCCGGCCTTCCTCGGCGAGGAACAGGGCACCTCCGGGGACGAACACCCGCACGGCGACGTGCGCACCGGGCAGGCCTTCATGGCCGACGTCGTCCACGCCTTCCTCGAAAGCCCGCAGTTCAGGCGCGGCGCCCTGTTCATCGTCTACGACGAGTGGGGCGGCTTCTTCGACCATGTGCGGCCACCGCGGGTCCCCGACGTCCGCTCCAGCGGCAACCTCGACGAAGACTTCGGCCAGATGGGGATGCGCATTCCCGCCGTCCTCGTCTCGCCCTACGCGAGGCGCGGCCACGTCGACCACAACATCTACGGCTTCGAGTCGATCCTGAAGCTGATCCGCTACCGGTTCGGCGTGCCGCCGCTGACCACGCGCGACGCCTACGCCCGCAACATGGTCCGCTCCTTCGACTTCGAATCGAAACCGGACTACGAAATCCCCAGTCTGTCCGATCCGGCGCACGTGATCAGCCAGGCCTGCGGGGCGCCGGCGAGCGTGCCGGGGGTTGGGCTGGGGCTGCCGACCGAGCGGCCCAAGGAGCACGACCTGGCGACGCTGCAGACCTCCGGCTACCTGGAACGGCTGGGCTTCCAATACCGGCCGGCGACGCCGGGCCGGACTTTCCGCCATCCCTCGAAGCTGGGGCTGAAGCCTTGAGGCGGGGCCTCGCGGCGCTGGTCGTGCCGCTGGCACTGCTGATCGGGCCAGGCCCCGCCGCCGCGAGCTTCGAAGAGCCGGTCTCGGTGACCGCCGGCGCGCCGGGGGTCGTCGCCGCTGGGGCCTCGTTCCCGCTGACCGTCGACGTCACGGCAACCGCGGGCGCCCTCGACATCGCCGCCCAGCCGCTGCGGCTGCGGGTCCGCATCGCCCCGGAGTGCGGCGGCAGCTTCGCCGGCACCGAAGGCCCGATCGCAATCGACCGCACCCTGCCGGCACCGACGCCCGGCGCCCCCTACAGCGCCCACCTCAGCGCCCCCACCAGGCTCGGAAGCACCGGCACCGAGACGATCTGCGCCTTCCTCGAGGACGCCCAGGAACGCCAGTTCGCCACCGACACCGAAGAAACGCTGACCGTGGTGCCACCGTGCGGCGTCTCGAGCCGGCGCCTGACGAAGGTGAACGGCCAGCTCCTCGAGGTGGACCGCCGGCTGCGCGCGGTTCGTCGGCGGATCCGCCACGCATCGGGGGCGCACCGCCGTGCCCTCCAGCGCAAGCTCGGCCACCTGCGCACGCGCCGTCACGTCCTCCGCGCCCGCCGGCACCGCCTCTCCCAGGACTCCGCGGCGGCCTGCACCCAGAGCCTCCTCGGCGAAGGGGAAGGCGGGCTGATCCGCCACTTCTTCGTGATCGTGCTGGAGAACGAGAATGCCGAAAACAGCTTCGGCGCCAACCCGCCCGCCCCGTACCTCGGCAAGACCATGCGCTCCGAAGGGGCCTTCATCCCCAACTACTACGGGACCGGCCACGCCAGCCTCGACAACTACATCGCGATGGTCAGCGGCCAGCCGCCCAACCTGGCGACCCAGGCCGACTGCCCGATCTTCGCCCCGTTCGCGCCCGGCCTGATGCGCGAAGACGGCGTCGCCCTGGGCGAGGGCTGCGTGTACCCGAGCACCGTGCCGACCGTCGCCAACCAGCTCGAAGACAGCGGCCACACCTGGCGCGGCTACATGCAGGACATGGCCGCCGGCGCCGCCGGCGAACCGACCAGCTGCCGGCATCCCGAAATCGGCGCCGCCGATCCGACCCAGTCGCCGCGCGAACACGACCAGTACGCGGCCCGGCACGACCCCTTCGTCTACTTCCACTCGATCATCGACTACGCGACCTGCCAGCGCAACGTGGTCGACCTCGGCCGGCTCTCCCACGACCTCGAACGCGAGAGCACGACCCCGGAATACGCCTTCATCACGCCCGACCTCTGTGCCGACGGGCACGAATCGAGCTGCCCCGACGGCTCGCCGGGCGGCTTCGCGGGCATCGATGCCTTCCTGCGCGAATGGGTGCCGAGGCTCGAGTCCTCGCCGGCCTACGAAGACCACGGCGCGATCCTCGTCACCTTCGACGAGTCGGCCTCCGGCGCCGGGTCCTGCTGCGGCGAGGCGAACGGACCCAACACCCCCAACAACGGCGCCACCTCGATCGGCAGCGGCGGCGGCAGGGTTGGGGCGGTGATGGTCTCGCCCTGCATCGAGCCCGGCACGGTCACCCAGACCGCCTACAACCACTACTCGATGCTGCGCTGGGTCGAGGACGACTTCGGGCTCGCCCATCTCGCCGAGGCCGGCACCGCGGGGCTGGAACCGTTCGGCCCGGACGTCTTCACCAGGCCCAGCTGCCCGAGCGCCCAGGGGGGAGGGGAAGCGACCGGGACGGGAGCGGGCGAAATGCGCCTGCGCGTGCAGCCGCGGCGCGCGGTCGCCGGCCAGCCGACCGTCTTCCGCATCAGCCTGCTGGGGGATCCCCTCTGTCGCCAGGGCGCCTCCCTGCGCCTGGCGGGTCGTCGGGTGCGCTTCGGGCGGGACGGTCGCGTGCGTTTGCGCCTGCGCCTGCAGGGCAGGCGGCCGCGTTATGCGACCGGCATCTCACCGCAGTGCGGTCGGGCCAGGCTGGCGATTCGCGTCGAGTAGGGTGGCGCCGATGGCGCTGCCCCGACGGATCGCGACACTGGTCCTGCTGCTGATCGCGCCGCTTCTCGCCAGCCCCGGCGCGCGGGCCGCCACGATGGAGGCGCAGCCGCCCCCGCACATCCGCCACCTGTTCCTGATCGTGCTGGAGAACGAGAACGCGGGGACGACCTTCGGGGCCGAACCGCCGGCGCCGTACCTGGGCAAGGCGCTGAGAGCGGAGGGGGCCTTCATTCCGCGCTACTACGGGACCGGGCACCACAGCCTCGACAACTACCTGAGCATGGTCAGCGGCCAGCCGCCCAACGAACTCACCCAGGGCGACTGCCCCGTCTACCTGGAGATGCGGCCGGGAGCGCTGGGGGCCGACGGCGTCGCCCGCGGGCAGGGCTGCGTTTTCCCGGGCCGGGTGAAGACCGTCGCCAACCAGCTCGAAGCGAAGGGGCTCACCTGGCGCGGCTACATGCAGGACATGGCCGCCGGCGCGGGTCCCGGGGAATCGACCAGCTGCCGGCGCCCGGCGATCGGCTCGCCGGACAACGCCTTCGTCGCCACCGCCGCCAACCGGTACGCGACCCGCCACAACCCCTTCGTCTACTTCCACTCAATCATCGACCACCCGACCTGCCGCGAAAACGACGTCGACCTCTCGCACCTGACCAAGGACCTGCGAAAGGAGAGCACGACGCCGGCATACAGCTTCATCACCCCCGACCTCTGCGCGGACGGCCACGACGCCATTTGCCCGGAATCGAGCCTGCCCGGCGGCTACGCCGGCATCGAAGCCTTCCTGCGCGAATGGATCCCGCGGATCAAAGCCTCGCCGGCCTACCGCGACCGGGGGGCGATCGCGATCACCTTCGACGAGTCCGAGACCGGCGCCGCCTCGTGCTGCGGTGAGAAGAGCGGCCCCAACACGTCCAACAACGGCGACGGGATCGCGACCGGCGACGGCGGCGGCAGGATCGGCGCCGTCGTGCTCTCGCCCTGCCTGCGTCCTGGCACCGTCAGCGGCCGCTCCTACAACCACTACTCGATGCTGCGCTGGGTCGAGGACGACTTCGGCCTCGCCCACCTCGCCGAAGCGGCGAAGCCCGGCCTCCAGCCGTTCGGGCGCGACGTCTTCAGCCGGCCCGACTGCGGCCGGCGAAAGCGCCGGTAGCCCTTCAGCTGCCGTCGAGCAGGCGGCCGGCCAGCTCGGCCGCGCTGACGCCGATGAACGCTCCGGCCAGCACGTCTGCGGGATAGTGGACACCGGTATGGACGCGCGAGTAGCCGACCAGCGTCGCCAGTGCCCGCAGGGGCGCCGAGAGGTGGGGCAGTGCGGCGCCGACGCCGGTGGCGAAGGCGAAGGCCGAGGCCGCGTGGCCGGAGGGGAAGGAGCTGCTGCGCGGCATCGGCACGTGGCGCCGGGCGAGCCGCTCGGCCTCCTCGCGCTGGGGCCGCCTGCGCACGGTCAGCGGCTTGGCGACGAGGTTGGTGAAGGCCGAGGCGAGCGCGAGCGAGATCAGGCCCTGCCGCGTCGCCCGCTTGCCGGCGGCGCCCCCGAGAAGGGCGATCCCGGAGCCGACCCCGAGCCACAGCGCGCTGCGGTCGGCGAGGCGCGAGAGGCCGCGCATCGCCACGTCGAGGCTCGGGGTCTCGCTGGCCGCGATCGCCTCGTAGACCGCCGCGTCGACCGCCTTCGCCTCGCTCAGCAACCCGGGCACCGGGCGATCATATGAGCCGGCGCGCCGGCGCCATCCTCGCGCTCCTCGGGGGCGTCGCCGCCCTGGCGCTGGCCGCGGAGCCGATCGTCCTCGACTTCCCGCGTGGTCTTGTCGTGCTCGCCGGGCTCCTCGCTGCCCTCTGGGCCGCCTGGTTCGGGCTGCTGCACCGCGGCCTGCGGCGGGCGCTCTGGCTCGCCCTCGCCGTCGTCCTGCTCGCCGCGGGCGTGGCGGCGGTCGCAAGTGGGGGCAACGTTCTCACCCTCGCGAGCCTGGGGATCGCCTTCGCGGTCGCGGTGCTCGGCGCCCGGGCCGCCTTCCGGCCCGCGCGCAGGCTTCCGAGCGCCGCGCCACCGAGCCATCCCGTCCTGTTCGTCAACCCGCGCTCCGGGGACGGCACGGCGGCCCGCGTCGGCCTGGTCGAGGCGGCGCGCTCCCGCGGCCTGGAGATCGTGGTGCTGGAGCCGGGCGACGATCTCGAGCGGCTGGTGCGCGCCGCGGTGGAGAGGGGGGCCGACGCCCTCGCGATGGCGGGCGGGGATGGCTCCCAGGCGGTGGTGGCGGCGATCGCCGCCGAGCACGACCTGCCCTACGCCTGCATCCCGGCGGGGACGCGCAACCACTTCGCGCTCGACCTCGGCGTCGACCGCGACGACGTGATCGGCGCCCTCGACGCCTTCCGGAGCGGAGGCGAGCGTTATGTAGACCTGGGGGAGGTGAACGGCCGCGTCTTCGTCAACAACGTCTCGCTCGGCGTCTACGCGGAGGCGGTGAGCCAGGACCGCTATCGCGCGGCGAAGCTGCGAACCCTGCTCGACACGATGAGCGAGGCGCTGGGACCCGAGGGCGAGGCCTGCGAGCTGCGCTGGACCGACGAGGACGGGTATCCGTGCCGGAGCACGGCGCTGATCCTGATCTCCAACAACCCGTACCGCCTGGGGCCGACCCTGGGATCGGGGACCCGGCCGCGGCTCGACACCGGCCTGCTCGGCATCGTCGACTTCCACCCGCCGACCCCGGACGGGGACGAGCGGGCGCCGCGCTGGCGGGAGCTGCGCGCCCCCGAGCTGGAGATCGAGGCCGACGAGCCGATCCCGCTCGGGATCGACGGCGAGTCGGTCACCCTGGAGCCGCCGCTGCGCTTCCGGATCCGCCCGCGGGCCCTGCGGGTCCGGATCGCCCACGACCATCCCGGCGCCTCGCCATCGTCCGAAATTCCGCACGGCCCGCTCGGCGGCCTGCGGCAGCTCCTGTGGATCGCTGCCGGAAAACGCCCCTCCGCTCGGGAAACTATTGGCCAATGGCAACGGAGATAGATTTCCCCGCCGGTCCCGTGGCCGACAAGCTGACGATCTGGCCCGTTGACGATGGGCGCTACGGCTTGGACGCCGTTTTCCAGGGGGTCACGGGGTTCGAACGGTGCGAAGAGCACCACGCGGCTCTGGAGAGTGCCGGCGTCAGCTGCAGGCTGATCCAGGGCATGGACAGCTCCTGGTCGCTGCGCTTTGGGCCGCTGACGGCCCATGAGGTGGGCCGGGCGCTCTTCGCTTTCGTGCGGTGAGGGGCGCGTTGGCGGGGGCTCCCTCGAAAACCCAACGCACGATAATGGTGGTTATGTCAACTTAGGCGGGAGCATGGGCGCAGGTGGACAGCGGGCCGATGAACGAGGAGCCCGCTGCCGCCCCTTCCGCTACCTGGCTCAGGCGGCGGCTTCGATCTTTTCTTCGATCGTTTCGGTCGAGCCGGGCGTGCCGAGCAGTTCGATGCCGTGCGTCTTCGGGCCTTCGATCGCGAACGACGGCGTGCCGGTGAAGCCGTATTTCTGCGCCTGTTCGGTCGTTTCCTGGACTTCGTTGGTGATCCTGGCGCTCTTGCGGTCTTCGTTGAACTTCGACATGTTCTTGACGCCGGCCGCCTTGGCGATCGCGGTGATGAATTCGCCGGTCGCGTAGCCCGAGTTCTCTTTGCCCTGGTTGCGGTAGAAGAGCTCGAGGTAGTTCCAGCCGCGGCCCTGTTCGCCCGCCGCGAGGGCACCGGCGCCGGCCGGGGTCGACTGCGGGCCGATGATGATGAAGTTGCGGAACTCGAGCTTCGCTTCGCCGTTCTTGATCTGGTTCTCGAAGATCGGCGGCAGGATTTCTTCCGAATACTCTTTGCAGATCGGGCACTGCGGGTCCCCGTACTCGTACAGGGTCACCGGCGCTTTCGGGTCGCCGAGGACGAGGTTTTCCTGGGGAATCCCGGTGAACAGCTGGTCGACCTGGCTGACTTCTTTGATGTTGGCGGCGTCGCCTCCGCTGCTGCCGCCCGAGTTGGCGACGATCAGGACCACGACCACCACGATCACGAGGAAGACGGCACCGGCCCCGAACTGCAGCAACCGCGTGCGGCGATCCGCCGTATCGACCCTGGCTTCCGCCTGTTCGCGTTCTTCGCGGCGTTTTTCCCTCTCGCGCTTGTTGCTCATCTCTCCTCCGTAGTGCTGCGGTTGCTCTGCTTCCCCTGCCCGGCGCAGCCGGGCGCCACGGCGACTCTACGCGCTTCGCCCCGGCTTCAGCCCTCTCCGCTGACCACCGGTTCGACCGAGCGTCCCTTCCCCGCAAGCCTCGACTCGGCCGGCGGCGCCCCCGCGTACCCGATCAGCCGGGTCGCGTTGAGCAGGAAGAGAATCGTCATCAGCACCGCGCTGGACACGCACCACTGGCAGATCGCTTCGATCTTGAAGATCTCCAGGTAGGTCAGGTAGACGCTGAAGCCGAAACCGCCGAGCGAGACGGCGAAGCCGCCGAAGCGCGCCAGGTCGTTGGCGAAGAACGCGGTCCCCAGCAGGACGATGTAGCCGACGATGCCGAAGACGGCGATGTTGACGCCGGCGATGTGCGAGTAGGAGCTGTTGGCGACGGTCTCGCAGCCGGTGCCGCCGGCCAGGCAGGTCGGCGCGCCGCCACCCGAGTCGGCGATCGTGATGTAGGTCGCGACGCCGATGCCGAGCGCGGCGACGAAGGCGATGATGCGGCGAAGCGTGGCCTCACTCGGGAGTTTCATGCTCATCACGATAGAGAATTTGAGCGGTTGCTGCCAATGACCCCGCAGAGGTTAGCGACGAGGCTTAAGCGGAGCTGACCGCCGGCTCGGCGCAGAAGCCGGCGATCTCCCGGGAGAGCTTCCCCCCCTGCCAGGCCAGCGGCGACTCCCCCTCCCTCTCGCTGACCAGACGAGCCCGTGGCAGGGCCTCGGCGTAGGCGACGGCCGCCGCGTAGGGATGGCCAGGGTCGGCGGCGTCGTGGCTGGCGACGACGAGCGCCGGGACCTGCAGCTCCTCGAGCTCCGAGAGCGCCCCGAACGGGCGCGAACGCGGGACCTCGCGCAGGGCCGCGACGACCGCCTCGAGGTGGCGGTGCAGCTCCATCCGGGCCCGGGTGAAGCGCAGGACCGTCTCGCTCCAGTCCGCGTCGATTCCCTGGTGGGCGTCGATGTAGGCGAGGAACCCGTCGATCCCACCCTCCTCCAGGGCCGCCGCAAGGCCGTCCCAGTAGGTGAGCGACTGCGGGGAGACCTCGCCGACGTAGACGGGGCCGATCACCACCAGCCCGGCCAGCCGCTGCGGGTGGCGCAGCGCGTAGCCGACGGCGGTGTGGGCGCCCATCGAGTGCCCGGCGAGGACGAAGCGCCGCTCGCCGAGCTCGGCGTCGACGACCCGTTCCAGGTCGTCGATCAGGCGCGGGTATCCATAACCCTCCCCCGCCGGGGCGGGGTCGGACTCCCCGTGGCCGCGGGCGTCGTAGCTCAGGACCTCGTGGCCGGCCCGCTCCAGCGCCCGCGAGCCGTGGACCACGTAGCGGCGGCTCGCGGTGATCCCGTGGCAGAGGACGATCGGCGCGCCCGCGCCGTCCCGCTCGCCGTGGATCGCCGGCCCGCCGCCGACGATGAAGGACGCCTCGGTCGCCTCTCGCATCAGCCGATCTCGGCCAGGGCGCGCTCGAGGTCCTCGACCGACTCGTAGGTGAGGCCGGCCAGCGTCACCTTGCGGTGGCGGACGATCCCCTCCTCATCGACGACGAAGATCGCGCGCCGCACCATCGGTCCGGCGAGCACGCCGTAGGCGCGGGCCACCGACTTGTCCTCGTCGGCGAGCAGCGGCACGTTCAGCCGCTTCTCCTCGGTGAAGCGCTCGTGCGACTCGACCGACTGGGGCGAGATTCCCAGCACCTCCGCGCCGAGGTCATCGAGCCGGTCGCCCTGGTCGCGGTAGGAGCAGAACTGCCTGGTGCAGACGACGGTGAAGTCGCCGGGATAGAAGGCGAGGATCACCTTGCGCCCGCGGTAATCGGCGAGCCGGTAGGTCCTGCCCCCCGTCCCGGGAAGCTCGAAGTCGGGAGCCGGATCGCCTGCGTCGACCTTTGCCACAACGGCGAGCTTAGACGCTGGCGCGCCTAGCCCTTTTCGATCGTCATCTTTTCGATCAGCACGGTCTGCTTCGGTTTTTCTTCCGGCGTCCCGAGCTTGCCGATCCGTTCGACGACGTCCATCCCCTTGCTCACCCTGCCGACCAGGGCGTATTCCGGCGGCAGGCCGGCGTTGGCGCCGGTGACGACGAAGAACTGGCTGCCGGAGGTGCCCGGCGGCTCGGTGGAGCTCTTGGCCATCGCCACGATCCCCTTCGTGTATTCGAGGTTGGCGGGTGGCTTCTCGACCACCTTGTAGCCTGGCCCGCCCAGCCCGGTGCCGAGCGGATCGCCGCCCTGGATGACAAATTCGGGGACGATGCGGTGGAAGGTCAGGTCGTCGTAGAAGCCTTCTTCGGCCAGGAAGGCAAAGGAGTTGGCGGTCTTCGGCGCCCGCTTGGTGTCGAGCGCGATGTCGAAGGTCCCGCAGCTGGTTTCGACGACGGCGGTGAGCTTTTCGCCGGGCTTCACCGTCTGCGGCGGTGCCTTCAGCCTCACCTGCTTGGCCGGCGGCGCTTCCACTTTCTTGCAGCCGCTGGCGCCTTCCTTGCCGCTTGCCGCGGTCGTCGAATTGCCGCCCCCACCGCCGCCGCGCGAGATCAGGATCACCCCGACGATCACGGCGGCGATTGCGGCGAACGCCGCGAGCACGATCCAGCGCCGATCCGGTTGCCCCTCCATCGGCCCGGCAGCCTAGTGCAAAAATCTGCGCCGATGCCAAGTCCGCCGCTGACTCCGCTTGCCGCCGCCGTGCTGCACGTCGGCCGGCCGGAGCGGATCCTCCAGGTGGAGTGCGGGGACGGCGAGGGTGTGCTGTTTCTCGCCCGTGAGTTCCCGCAGGCCCGGGTGCGCGGCGTCGACCGCTCGGCCGAGGCGATCCGCGCCGCCTCCGGCCGGGTCGGGCTGGACCCCGAGGGCCGGGTCGTCTTCAAGGTCGGGCGGCCGGGAGCGCTGCCCTTCCCCGACGATCACTTCGACTGCGTGGCCGTCCTCGACGCCAGCCCGCCGACGGCGGAGATCGCCCGCGTGCTGCGGCCGGCGGGGTCGCTGGTGCTCGCCTATTCGATCCGTGCCAAGGCACCGCGCGGCCTGCGGCGAGGGCTGCTGCGCTGGGGCCTGGCCCGGGCCCGGATCGACCTCGTCGCCGAGGCCGCGGCCGGTGACGGCAGCTTCGCTGTCGGCCACCTGCGCGACGGCTGAGAGGCGACCCTCTCCGGCTAGGCTGGCCGGGGCATGGAGAACGCGGGGCCGCCACTGACGCTGCTCGTCAACCCGTCCTCGGCGAGAGGCAGGGCGCTGAAGCTGCTGCCGCGGGTCGAGGCGGCGCTCGATGCCCAGCGCGCGCCCTTCCGCGTCCAGCACACCAAGGGCCTGGAGCACGGGATCGAGCATGCGCTGCGGGCGATCGAGCTCGGCGAGCTGCCGGTGGTCCTCAGCGGCGACGGTCTGATCGGGGCGATCGGCGGCGCGATGGCCGGATCGGACGTCCCCCTGGGCATCGTCCCCTGCGGGCGCGGCAACGACCTCGCCCGCGTGCTGGACATCCCCTCCGACCCCGAGGCGGCGGTTGAGGTGCTTCTCGCCGGGCACAGCCGGCGGATCGACGTGGGCGAGGTGAACGGCAAGCGCTTCCTCGGGATCGCCAGCGTCGGCTTCGACTCCGAAGCCAACCGCCGCGCCAACGAGACCCGCCTGCTCAAGGGCAACCTGGTCTACGCCTACGCGGCCCTGGCCAGCCTGGTGCGCTGGAAGCCGGCCCGCTTCACGATCCGCGTCGACGACGAGCGGCTGCGGCTGACCGGCTACACGGTCGCGGCGGCGAACAGCGGCATGTACGGCGGCGGCATGCGGCTGGCCCCGGACGCGCGTCTGGACGACGGCGAATTCGACGTCGTCTCGGTCGGCGCGGTCGGCAAGCTGCGCTTCGTGGGTAACCTGCCGAAGGTGTTCAAGGGCACCCACGTCGCCAAGGACGAGGTCCGGGTCTTCCGCGCCTCTCACCTCGAACTGACCGCCAGCCGTCCCTTCGACGTCTACGCCGACGGCGAGCGCCTGACCGAGCTGCCCGCGACCCTGAGGGTCCTGCCGGGGGCCCTCGACGTGCTCGTGCCGGCGCCGGCCGACGCTTGAGCGCGAGCGTGGACGGGAGCAGCCCAGGAGGGGCGCTGTTCGGCGCCAAGCTGGCGGCCTCGCGGGCGATCGGCGCCGCCAGCCGGGCCAGCGGCCGCGGCGGCGGGACCACCCTGCCGGGGCGGGTTCTGCTGCGCCTGGAGCCCGAGGCGATCGCCCGGCTCGGGGCGCGGCTGGGGCGCGGGACGACGATCGTCAGCGCCACCAACGGCAAGACCACCACCGCCGGGATGATCGCGGCGATCCTCGCCGCCGACGGCCGGCAGCCGGTCCACAACCGCGCCGGCTCCAACATGACCTGGGGCGTGGCGACGGCGCTGCTCGAGCAGCGGGGCGAGGAGGGTCTGTTCGAGGTCGACGAGGCCTGGCTGCCGCGGGTCGCCGAACAGCTGCGGCCCTCGCTGATCGTCCTCGGCAACCTCTTCCGGGACCAGCTCGACCGCTACGGCGAGATGGAGGCGCTGGCCGACGACTGGGCGCGGACCGTCGCCGCCCGCGCCGGGCGCACCGGCTTCGTGCTGAACGCCGACGACCCGCTGATCGCCGACCTCGGTCGCGACCCCGAGCGCGAGCGCCGCCGCGAGGGCGTCCTCTACTTCGGGATCGAGGACGCGAGCCAGGCGCTGCCGGAGCTGCAGCACGCCTTCGACGCCAAGCACTGCCGTCGCTGCGGGCATCCCTACGCCTACGAGCGCGCCTTCGTCGGCCACCTCGGCCACTACTCGTGCCCCCACTGCGGCGCCGAGCGGCCGCGGCCCGACGTCGCGGCGACGGCGATCGAGCTGCGGGGGATGGACGGGAGCAGCTGCCGGGTCCGCACCCCGGACGGGGAGATCCAGCTGGAGCTGCCGCTGCCCGGGCTCTACAACGTCTACAACGCGCTCGCCGCGGTCTCGGCCGGGCTGCGGCTCGGGGTCGCGCCGGCGACGATCGCCGCCGCGCTGAGCGAGATGCGGGCGGCATTCGGGAGGGTGGAGACGATCGAGGTCGGCGGCGTGGCCGTCTCGATCCTGCTGATCAAGAACCCCGCCGGCGCCAACGAGGTGCTGCGGACGCTGCGCCTGGAGGCCGGTGGCGAGGGGATCGACCTCTGGATCGCGCTCAACGACCGGATCGCCGACGGGCGCGACGTCTCCTGGGTCTGGGACGCCGACTTCGAGCTCCTGGCCGGCGGCGTGCGCCGGGTCCTCTGCGCCGGCACGCGAGCGCCCGAGATGGCGCTGCGCCTCAAGTACGCGGGCTGGCCCGAGGAGGCGATCGCGGTCGAGCCGGAGATCGAGGCCTCGCTGGATCGAGCGGTGGCCGCGGCCGACGGAGGGCGGCTGTTCGCCCTCCCCACCTACACGGCGCTGCTCGAGCTGCGCAAGCTGCTGGCCGATCGCGGCCTGGCGAAGGAGTTCTGGCGGTGAGCGAGCTGGCGATCTGGCACGACGTCGAGTGCGGCGCCTACGGCGCCGACCTCCCCGTCTGGGAGGAGCTGGCGCAGGCCGGCGAGGGGCCGGTGCTCGACCTCGGCTGCGGCACCGGGCGGGTCGCCCTGCACCTTGCCCGACGCGGGCACGAGGTGGTGGGCGTGGACCGCGAGCCGGCGCTGGTCGAGGAGCTGAACCGCCGGGCCGAAGGCGCGCCGGCGTCGGCGGTGGTCGGGGACGCGCGGGCGCTGGATCTCGACCGCCGGGACTTCGCCCTCGCGCTGGCTCCGATGCAGCTGGTCCAGCTGCTCGAAGGCGCCGGCGAGCGCGCCTCCCTCCTCTTCGGCATCGCCGCCCACCTGCGGATCGGCGGCACCGCCGCTCTGGCCCTGGTCGAGTCGGTCACCCCCGGCGTCTTCAGCGAGGCCGAAGCAGTTCCGGACAGCCGCGAAATCGACGGCTGGGTCTACGCCAGCCTGCCGCTGGAGACCGCGCTCGACGAGGAGCGGATCCTCGTGCGCCGCCTCCGCCGCACCGTCTCCCCCGCCGGCGAGCTGAGCCGGGCCGAGGACCGGATCGAGCTGCGGGTCCTCTCGGCGGCGACGCTGGAGCGGGAGGCGGTCGCGGCCGGCCTGCGCCCGGCGGGGCGCCGGACGATCCCCCCCACCGAGGACCACGTCGGCTCGGTGGTCGTCCTGCTGCGGAGGGAGAGCTGATGGAGCTGCGCGTGCTCAGCCTCTACCCGGAGCAGATGAACATCTACGCCGACCGCGGCAACATCCTCTTCCTGCAGCGCCGCTGCGAGTGGCGGGACATCGGCTTCGCCCACGCCGGCGCCGGGCCCGGCGAGCGCTTCGACCCGGGCGCACATGACCTCCTGTACATCGGCGGCGGCCAGGACCGCGACCAGAAGATGGTGGCCGCCGACATGGTCGCCAGCAAGCGTGACGAGGTCGCGGCCGCGGTCGACGACGGCGCCGCGCTGCTGGCCGTCTGCGGCGGCTACCAGCTGCTCGGCCACAGCTATCAGCTCGGGGAGGAGAAGCTGCCGGGGCTGGGAATCGCCGACCTGGAGACCGTACGCGAGCCCGGTCCGCGGCTGATCGGCAACGTGGCGATCGAGGTCGACCTCGGGGCCGGCCCGCGGGTCCTGGCGGGGTTCGAGAACCACGGCGGGCGGACCCACCTCGGGCCGGCGGCCGAGCCGCTCGGCCGCGTCCTGCACGGCTTCGGCAACAACGGCCGCGATGGCACGGAGGGCGTGCGGCGCGACAACCTGATCGGCACCTACCTGCACGGCCCGCTGCTGCCCAAGAACGCCTGGCTCGCCGACCACCTGATCGCCCTCGCCCTGGAGCGCCGCTACGGCACCCGCCCGGAGCTCGAGCCGCTCGCCGACGGGCTCGAGGACGCCGCCCACCGCCTCGCCCGCCGCGTCGCCGAGGCGAGCTGAAACTCAGGAATCGGTCCTCCCGGCAGGTGGATGGCGCCGGGATGCCGTCGCCAAGGCGACCCGCGCTTCGGCGTCCAGCCGCGCCACCAGCTCGGCGGCCGGCTCCCGTCGCGCCAGCCGGTGGGTCTGGCCGGCCCAGAGGTTGACACCGTCGGGATCGCCCGCCGCCCGTGCCGCGGCACGCAGGGGCGCCGTCGCGTAGTGGATCTCCGGATAGCCGGCGGGGGCTCCCGGATGGTCGGCGAGGAAGCGGTTGACCACGCCGCGGGCGGGGCGGCCGGTGAAGGCGCGGGTCAGCCGGGTCGGGCGCGCCCCGCCGAGCCCCTGACGGTGGACATCGGAGGTGCCGGCCTCCGGGCAGAGCAGGAACGCGGTGCCCAGCTGGGCGGCCGCCGCCCCGGCCGCCAGCACCGCGGCAACCGCGGCGCCGGTGGCGATCCCGCCCGAGGCGACGAGGGGCATCCCGACCTCGGCGCCCAGCAGCTGCAGCAGCGACAGCAACCCGAGGGGGTCCCCCTCTCCGGCTTCGCCGAAGGAGCCCTGGTGCGCCCCGGCCTCGAAGCCCTGGGCGATCAGGGCCTCGGCCCCGGCGTCCTTCGCCACCCTCCCCTCCTCCGGGTCGGTGACCGTGACCCAGCACTCCGACCCCGCTCGCTTCAGCTCCTCGATCGCATCCCCGGTCGGGCATCCGAAGGTGAAGGAGACGACGGGGACGGGATCGCGGACCAGGGACTCGAGCTTGGCCTCGAACTCGTCGTCGCTCCAGCGCGGCTCGCCGATCCGCGTCCCGTAGCGCCCGGCCTCCGCCTCCAGCTCCCGGAGATAGGGCTCGAGCGCCTCCCGCTCGGCTCGCGGGCCGGGCACGAACAGGTTGACGCCGAAGCCGTCGGTCAGTTCCCGCGTCGCGGCTATCTCCTCGCTCATCTGCTCGGCGCTCCGGTAGCCCGCGGCGAGGAAGCCGAGCCCGCCGGCGCCCGCCACCTCGGCGGCGAGCCGCGGCGTCGAGGGACCGCCCCCCATCGGCGCCTGCACGATCGGGCACCTGAGGCCGGAGAGCAGAGCGGACACGGCCGCCTACGGTACCGCCGGCACGACCGCCAGCGGCCGCGCCCCGTTCGGCAGCTCCTCGGTCTCGAAGGCGGGGGTCTCCAGGCGCAGGGCCTCGGGCATCCCGGCGACGTCGCCGAAGGGGTCGATGAGGATGCAGCAGCCGTCGGTCTGTAGCCGGAATGCCGCCTGGCCGTACCACTCAACTCGCATGGCTCTCCTCCAGTTCCGGCATCCCGGCGCAGACCGGCTGCCGTTGCTCGGACTCCTCGTGGCTGTAGCGGCCGCCGCGCAGCAGCGAGGCAGCCGCGGCTACGAGGCAGGCGACGATCGCGAAGGCGAAGGCGGTGTCGAGGCCGTTGCTGAACGGGGCCGAGATCAGGTGCGGGAAGAAGCTCTGCCCGGTGAGCGTCGCCCGCGCGTACGGCGAGAGCGCGGCCAGGCCGTGCCCTCCCAGCAGGTGCTCGATCGGGTTGTAGCCGAGGAAGGCGGCGAAGAGGACGGAGATCGGCGGCGCCTCGCCGACCCGGTGGGCGAGGTGAGCCGGCACGCCGTGGGCTTCCAGGCCGCCGCTCAGGGTGGCGGGCAGGGTCGAGGCCAGTCCGACGATCATCAGGGTGAAGAAGATTCCGATCGAGATCACCTGGGCGGAGTTCTGGAAGGTCTGGTTCATGCCGCCGCCGGCGCCGCGATCGCCCGGCGGCAGGCTGTTCATCACCGCGGCCCGGTTGGGCGAGGCGAACATCCCCATCGCTACCCCGTTGAAGAGCAGGATCAACGCGAAGACGGGATAGGAGAAGTCGATCGGCAGCAGGGTGAGCAGGACGAAGCTCAGCGCCGCCGCCAGCATCCCGCCGGTGGCGAACGGTCGCGCCCCGTAGCGGTCGGAGAGGTAGCCGGAAGCCGGCCCGGCGATCAGCATCCCCAGGGTCAGCGGCAGCATGTAGATGCCCGCCCACAGCGGCGCTTCGGTGTAGTCGTAGCCGTGCAGCGGCAGCCAGATGCCCTGCAGCCAGATGATCAGCATGAACATCAGGCCGCCGCGTGCGACCGCGGCCAGGAAGGTCGAGAGGGTGCCGAAGGTGAAGGCGCGGATCCGGAACAGCGGCAGGCGGAACATCGGGTCCGGGACCCGCCGCTCGATCGCCGCAAAGGCGAGGAGCGAGACGACCGCGCCGGCGAGCAGGGCGATCACCCGCGGGCTCCCCCACCCCGTCGCTGCGCCGCCGTAGGGCCGGATTCCGTAGGTCACGGCGACCATCGCCAGGACCAGGCCGAGGGCGAAGGTGACGTTGCCCCACCAGTCGACCCGGGCCCGCCTCGGGCTGCTCAGCTCGTGCAGTTTCAGGTAGGCCCAGACGGTGCCGAAGAGGCCGACCGGGACCGAGATCAGGAAGACCAGCCGCCAGTCGATCGGCGCCAGCAGCCCGCCCAGCACCAGGCCGACGAACATCCCGCTGACCCCGACGATGTTGTTGATCCCCAGCGCCATCCCGCGCTGGTTGGCCGGGAAGGCGTCGGTGAGGATCGCCGCCGAGTTGGCGAGCAGGCAGGCGCCGCCGACCCCCTGAACGATCCGGAAGACGACCAGGTACATCGCCCCCGCCTCCCCGGTCATCCAGTCGATCGCCAGCATCAGCGAGGCGGCGGTGTAGATGACGAACCCGAGGTTGTAGATCCGCACCCGCCCGTACATGTCCCCCAGCCTCCCCAGGCTGACGATCAGCACGCTGGTCACCACCAGGTAGCCAAGGATCATCCACAGCAGGTAGAAGCTGTTGGCCGGGACCAGCGGATCGAGCCTGATGCCGCGGAAGATGTCCGGCATCGCGATCAGCGTGATCGAGGCGTCGAGAGTCGCCAGGAGGATCGCCAGCGTCGTGTTGGAGAGGACGACCCACTTGTAGCGGTCTTGCATTGCGCGGATATTACCCAGGTAACCTGTTCAGTTAACCTGGCTATCCTCCGGTCCACCTACTCTCCGGGAGCCGAATGGCCGCCGAGACCGACATCACGTCACTGGCAAGCGAGCTGCGGGTCGTCCTCGGGCAGCTGGTCCGCCGCCTGCGCGCCGAGGGCCGTTTCTCGCTCTCCCAGGGCGCCGTGCTCGGTCGCCTCGACCGCGAAGGCCCGCAGAGCGTCAGCGACCTGGCGGCGGTCGAGCGGGTCCGGCCTCAGTCGATGGCCCAGACTGTGGGCGACATGGAGGCCGACGGCCTGGTCGAGCGCAACCCCGACCCCGGCGACCGCCGCCGGGCCCTGGTCAGCCTCACCGCCGCCGGGCGCGAGCGCCTGGAGGAGAGCCGCCGCGACCGCGTCGGCTGGCTGGCCCGAGCGATCGAGGAGCTGCCGCCGGAGGACCAGGCGACCGTCGAGCGGGCAATCGCCCTGCTCCGGCATCTAGCGGACACTGACATCTGAGCGGTGGCTGCCAAGGAAGCAGGGAGCGCCGTGTGCTCTGCACACGAGCGACCGATGACGCCGGCAGGCGCCGCTCAGCGGCCGGAGGAGCCGAAGCCGCCCTCGCCGCGGGCTGACTCGGCGAGCGCGGTTGCCTCGACCGGCTCCAAGAGAGCGATCGGCGTAATCACGAGCTGGGCGATCCGGTCGCCCGGCGCGACCCGGAAGGTCTCCGCCGGATCGGTGTTGAGCAGCAGCACGCGGACTTCCCCTCGGTAGCCGGAGTCGATCAGGCCCGGGGCATTGACCAGGGAGATCCCGTGCTCGCGCGCCAGGCCCGAGCGCGGTAGGACCAGCCCCGCGTGCCCCTCGGGGATCTCGACGGCGATCCCCGTCCCCACCCCCCACCGCTCGCCGGGGCCGATGTGGGCGGTCTCGCAGGCGTAGAGGTCGAGCCCCGCATCGCCGTCGTGCGCCCGGGTGGGCAGCACGGCGTTGTCCTGGAGCTTGGCGACCGGCAGCTGCACGCCGCCAGCCTACCCGGCTAGACGACGGCGAGGTCGTCGAAGCGGTGCAGCTCGGCGGCGGGCACCTTGGCGTGGACGAGCACGCCGTCGGCGCGGTCGGTGCGTTCGAGGTCTCCCGCCACCTCGTGCAGCTCGTGCAGCCGCCCACCCTCGGAATAGGGGATCAGCAGCTCCACCTCGGTCAGGGTCTCGGCGAAGGCGGCCTCGATCCGCTCGCGCAGCGGCTCCAGGCCCTCGCCCTCGAGAGCGGAGACCAGCACCGCGTCGGGGTGGGCGATCTCGACCTCGTGCCGTTCGTCCTCGTCGAGCAGGTCCGCCTTGTTGAGGACCAGCAGGCGCGGCTTCTCGCCGGCGCCGATCTCCTCCAGCACCTCGTCGACCGCCTGCATGTCGAGCAGGCGCCGTTCCTCGGGCTCGGAGGCGTCGACCACCTGCAGGATCAGGTCGGCGAGCACGGTCTCCTCGAGCGTCGCCTTGAACGCCTCGACCAGCTGGTGCGGCAGCTTCTCGATGAAGCCGACGGTGTCGGTCGCCAGGTAGGTGCGTCCGGAGAGCTCGAGGCTGCGGGTCGTCGGGTCGAGGGTGTGGAAGAGCCGGTCGGCGGCGCCGACCGTGGCGCCGGTGAGGGCGTTCAGCAGCGTCGACTTGCCGGCGTTGGTGTAGCCGGCGAGGGCGACCCGCGGCAGCGCCGAGCTCTCGCGCCGGGCGCGCATCACGCCGCGGTTGCGCTCCAGGCGGCCGAGGCGCCGCCGCAGGGCGGCGATCCGGTTGCGGGCCAGCCGGCGGTCGGTCTCGATCTGGGTCTCGCCCGGGCCCCTGGTGCCGATCCCGCCGCCGAGGCGCTCGAGGTGGGTCCACAGGCCCCGCATGCGGGCCATGTTGTACTCGAGCTGGGCCAGCTCGACCTGCAGCTTGCCCTCGGCCGAGTGCGCGTGGTCGGCGAAGATGTCGAGGATCACCGTGGTGCGGTCGATCACCGGCACGCCGAGCGCCGCCTCGAGGTTGCGCTCCTGCCGGGGGGCCAGCTCGTCGTCGCAGGCGACCAGGTTGGCGTCGCAGGCGGCGATCTCGGCCTTCAGCTCCTCCAGCCGGCCGCGCCCGAAGTAGCGGTCCGGGTCGGGCTTCGGGCGCTGCTGCGTGGCGACGCCGGCGGTGGCCACGCCGGCGGTCCGCAGCAGCTCCTTCAGCTCGGCCAGCGGTTCGCCGCGCTCGGAGCCGTCGACGATGCCGATCGCCAGCGCGCGCTGGCGTGCGCGGGGGTTGGAAACGCCCGCCCCGTTGCCGTTCTGCGCGCCATAGCGCGTCTGCGTGTCGCGGCCGTTTCTCGAACGTTGCACTCAGGACGATTGTACGTGGTGGTCATGCTGGATAGGGTGGGCAAACCGTGAAGGTCTTCGTCACCGGGGGCACCGGCTTCATCGGCGGAGAGGTTGTCCGCCAGCTGCGCTCGCGCGGCGACGAGGTCGTCTGCCTGGTCCGCAATCCCGGAAAGGCCGCCAAGGTCGAATCCCTGGGCTGCGAGCTCGTCCGCGGCGACCTCGGCGACGAACGGGCGATCCGCGAGGGGATGGCCGGCTGCGACGCGGTTATCCATGCCGCCGCGGTCTACGAGGTCGGGATCCCGGCCTCTCAGCGAGCGGCGATGAAGGAGGCCAACGTCGGAGGCACCGAACGCGTGCTCGGCGCCGCCCTGGAGGACAAGGTCCCGAAGGTCCTCTATGTCTCCACCGTCGGCATCTTCGGCAACACCCACGGCAAGGTGGTCGACGAGTCCTACGAGCATCCCGCCGACGGCTTCACCTCCTGCTACGAGCAGACGAAGTGGGAAGCCCACCAGGTCGCCAGGCGGCTGATCGGCGAAGGGCTGCCGTGCGTGATCATGCAGCCGGGGGGCGTCTACGGCCCGGGCGACACCTCCTCGGTCGGCCAGCTGCTGGAGCAGTTCCTGGCCGGGAAGATGCCGCTGATGCCGTTCCCGGAGCTCGGGATCTGCCTCTCCCACGTCGAGGACATCGCCGCCGGGATCCTGCTCGGCCTCGACAGGGGCAAGGTCGGCGAGGCCTACGTGATCAGCGGGCCGGCGACGACGATGCGCGAGGCGATCGGCGTGGTCGCCGAGGAGACCGGCAAGCGGCCGCCTCGGGGCACGCTGCCGACGCCGCTGCTGAAGGCGATGATCCCGATCGGGCCGCTGGTCGGGAAGCTGATGGGACAGCCGCCCAACCTGCGCGAGCTGATCTCCTCCGCCGACGGCGTCACCTTCTGGGCCTCCTACGAGAAGGCCAAGCGCGAGCTGGGCTACGAACCGCGCGACCTGCACCAGGGCCTCCACGACCTCCTTGAGACCGAAGGCAAGCTCCCCGCCGCCGCCTGAAGAACGCACTTCCTGCCGCTATGCGGGAAGAACTGCGTTCTCGGCGCGGGACCCATAGGCTGCCGGAATGCGTGTGATCGACGTCGAGCACCTTGGGCGCCCGCACGTGATCGGCTGCTGGGAGGTCGACGGTGCGCTGGTCGATCCCGGCCCGGAGTCCTCGCTGGCGACCCTGCTGGAGAGGATCGGCGAGGAGCGCCCGCGGGCGCTGCTGCTGACCCACATCCACCTCGACCACGCCGCGGCGACCGGGGCGCTGGTCGAGCGCTGGCCCGACCTCGAGGTCTACGTCCACGAGCGCGGCGCGCCGCACCTGATCGACCCCTCGAAGCTCCTGGCCAGCGCCGAGCGGCTCTACGGGGACCAGATGGAGTATCTGTGGGGCCGCATCGTGCCGGTGCCGGAGGGCAACGTGCGGGTGCTCCACGGCGGCGAGACGGTCCTCGGGATGCGCGTCGCCTACACCCCCGGCCACGCCTCCCACCACGTCTGCTACCTGCACGAGGAGACCGGCACCGCGTTCTGCGGGGACGTCGCCGCGGTCCGGATCCCCCCGTCCCACCTCGTCCTGCCCCCCACGCCGCCCCCCGACATCGACGTCGAGGTCTGGGAGGAATCGCTCGACACGGTCGCCGGCTGGGAGCCGACCAAACTTGCTCTCACTCATTTCGGGGCGATCGAAGACGACGTTCCCGGGCACCTCGAAGCGGTCCGCTCCCGCCTGCGCGAAGAGGCCGAGCTCGCCCGGCAGATGGACGAGGCCGCCTACAACGCCGATCTCGAGCGCCGCCTGCGCGCCCAGCTGGCCGAGGAAGGGCACGGCGAGGAGACCGTCGCCGAGCTCCTGCAGGCGGTCCCGACCGCCTACCAGTGGGGCGGCCTGGATCGTTACTGGCGCAAGCGCGCCGAGCGCGAAGCGGCTTAGGGGTCGAAGCCTCAGCGGCGCGGGGGGTGCCGCAGCGGGTCTAGGAGAGGTGCTCGCGCATCCGCTCGACGGCCTCTTCGATCCGCTCGTCGGGCGTGGTCAGCGAGATGCGGAAGAAGCCCTCGCCGCTGGGCCCGTACATCGAGCCGGGCGAGATCACCACCGCCGCCTCTTCGAGCACCAGCTCGCAGAAGGAGGTCGAGGTGTGGCCCTCGGGGACCGGCGCCCAGACGTAGATCGTGCCCTTCGGGGCGGCGACGTCGACGCCGATCGCCCGCAGCGCCGAGACCACGAGGTCGCGGCGGCGGGTGTAGGTCTGGTTCATCCGTTCGACCGGCCCGCGGGGGCCGCGCAGGGCGGCGGCGCCAGCCAGCTGCACCGCCTCAAAGAGACCGGAGTCGACGTTGGTCTTCAGGCGCCAGTAGGCGTTGACGGCGTCGGCGTTGCCGAGGATCGCCGCGCAGCGCCAGCCGGTCATGTTGTAGCCCTTGGAGAGCGAGAAGACCTCGACGCCGACCTCCTTGGCCCCGGGGGTGGCGAGGAAGCTCGGGGCGACGTAGCCGTCGTAGGTGGTCTCCGAGTAGGCGTTGTCGTGGACGACGAGGATCTCGTGCTCGCGGGCGAAGGAGACGACCATCTCGAAGAAGCCCTCCGGCACGATGGCCCCGGATGGGTTGTTCGGGTAGTTGAGGAACATCAGCCGTGCCTTGGCGGCGACGTCGGCGGGAATCGCCGTCAGGTCGGGCGCGAAGCCCAGCTCGGGCACCAGCGGCAGCAGCTCCGAGCGGGCGCCGGCGAGCAGCGGGCCGCCGGTGTAGACCGGGTAGCCGGGATCGGAGGCGAGCGCGACGTCGCCGGGGTCGAGGAAGGCGAAGCAGAGGTTGTAGATGCACTCCTTGGCGCCGATCGCCGGGATCACCTCGTTCTCGGGGTCGATCTCGACCCCGAAGCGCTCGCCGTAGAACTCGGCGAAGGCCTCGCGGAACTCGGCGCGGCCGCGGTTGCTCGGGTACTGGTGAGTCCCGGGGTCGGCGACCGCCTCCTGCATCGCCTTGACGATGTAGTCGTAGGTCGGTTCGTCGGGATCGCCGATGCCGAGGCTGATCACGTCGATGCCGGCGGCCCGCTTGTCGGCGATCTGCCGCTCCAGTTCCTGGAACTTGTACGGTGGGATGGCCTGCAGGCGCTTCGATGGATCGGCGATGCCCATGGGCGCGGAACCCTAGTCGGCCGAGCCGGACGGCGCCTCGTCCAGCTCTGCAAGCGCCTGCACCAGCTCGGGCGAGAGCTCGCCGGCGAACACCGGCTCCGCCCAGCCGGTCAGCCGCACCCCGAGGTCCGGCGCGATCTCCACCTCCAGCTCGCCGCCTTCCAGCTCGACGACGATCGGGCTCTTGGAGCCCCGCAGGTAGGCGGTCACCGCGGCGCCGCTCGCGCCGGTGCCCGAGGAGAGCGTCTCCCCCACCCCGCGCTCGAAGATCCGCGCCCGCACCCGGTCGCCTTCGATCGCCAGGAAGGAGACGTTGGTCCGGTTCGGAAACAGCTCGTGACCTTCGATGCCGGGCCCGACCTCGCCGAGGTCGAGGTCGTCGAGCTCGGCTCCGACGACGATCGCGCACTGCGGGTTGCCGATCGAGACGTGCTGGAACTCCCACTCGCGCCCGCCCGCGACCAGGCGACCGATCCCGTTGTCGGGGCCGGAGGGGAAGTCCTTGGAGGTCGTCGAGGCGCGACCCATGTCGACCGAGCAGGTCAGCTCGCCGGTGATCGTCGGCGTGATCGGCCCGGCGGCCGTCTTGATCGTGAAGGTCTCCTCGTCGGTCCAGCCGTGGCGGCGCAGGTAGAGGATCGCCTCGCGCGCGCCGTTCCCCGACAGCTCGGCCTCGGAGCCGTCCGGGTTGAAGATCCGCAGCTCGGCGACGAACTCCGGGTCCTCGCTGTGGGCGAGCAGCAGGACGCCGTCGGAGCCGACGCCGAAATGCTGATCGCAGAGCCACTCGATCCGCTTGGCGGTGAGCGGCCAGGGCAGCCGCTCCCGCTCGAAGATCAGGTAGTCGTTGCCGAGGGCCTGCCACTTCTCGAACTTCATCGCGCGGCAGCCTATTCGCCGAGGGCCTCGAGGATCTCCGCGGCCACCTCGCCGTCGCCCCGGCCGGTGCGGTCGATCGTCGTCAGGTTTGGGATCTTGCGCATCCAGGTGAGCTGGCGGCGCGCGTAGTTGCGGGAGCGTTTCTTCATCAGCTCGAGGTCGCCGGCGAGGAGCTCGTCGAAACCGAGCGCCTTGCGGGCGGTGCGCGAGGGACCCAGCTCCTCGGCCCGCCTCACCTCCGCCTCCGCCCCGCCGGCAACGATCGCCTCGACCCGGGCGTCGATCCGCTCGTAGAGCAGGGCGCGGTCCATCTCAAGACCGAACTGGATCGCCGGATGGCGGGTCTCCGGCGACCACAGCTCCGAGTCCTCGGATTCGGCGGGGACCTTGGTAAGCGACAGCTCGGCCAATGCCGCCCGCAGGTAAAGGCCGGTGCCGCCGACGACGATCGGGCGGCGCCCGGCGACCAGGGCGGCGTCGATCTCCGCGTGCGCCGCTCGCATGTAGTCGCCGACGTTGAAGGGCTGGGTGACCGGGACGAAGCCCACCAGGCGGTGCTCCAGCCGCGCCCGCTCGGCCGCCGTCGCGGCGCCGGTCAGCACGCCCAGTCCCTCGTAGACTTGCAGGGCGTCGCAGCTGATCGCCACCGGGTCCTCCCCGCGCTCGCGCAGGCGCTCCGCGACGGCGATCGCGACCCCCGTCTTGCCGACCGCCGTGGGGCCGAAGATCGCGACGATTCTCAAAGCAGCGGCGAGAGCGGCTTCACCGCGACCCCGCTCAGCGTCTGCGAGGTGGCGGACTCGATCTCCACCTCGACCATTTCGCCGGGACTGGCGACGCCGTCGAAGTTGACCGCCTTGTTATGCCTGGTGCGGCCGCGCAGCTTGGTCGGGTCGGTGCGGCTCGGTCCTTCGACCAGCACCTCCATCGTCCGGCCGACGAATCGCCGCGCCCGCTCGGTCGCCCGCCGCTGGACGACCTCGACCAGGCGCTGCATACGCTCGACCTTGACCGGGTGTGGCAGCTGTCCGTCCATCGTCGCCGCCTCGGTTTCGCGGCGCGGCGAGAAGATGAAGGTGAAGGCGCCGTCGTAGCCGACCTCCTCGGCCACCTCGAGCGTCTGCGTGAAGTCGGCCTCGGTCTCACCCGGGAAGCCGACGATGATGTCGGTGGTGATCGCGCAGTCCGGCACGTGCTCGCGGATCAGCGCCACGCGGTCCATGTAGCGCTCGCGGTCGTAGGTGCGGCGCATCCGTTTGAGGACGGCGCTGGAGCCCGACTGCAGCGGCAGGTGGATCTGCTCGCAAAGGGACGGCAGCTCCGCGTGGGCGCGGACCACGTCCTCCTTCATGTCCTTCGGGTGCGGGCTCGTGTAGCGGATCCGCTCGATTCCCTCGATCGCGTCGACCCGCGCCAGCAGGTCGGCGAAGCCGATTCGGCTCTCGCGCGGAAGGTCGCGGCCGTAGCTGTTGACGTTCTGCCCCAGCAGCGTCACCTCGCGGACGCCGTCGGCCGCCAGCTCCTCCGCCTCGGCGATCAACTCCGCCGGATCGCGGCTGACCTCGCGGCCGCGGGTCGAGGGGACGATGCAGTAGGAGCAGGCGCAGTTGCAGCCCTGCGAGATCTGCAGCCACCCCTGGAACTCACGCTCGCGGCGGGTCGGCAGATGGCCGGAGAAATCCTCGAACTCGAAGTACCCCTGGGCGGTCAGCGAGTCGGAGTTGAGGAACTCGGCGAGCTTGTGGATCTGCCCCGGCCCGAAGGCGACGTCGACGAACGGGAAGCGCTGGAAGACCTCCTCCTTCACCGACTGCGCCCAGCAGCCCCCCACGCCGACCAGCCGCCCCGGATCTTCGCTCTTCAGCCGCTTCGCCTCACCGAGATGGGCGATGAAGCGACTGTCGGCCGACTCGCGGATCGAGCAGGTGTTGAAGAGGATCAGGTCCGCCTCCTCGCGGCTCGGCGCCTCTTCATAGCCCAGCGAGGCCAGCATCCCCCGCATCCGCTCGGAGTCGTGCACGTTCATTTGGCAGCCGAAGGTGGTGACGTGGAAGCGCTTCTGGGGCATCGCAGGCGAGATTAGCGGGCGAATGCAGATTCGACTTCGCATGCGGCCGGTTCGGAAGGAAGCGCTTGAATCGGCCGTCGAGGCATCGGCACAAACCCATTGGAGGCTTCGCTTGATGGCTCGTCGGGTCGGGTCGGGCACCCTCCCGGGCGAATGTCCGCGAAGCGCGCGAAATGCAATCTGATTTCTGCCCGCCATAGGCGGGCAGCATGTTCGGGAGCTGCCCCGATAGGGGCGCGACTCAATTCGCCCGGGAGGGTGCCCGACCCGACCCGACGGCCTATTTGACCGTAAGAGTTCCTTCCATTCCCGCTTGACGATGGCCCGGGACAGTGCAGAAGAAGGTGTAGGTGCCCGGCTTGAGACTGGCGGTGACGGAGGTGCTGCCTTCGGTGACTTTTTCCGAGACGGCGAGCTGTTTGCCGTTCTGTTCGATCGCCACGTCGTGTTCGATCGCCGAGGGGTTTTCGAAGTCGATCGTGACCTTGCCCGGTTTGCTGGTCAGTTCGGTGGTGTCGTAGGCGATCGCGCTGGCTTCGGCGGCCAGTTCGACGGTGCCCCCGGGGCCGCTGGCCTGTTCGGAGCCCGCCTTGGCGGGTGCTTCTTCTTCTTCTGAGCCCGCTTCGCTGCCACCTTCGAAGGGGCCGCCGCTCGTGCTCTTTTCGATTTCCTGGCCGGCCTGCTGGAGCTCCGCGCCCTTGGCCTTGTCCTCGTCCTTGGCGTGCAGGACGGCGAAGGTGGTCGCGCCGCCGACCAGGATCGCGAACCAGAGGATGACCACGGGCATCGCTTTGCCGGGGAAGTCTTTGAGTTTCAGCCCGGCGAAGCTGACGAGCACGGCGGAGACCGCAAGGGCGATGCCGAAGATGAAGAAGATCGTTTCGTTGCTCATGCGGCGGCCATCCTATCCAGTGAGCGTCGGGCGCCGCAGCACGGTTGGCGCCCGCTCCCCGCGGGCGCCGAGACGGCGGCAGACGGCGATCAGGCCGCCTGCGCCTCCACGATCGGGGCCTCGCCCGTGGCGGCCGGCTTGGCGTCCGCGACCGGCTCGCCGTCGATGCCCAGGGCGGTCCTGATCTTGGTTTCGATCTCCAGCGCCAGCTCCGGGTTGTCGGCCAGGAACTGCTTCGCGTTGTTGCGCCCCTGCCCGAGCCGCGTCTCGCCGTAGGAGAAGAAGGAACCCGATTTCTGCACCAGGTCCTGTTCCATGCCGAAGTCGAGCAGGCTGCCCTCGCGCGAGATGCCGGCGCCGTACTCGATGTCGAACTCGGCCTGGCGGAACGGCGCCGCGACCTTGTTCTTGACGACTTTCACCCGAACCCGGTTGCCGACCGCCTCGGTCCCTTCCTTGAGGGTCTCGATGCGGCGGATATCGAGGCGCTGGGAGGCGTAGAACTTCAGCGCTCGGCCACCCGGCTGGGTCTCCGGCGAGCCGAACTGGACGCCGACCTTTTCGCGGATCTGGTTGGTGAAGATGCAAACGGTTTTGGTCCGGTTGAGGCTGCCGGCGAGTTTCCGCATCGCCTGCGACATCAGCCGGGCCTGCAGACCGACCGTCGTGTCGCCGATCTGACCGTCGAGCTCGGCTTTCGGGGTCAGCGCCGCAACCGAGTCGATGGCGATCACGTCGACGGCCCCGGAGGCGATCAGGCGATCGGCGATCTGCAGCGCCTGCTCGCCATAGTCGGGCTGGGAGACCAGCAGCTCGTCGGTGTCGACGCCGATCGCCCGGGCGTAGACGGGATCGATCGCGTGCTCGGTGTCGATGAAGGCGCAGACGCCGCCCAGGGCCTGGGCCTCGGCGATGATGTGGCTGACCAGGGTCGTCTTCCCCGAGGACTCCGGGCCGTAGATCTCGATGATCCGGCCGCGCGGCACGCCGCCGATCCCCAGCGCCAGGTCGAGCGCCAGCGAGCCGGTCGGGATCGAGTCGACCTTGACCGTCCCCTGGTCTCCGAGGCGCATCAGCGCGCCCTCGCCGAACTCCTTTTTGATTCCGCTGACGGCGCTCTCCAGCGCCGCGTCCTTCGCCTTGGCCTCTTTCGCCGAGACGTCGTTCAAGCTCGCTTTTCTATCTGCCATCTTCGATCACCTCGCTACTGCCTAGCCCGGCAGCTTCATTTGGGCCAGCGGGACGTATCGCGCGCCCGATGGCAAGAGTTCAGAACGGTAGAGCGTCAATCGGACGCCCAAAAACGCCTTCGAGAGGCCCGGGGAGAGCTTCCCCGGCACCTCCTCGACCCGGGCGGGGCGCTTTGACCCCCGGGCCTCCGGTCGCACCCTGGCGACCGTCACGTGCGGCCAGTAGGGCCGCTTCTCGGGCTCGTAGAAACCACCATCCACCAGCCGCGCCTGGAGCCCCGCCTGCAGCAGCTCGGTGCCCGGCGAGACCGCCGGCAGGGCGAAGAGCCGCGGCCGGCCCCGCGGCGGCCGGGGCTCAGGGTCCCGCAGCTCGACCAGCGGCGCCGGCCCGACGCTTTCGCCGACCAGCTCGGAGAGCCGGTCGACCTCCTTCAGCGGCCGCCAGCCGAGGAATGCCAGGGTGATGTGGAGGTTGTCCCGGGGAACCGGTCGCAGCGCCGGGTCGGCGAGCTGCGTCGATCCCCAGGCCTCGATGCTCTCCCTGACCTCATCGGGCAGGTCGAGCGCGACGAACAGGCGCCCCCGGGGGCTTTTCAGTCGTTCCTTAGCCATGCCGCCCACGCTACGGGGGCACAGCGCACGGAACAACGCCCGCTGGTCAAGTCTTCGCCGCGAAAGTCGCACGGAACCGTCAATTCCGGCCTCAGGACGGCTCCTCGCCGCCTCCCAGAAGCGTGCGCAGCAGGTGCATCGCGACCAGCGCGGAGCGTTCGCGGATGTCGGCCCGGTTGCCGGGAATCGTCGGGTCCCGGGCGATCGCGGTGCCGTCGGCGAGCCGGGCGTTGAAGCAGACATAACCGACCGGCTTCTCCTCGCTGCCGCCTCCGGGCCCGGCGATGCCGGTGATCGAGACCGCGACGTCGGCCTCGAAGCGCTCCAGCGCCCCGAGCGCCATCGCCTCGGCCACCTCCGGGGAGACCGCGCCCTTGGCCTCGATCAGTGCCGGATCGACGCCGAGCAGCTCCGCCTTGGCCTCGTTGGAGTAGGCGACGACGCTGCCGCGCAGGTACTCGGAGGCTCCGGGCAGGTCGGTGATCCGCGCCGCCAGGAGACCGCCGCTGCAGGACTCCGCGAGCCCCAGCCGGCGCCCCCGCAGCAGGCCGGCCACCTGCTGGTCGACGGTAGTGCCGTCGAGGCTGAACGTCTCGCGCCGGTGCCGGCGGGCCATCTCGTCGCGCACCCGGTCGGCGGTGGACCTCTGCTCGTCGCGGAAGCGCACGTCGATCTCGATCTCCCCGCGGCGCAGGCAGGTGGTGATCTCGACCGCCTCCAGGTCGACCCCTTCAGCCTCGATCTCACGCAGGCTCTTGGCGATTTCGGACTCCGGGACGCCGAACATCCGCATCGTGTAGCCGTGCAGCGGGGTGGCCCGATCCAGGACGGCACGGACCGGGGCCGCATCCAGCGCCACCGGCCACATCGGCTGCAGCTCGCGCGGCGGGCCCGGCAGGACGATCACCACCCGCTCGCCCGCCGGCACGACCAGACCCGGCGCCGTGCCCACCGGGTCCAATGGCGTCGCGCCCTCGGGGACCATCGCCTGCTTGCGGTTGGCCTCGATCATCGCCGCCTCGTCGAACTCGAAGCCGCGGCGGCGGGCGAACCGGCGCAGGATCTCGGCGATCTTCTCCAGCATCTCCTCGTCCAGGATCAGCTCCCGGCCGGCGAAGCGACCGACCACCTCCGCCGTCAGGTCATCGGCGGTCGGCCCGAGGCCACCGCTGGTGACGATCAGGTCCATGCCCTCCCCGGCGAGGAAGCGCAGCGCCGCCTCGAGGTCGTCGCGGCGGTCGCCGACGACCAGGATGTGCGCCACCTCCACCCCGCGCTCGGCCAGGCGTTCGGAGATCCACGGGCCGTTGGCGTCGGCGATCCGACCGGTCAGGACCTCGGTCCCGGTGACGACGATCCCCGCCCTGATCACGTGCAGGTCGGCCGTTCGCCTTCGGGAATTTCGCGCAGCTTTCCGTCGGCGCCGATCGCGTATCCGACCGGGCTCGAGCTTTCCGGGATGTTCGCCTGTTTGCCGTCCACCGTGATCGCCACTTCGCCGTTGCCGAGCGCGACCGTGAAGCTACCGGAACGGAAGGGCCCCGCTTCCCTTTCCGCCCCGAGGATCTGCCCGTTGACCAGTCGCTTGCCCCCCGCGTCGAGCAGGCAGACCCAGACTTCGGCCCTCGCCAACAGGGTCAGCGTCTGCGCCCCGCCCGCCGCTCCACCTTCGCCGGGTGCGCTGACGGCCACCGCCTGACCGATCCCGATCTTCGGCGCGCTCTGCGCCGGGCCCCCCGAGCCTCCGCCACCGGCCAGCCCGATCGCGATCAGGATCGCGATCAGCACCGCGGAGACCGCCACCGCGCTGACCCACCCGGGGACCCGGGGCCACCACGGGGCGCGCTGCCCTCGCGGCGGCCGCCCCGCCTCCACCCTCGGCAGCCGTTCGGCCGGGCGCGGCACGCCGCTGCCCCGCCGGTACTCATCGGCCAGGCGGGTGCCATCGAGGCCGAGGAAGTTGGCATAGGTGCGGACGAAGCCGCGCGCGTAGGCATCGCCCGGCAGCAGCTCCCATTCCTCGTTCTCGATCGCCCGCAGGTAGCGCACTCGGATCTTGATCGCGGCTTCGACCGACTCGAGGTCGATCTTGCGCCGGGTGCGCACCTCGCGCAGGGTGGCCCCTACTCCGTCGTCCATGCCTCCATTGTTGCCCCTCCGCCCGGGCCGCCGGGAACTTTCCGCCTACTGGGCGTCGGAGTCCGCCTCGACGGCGACCGGCTCCGGAGCCTCGCCGCCGGATCCCGAAGCGGAGAGGATCCGCGGCAGGTCGGCCTGGGAGACCAGGACCTGACGCGGTTTGGAACCCTCGTAGCCGGAGATCACGCCGCGCCGCTCCAGCATGTCGATCAGCCGCCCGGCGCGGGTGTAGCCAACGCGCAGGCGGCGCTGGATCATCGAGACGGAGGCGGTCTCCGTCTGCACGACCAGGCGGATCGCCTCGTCCAGCAGGTCGTCGCTGTCGGGGTCGAACTCGTCGTCGCGTCCCTCCTCGGCGGCCTCCGCGGGCGCCTCGAGCAGCTCGTCCTCGAACTCGGGTTCGCCCTGTTTGGCCCAGTGGCCGGTGATCCGGGCGATCTCATCCTCGGTGATGAAGGCCCCCTGGATCCGCTGCAGCTTGGAGCTGCCGGGACCACGAAACAGCATGTCGCCCTGGCCGAGCAGGGACTCGGCCCCGCCCTGGTCGAGGATCACCCGCGAATCGGTCTGCGAGGAGACCGCGAAGGCGATCCGCGAGGGGATGTTGACCTTGATCGTCCCGGTGATGATGTCGGTGGAGGGCCGCTGGGTCGCCAGCACCAGGTGGATGCCGGTGGCGCGCGACTTCTGGGCCAGGCGGATGATCGAGTCCTCGACTTCGGCCGGCGCGACCATCATCAGGTCCGCGAGCTCGTCGATCACGCAGAGGATGTGGGGCAGCGGCGCCAGGCCGTTCTTGCGGCGGACCCGGTTCAGCTCGTCGAGGTTGCGGGTGCGGGCCTCGCTCATGATCCCGTAGCGGCTCTCCATCTCGCCGATCAGGTTGGAGAGCACGTTGGCGGCCAGCCGCGGAGAGGTGACCACCGGGGTCAGCAGGTGCGGCACGTTCTCGTAGTGGTTGAGCTCGACCTGCTTGGGGTCGACGAGGACCAGCCGCACCTCGTTGGGGGAGGCCTGCATGAGGATCGAGGAGAGGATCGCGTTGACGCAGCCGCTCTTCCCCGAGCCGGTGGTGCCGGCGACCAGCACGTGCGGCATCTTCGCCAGGTCGGTCCAGACCGCGTTGCCGTCGATCCCCTTGCCGAGCCAGGCGACCAGCGGGGAGGTCTTGGGCGGTCGTCCGGCGTAGATGTCGCCGAGCCGGACCATGCGCCGCCGCTGGTTGGGGACCTCGACCCCGACCGCCTGTTTGCCTGGGATCGGCGCCAGGATGCGGATGTCGGTCGAGGCGAGCGCGTACGCGAGGTCGTTGGCCAGCTCGGTGACTTTCTTGACTTTGATCCCGGGGGCCAGCCGCAGTTCGTAAAGGGAGACGTGCGGGCCGCTGACGACGCCGACGATCTTCGCCTCGACCCCGAAATGGCCGAGGGTCTCGATCAGCTTGCGCCCGACCGCTTCCTGGTCGCGGGGATCGGGCCCCTTGTCGCCCTTGCCGCGCTCGAGCGCTTTCCCCGGCGGCGGGCGGTAGTCGATCTCCTCGGACATCGTCACGCCGCGCTTGGAGCCCATCGGCGTCAGGCCGGCGTGGGCGCGGTCGCCGGGATCGACCACCGCGACGGCGTCCTCGGATTCGTAGTTCTGCAGCTCGGGCTCCGGCGCGACCTCCTCCTCCGGCTCCCCGACAAGCGCCTGGGTCTCGTCCTCGTGCTCCTCCTCGGAGAGGTCGAAGACACCGGGGGCGAAATCGCCGTCGTCGGCCAACTGCACCGTCGGGTTGAAGTCCTCGTCGTTCTCGGGATAGGTGCTCATCACGTCCGTCGCGCCGGCGACCGTCTCGGCGGCCGCAGCCCGCGCCTCGCGCTGCTCGCGCCAGTCGGCGTGGGTGCGGGCGACGGTGCGGGCAGCGGCGTCGCCGCTGAAGAAGACGGCCCGGAAGACCGCGCGCAGCCCGCGCCCGATGCCGCTCGCCAGGGCGGAGACCGAGGTGCCGATCAGCAGCATGCCGCCGACCAGCAGCATCAGCAGGGTGAAGATCTTCGCCCCGACCTTGCCGAACAGGTAGACGAGCGCGGTTTCGATCCCGTAGCCGACCTTGCCGCCCTCCCAGCCGCCGAACAGGACGAAGACGAGGTAGACGCCGGCGGCGACCAGGAAGAGGCCGATCAGGTCGAGGTGGCGCTGCTCGATCCCGCCGCCCAGGCTCCTTGGCGATTTCGCGGCTTTCCCGCGTTTTGGCGCGGCTTTCCCTTTGCGGGCAGGCGCGCCCCTCTTCTTGCGAACGAACATGTCCCCCCGTTCGACGCCGAGGGGCCGTCCCCTGCGCGACGCCTGCGCGTCCATCCATGCCACCTTTAAATTCGCGGTAAAACCGGACGAAAAGGGGGCTCTGGCGGTCTAACATCGCTTTGTGCTCAGCGAACGCGAACAGACCGGTGGCCGCGTCCTGATCGTCGAGGACGACGCCGACATCGCCGACGTCCTGCGCCGCTCCCTGCGCAACGAGGGATACGAGGTGCGCACATCCGCCGACGGCGTCGAAGCCCTCGACGTCGCCGCCGGCTTCATCCCGGACCTCGTCGTGCTCGACCTCGGCCTGCCGGGGATGGACGGGGTCGAGGTCTGCCGCCGGCTGCGCACAGACGGCGACGTGCCGATCCTGATGCTGACCGCGAGAGCGGAGACCGAGGACCGGGTCGTCGGGCTCGACAGCGGTGCCGACGACTACCTCGTCAAGCCGTTCGAGCGCCAGGAGCTGCTGGCGCGAATTCGCGCCCTGCTGCGGCGCCGCCCGCCCCGGGGCGCCGCCTCGCTGGAGGTCGGCGACCTGACTCTCAACCCCGACACGCGGGAAGTCCACCGCGGCGAGCGCGAAATCGAGCTGACCAACCGCGAGTTCGAGCTGCTGGAATTCCTGATGCGCAACGAGCGCCTGGTGGTCTCCCGCGAGCGACTGCTGGACGAGGTCTGGGGATATGACCCGATGGCGGCGACCAACACGATCGACGTCTTCATCTCCAACCTGCGGCGCAAGCTGGAGGCGGACGGCGAGCCGCGCCTGCTGCACACCAAACGCGGCGCCGGCTACGTCCTGAAGGACTAGATGACGACTCCAGCCAAGTTGGCAGGCGCCGGGCTGCGCCGTCTCGCCCGTCCCCGCTCCTGGCCCGTGCGCTGGCGACTGGCCGCGGTCTCCTCCGGCCTGACGCTGGCGATCCTGCTGCTGTTCGGCGCGGCGATCGGCAAGGTCGCCACCGAACGGATCCGCAGCGACTTCAACGGCGAGGTGCAGAACGCCGCGCAGACGCTGGCCTCCCAGATGCGAATCGTCTACACGCCGCTCGGCAGCGTCGCCGAAAGGACCCGGATCAACAACGTCCTCCTCCCCGAGGACGGGGCGGCGCGGGTGCTGGATCGCGAAGGGGTCGTCCTCGGCAGCCAGGGCCCCGACGCCAACGAGCTCGGCCCCTTCCACAGCGGCCTGACCACCCGGGGCGACCTGCGGGTGGCCACCGCGGAGATCACCTCGGGAGGCGAAGTGACCGGCTTCATCCAGTACGGACGCACTCTCAGCCACGTCGATGCGACGGTGGACCGTCTCTGGCTCTTCATCGCCGCCGGGATCTTCGGCGGCACCCTGCTTGCCAGCCTCGCCGGGGTCGCGATCGCCAGCCGGGCGATGCGGCCGATCGCCTCCCTGACCGCCACCGCGCGCACGATCGCCACCACCCGGGACCCCTCGCGGCGGATGCCCAAGCCGCAGGTCGAGGACGAGGTCGGGGAACTGGCGCTGACCCTGGAGGAGATGCTGCGCTCGCTCGACGCCGCGCGGGCCGAGCGCGAGGAGACGATGCAGAAGCAGCGTGAGTTCGTCGCCGACGCCTCCCACGAGCTGCGCACGCCGCTGACCAGCGTCCTCGCCAACCTCGAGCTGCTGCAGGCCTCCCTCAACCAGATCGAGCAGGCCGAAGACCGCGAGATGGTGGACTCCGCCCTGCGCTCCTCGCGGCGGATGAGCCGCCTCGTCTCCGACCTGCTGCTGCTCGCCCGTGCCGATGCCGGTCAGCTCGGCCAGCACCGGCGCTGCGACCTGGCGGAAATCGCCGGCGAAGCGGCGGCCGAGGCCGCGCCGCTGATGGGCGCGCGCGAGCTGATCGTCGACAACGACCGGCCGCTGCGGGTCGAAGGGAACCCGGACGAGCTGCACCGCATGGTCCTCAATCTGCTCGACAACGCCACCCGCCACACCCCGGAAGGGGCCCGGATCGAGCTCAGCCTGCGCGTCGAGGGTGGCGAGGCCGTGCTCGAAGTCGCCGACGACGGGCCGGGCATCCCGGCCGCCCTGCGCGACCACATCTTCGACCGATTCGTCCGCGGCGAGGGCCCCGCGGACACCGCGCGGGGCAACGGCACCGGCCTCGGGCTGGCGATCGTCAGCGCCGTCGCCACGTCCCACGGCGGCTCCGTGGAGGCCTCCGAATCGCCATCCGGCGGCGCCCTTTTCCGCGCCCGGATCCCGCTGGCGGAACCCAAAGCCAGCCGGCCAAATCATTTACCGACGCTTTAGAGCTGCCCCCTAGATTTTCCCGTGGACGAGACACTAGCCCGCCGGGATTCTCCCCAGACACTGTCCCGGCGGGCTTTTTCTTTGCCTTTTTTCGGGGTGGGCTGAGAGGGATGGGGATGTCCTCTACGGGAATTGAGTCGCGCCCCTTGCGGGGCAGCTCCCTGAGATTGAGCGCCCCTGTGGGGCGCAGAAATCAGATTGCATTTCGCGCGCTTCGCGGACATTCCCGGAGAGGACATCC
>DASVWP010000031.1:0-2254 GCA_036393155.1 Solirubrobacterales bacterium | reverse complement strand
TTGTGCGCTGGGGACCGGCTGGCGGCCGTTGCCCGCCATCCGCGGGTCGACGCCCGGGATGTCGCGGCCCGGCAGCAGCATGTGCCAGTAGAGGGGCTGGAAGGCGAGCTTGCCGAGGTGGTTGAGGCGCGACTCCCGCAGCAGCGGCAGCGGCCCCAGGCGGGGCGCCGGGTAGCGGCCGGGCTGCGGCTCGGCCTCGTAGTCGAAGTCGATCAGCAGCGCCTTGTGGAAGCCGCTCTCGATGAAGCAGTTGACGTGGCCGTCGTAGCTGCCCTCCAGCGGCTCGCCGGCGAGCAGGTGCTTGACGTTGGCGACCAGGGTCTCGCCCTCGAAGTGGGTCGCCGAGCCGGCCTTGGAGGTCGGCAGGCTGGCGGCGTCGCCGATCGCGAAGACGTTGGGCGCGGCCTTGCTCTGCAGGGTGTGGATGTCGACCGGCACGAAGCCGAGGTCGTCGCCGAGGCCGGGCGAGCGGGCGACGTAGGGCGCACCGCCGTGCAGCGGGATCGAGACCAGGAGGTCGAAGGGCAGTTCGCGCTCGTCCCAGCTGACCAGCCGCCCGTCGGCCCCCTCGACCCGGCCGGTGGCGAACTCGGCCTCCAGGGCGATCCCCTTGCGCTCCAGCATGCCGCCGAGGTGCTCGGCGGCGATCGGCTTGGTGAAGGCGGCGTCGAGCGGCGTGGCATAGGTGATGCCGGTGCGCTCGCGGACGCCCCGCTCGCGCAGGAACCAGTCGAGCAGGAAGCAGAACTCCAGCGGCGCCACCGGGCATTTGATCGGCAGGTCGACGAGGTTGACGACGATCTGGCCGCCGTCGAAGAAGGCGAGCGCGTCGCGCAGCGCCAGCGCGTCGGGCACCGAGTAGAAGGAGAAGACGCTCTCGCCCCAGCCCGGGCCGCGCAGGCCCTCGGTCTCCTCGTAGAGCAGCGAGGCGCCGCTGGCGACGACCAGGACGTCGTAGGGAAGCGCGGTGCCGTCGCCGAGCAGCAGGGTGCTGGCGCCGACCTCCACCCGGTCGACCTCGGCGAGCCGGAACTCGATGCCGTCGCGCAGCTGGACGTGACGGGAGCGGACGATGCGGTCGGGCTCCTCGAGCCCGAAGGGGACGAACAGCAGGCCCGGCTGGTAGACGTGGCGGTCGTCGCGGTCGACGACGACGATCTCCGCCTCGCCGCCGAGCTCGCGCCGCAGCCGGTTGGCGGTCAGGGTGCCGCCGGTGCCGCCGCCGACGATCGCGATGCGAGGAGCCATGCGGCGATTCTGTGCCGAGCGGCGCGGCCGGTCATCGGGGAAAGCCGCAGACCGGCCGGGGCGGATTACCGAACGGCGCGGTCGCGCTCAGGCGCCGGGAGCGAGCGGCGGGAAGGCCGGCGGGCGGCCCTCGAGGTAGCTCTGGACGCCCTCGCGGACGTCGGGGCGGGTGAAGGACTCCATGACCAGCCGCTGCGAGTCGGCAAAGGACTCCTCGAAGCCGGCGTCCAGGGCGCGGCGGACCTGGTCCTTGACGATCGCCATCGAGGTCGGCGAGCAGTTCTCGGCCAGGTCGGCGGCGTAGGCCACCGCGGCGTCGAGCAGCTCGCCGGGCTCGGCGAGCTCGTCGACCAGGCCGAACCGCTGCGCCTCGGCGCCGCGCACGACGCGGCCGGAGAGCAGCAGGTCGAGGGCGCGGCTGGTCCCGACCAGCCGCGGCAGCAGCCAGGCGATTCCGTACTCGGCGATCAGCCCCCGGCGCACGAAGGCGGTGGTGAGTTTCGCCTCCGGGACGCAGAAGCGGACGTCGCAGTAGAGCGCCTCGACCAGGCCGAGGCCGGCGGCGGCGCCGTTGATCGCCGCGATCAGCGGCTTGCGGACGGTGAGCGGGAAGCTGCGCGGCCGTCCCTGCTCGATCAGCGAGGCGTCGCCCTCCTCGGCGCCGGAGAGGATCTCCATGTCGGCGCCGGCGCAGAAACCCCGCCCGGCTCCGGTGAGGACGATCGCCCGCACCTCGGGGTCGGCTTCGGCGGCGTCGAGGTGCTCGTAGTAGCGCGCCTCCAGGGCGTCGGTCCAGGCGTTCAGGCGCTCGGGTCGGTTGAGCGTGAGGACGAGGACGGCGCCGCGGCGCTCGGCGATGACGACGTCTTCGGCGGCGGCGGGATCGGGCATCGGCTGGGGCCGATCGTACCCCGGCGGCGGCGCTGTAGCGTGCGCGGCCGTGAGCGAGGTCGGAGATACCGCCAAGGCGCCGGGCACCGCGACCGCCGGCCCGGCGATCCGGATG
>DASVWP010000030.1:0-3847 GCA_036393155.1 Solirubrobacterales bacterium | reverse complement strand
TGCGCCGAGCCGACGCCCACGCGCTGCGCGCCCCGGGCGCCCCGCCGGAGCTCGAGCTGGCGGCGCTGTGCGCCGAGCTCGCCAGCGGCGGCCGCCGGGTCGAGACCATCCCCGCCAGCCTCGCCGGGCCCACCGACACCCCCGCCGTCCGCGCCCGCGCCGAACCCGGAGCGCCGGCGGAGCTGACGATCGTCGTCCCCACCCTCGACGCCACCTCGCAGCGAGTCAGGGGCTGCCTCGGCGCGATCCAGGCCTGCACCGACGCTCCGCACCAGGTCGTCGTCGTGGACAACGGCGCCCCGCCCCAGGGCTTCACGACCCCGGTCAACGCCGGCCTGCGCGTCGCCGAGACCCCCTATGCAGTGGTGATGAACGACGACGTCGAGGTCCTGCCGGGCTGGTGGCCGCCGCTGCGCGAAGCGCTGGCGGGCGGCGCCGAGGTCACCTTCCCGCTCACCGTCGAGGGCGGGATGCGGAGCGACTTCGCCGCCTGGTGCTTCGCCATCGACCAGGGCACGATCGCCGCCTTCGGCCACGCCCCGGGCGAGTTCTTCGACCCGGCGCTGCGCGTCTGGTACCAGGACACCGACCTGCTGGAACGGCTGCGAGCGGCCGGCAACCCGCCGCGCCTGGTCCGCGAATCGCGAATCCGCCACGGCCTCTCGACCACGGTGGCCAGCGAGGACCCGGCGCTGCGGGCCTGGATCCAGGTGACCGTGCGCGAGGACCGCGAGGCCTTCCTGCGCAAGCACCCTGAGGCGAACGCGGTGGCCGCGCCATGAGTCCGCAGACCGAGCAGTACTTCGAATTCGACCGGCCCGAGGTGCGGGCCCTGGTCCCCGCCGGCGCCCGCCGGGTGCTCGACGTCGGCTGCGGGGCGGGCGCTCTCGGCGCCGCGCTGCGCGAGGAGCGGGGCATCGAGGTCGTCGGCCTGGAGCTCTTCCCCGACGCCGCCGCGCGCGCGGCCGAGCGCCTCGACCAGGCGATCGAGGCCGACCTCGAGCAGCTCGAGGAGCTGCCCTTCGAGCCGGGCCACTTCGACGCGATGGTGTTCGGCGACGTGCTCGAGCACCTCCACGACCCCCACCGCCTGCTCCGCGTCCTGCGCCCCTGGCTGGCCGACCATGGCGCCCTCGTCTGCTCGATCCCCAACGTCGGCCACTGGAGCGTGGTCCTTCCCCTCCTCGCCCAGGACCGCTGGCCATACGCGGACGCCGGCCTGCTCGACCGCACCCACGTCCACTTCTTCACCCTCACCGAAGCCGCCGCGATGCTCGGCGAGTGCGGCTACGCGGTGGAGACGGCATCGACCACCCGCCTCTCGCAGCCGGCGCCTCCCGAGGCGGCCCAGCTGGCCTCGCTGCTCGGCAGCTTCGGGGCCGACGCCGCCCAGGCCGAACAGCGCCTCTCCGCCTACCAGTACCTGCTGGTCGCCCGGCCGACCTGAAGGGCGGGGTCGGGCCAAAAGGAAGGGCGGACGGCCCGGGAGTTGGAGAGAAACCCGGACCGCCCGCCGCTGCAATCGACTGGCCGCGTGGAGAGATAGTCCGAACGGCAGCCGCTCCCCGACGCTGATCAGGCGTCGAAGCTCAGATCAGCCCTTCGGCGTGCAGGTGCGGATGATTTCCGCCTCCGCCTTCGTGCCATCGGCGAATTTCGCGGTCACGTTCGCCTGGATCTTCCCGTCGGTGCATTTGGCCGAGATGACACTCATCTTCTTGCCTTTGTAGGTGTACTTCTTGTCGATCTTCAGGCTGAACGACTTGACCGAGCCCGAGCCCCCGGCGATCCTCGGGATCGTGGCGATCGCTTCGGTGCCGAAGCGGCCCCTGTGGATTTTCTTGATCTTCACCGTGGTGACGACCGCGGCGGGGGTCGGAACCGTGATGTAGGCGTGGATGAAGAAGGTGGTAACCCCACCTGCGGTGCCGCCGTTGAAGACCAGCAGCTTGCTGTTCACCGGGATCGGTTTCGATTCGGGGAAGGCGACCTCGATTTCCGTCGTTCCTTCGCCGATCAGCGCGGGCTTGCACACCGACAGCGCGGCCTGGGTGTCCCGCGCCTGCAGCTTGCCGGACGAACAGGTCGGGTAGCCGGTGGTGTCGACGGCGACGTTCTTGTCGCCTTCGATGATCACCTGCTGGACCGCAGGCGGATGCGTGCCGTCCTTGGTTTCGATCTTGCCCGAGGCGTTGAACGCCACGGGCGTCAGCTTCGTCTTCGAGAACGCGGTCGGCTGCAGCCCGCCGTTGGCGGTGATGCGCAGGTTCCCCACTTCCACGATGACCGGCTTTTCGGCCGCCGCGGACGCGGCCAAGACCGCGGCCCCGAGCACGACAAGTGCGACGACGACGACCCGTACCCCTCTGATCCTTCGGAACATTCCCAATCTCCTCCCGTTGCCAAGTGAGCGAGAAGCACCCTAGACGACTTCGTTCCGAAACGGGACCGAGGCAAATCCCGACCGCTGCAGGTTGTTCGTTCACTGGTAGCAACTGCCTGCAAAAGGTCTGCCGGCCGTGCCTACACTGCCGCGAACTTCCTTACCGATCATCCAGTTTCACCCCATGAAAGCCGGGAGAGATCCACGTGACCCAGGACACCAGAGGCGGCGAGGACGAGCCGGAAGCATCGGTCAGCCGACGCATCCTGCTCGCCCTCGCCCATCCGGTGCGAATTCGCACCCTGGAAGCGCTTGCCGGCGGCGACGCCAGCGCGACGATGCTCTCGCGGGAGTTCGAGCTCTCGCTGAGCAACGTCTCCTACCACCTCTGCAAGGTCCTGTTCGAAGAGTGCGAGATGGTCACGGTCATCGAGCGTCACCAGCGGCGCGGGGCCGAGGAGCGGGTCTTCCGGCTCACCCCTGAGGGTCACATCGCGCTCGCCCTGATCGGCTTCCTGGCCACCGCGTCGGCCAAGCTGGAAGGCGGCGGGCAGTCCCCGGAGGCGACCTGCGGCTGGCACGCCGTCGCGGTCGACGGCAAGGGGCGCGAGGAAATCACCGAGCTGATGGAGCGCCTGGAGGAGGCGGTCGAGGCAATCGCCCACCGCTGCGCCAACCGCCGCCCCGAAGAGCTTCAAGAGCTGCTCGTCGGCGCCGCGGCCTTCGAGGCCGTGCCGCAACCGACGAAGCAGGGCACTGACGCGGACTGACTGGACCCGCGTCAACGGGGCGCTCGTCGAGGCAGGGGGACGAGCGCCCCTTTGCGCCTGTCAGGTCGCCGAGCGGGCGCTCAGGCAGCCGTGCAGACGTAGACCGCCTTGGTGTGCCGCGCTTCGTCGAGGGTGGGTGCCAGCTCACCCTCCTTCTCGCCGGCCACCTCGACGCAGCGCAGCCCCGCCGCCCCGATCGCCGCCAGGACTTCGGCTTCGCCGAAGTGGCGCTGCCGATGGACGTGCTCCTCGACGCCCTCCCCCTCGCCGGCCAGGCGGGCTTCGAACACGGCACCGGGCTCGACCCCCGACGCCGACCCCCTCCCGCTCCAGCTGAAGCTCTTGCCACCGTGCTCGAAGGCCACCTCGTCGCTCCAGAAGCCGCGGTAGGCGGTCAGGGTGTTGACGTCGAACAGGAGGACGCCGCCGGGGGCCAGGTTGCGGCGCATCCCGGACAGCGCGGCCTCGAGGTCCTCGACGCTGAGCAGGTAGTTGATCGCGTCGTTCACCGCCCAGACGAGGTCGAACTCGCCCAGCGAGGGCAGCTCGCGCATGTCGGCGACCAGCAGCTCCACCTCCTCGCCGACCTTCTCGCGCGCCCGCTCGATCATCGCCGGCGAGATGTCGCAACCGGTCACCTCGAAGCCGCGCGGGATCATCGCGACGAAGCTGAGGCCGGTGCCGCAGCCGACGT
>DASVWP010000029.1:0-3823 GCA_036393155.1 Solirubrobacterales bacterium | reverse complement strand
AGGAATGAGGGCGACAGCGAGTTGACCCGGGTTCCGAGCAGGGTCAGAACGGCCGGCAGCACCGTCAGCGAGATCAGCGCCGCCAGCAGCACCACCAGCGACCCGCCGAGGCCCATCGAGTAGAGGAAGCGCTGCGGGAAGACGAGCAGCGAGGCCAGCGCGGCGGCAACCGTCAGCGAGGAGAAGAAGACGGTCCGCCCGGCGGTGGCGAGGACGCGGCGCATCGCCTCCAGCCCCGGGCCCCGCCGGGCGATCTCCTCGCGGTAGCGGGAGACGACGAAGAGGCTGTAGTCGATCGCCAGCCCGAGCCCCAGCGCGGTCGTCAGGTTGAGGGCGAAGACCGAGATCGAGGCGAATTCGCTGGCGATCCGCAGGATCAGGAAGGTGCCGACGATCGCCAGGCCGCCGATCATCAGCGGCAGGACAGAGGCGACGAGGCTGCGGAAGAAGAGCAGCGAGAGCAGGAAGAGGAGGGGGAAGGCGAGCAGCTCGGCCGTCCGCAAGTCCGTCTCGACCTGCTTGTTGACCTGCTCCTGGGCGACCGCCGGCCCCCCGACGACGACGCCGGGGTGGGCCGAGAGCTGATCGGCGACGGCGGCGCCGGCTTCCTGGGAGGCCTTGTCGCCGGTCGCCTTCAGGTCGACGGCGAAGTAGGTCGAGCGGCCGTCGCGGGAGACGAAGGCGCGGTTGCCGGTGTCGTAGAAGCCGCTGACCGCGGCGACGTCGGAGCGGGCCCGGACCTGGTTCTCCAGCGCCTCGACGCGGGCCCGCGTCGCCGGGTCGGCGACCGGGGCGTCGCGCACCACGGCGATCACCGAGGGCGCCCGCAGGCCGGCGTCCTGGAGGCGTTCGCGCGCCTTCACCGCCTCGGTGGCGGGGTCGTCGGCGCCGTAGGGGGCGAGCCGGCTGGCGACCGAGCCGCCGAGCGCGGCGGCGAGGAGGAAGAAGGCGATCGCCAGCAGCCCGATACGGCGGGCGCGGCGGTCGGCGAGGCGGGCAAGCGCGTCGAACATCAGCTGCTCCTTTCGTCGGTCGGCGGCTGGAGCAGCTGCGCTTCCATCCGCTCGCACCAGCCGGCGAACCACTCGGTGAACTCGATCCCGCCCCGCAGGACCATCAGGGGGAAGGGGTCATCGTGGGCCTTCTCGGCCGCTTTCGGCTCCATCTCCCGCAGGCGGCGGTTGGCGGCGAGCCGGTGCTCGCGCATCGCCCGCAGGATCGGCACCGCCTCCTCGCGGGGCAGGGCACCGGCGAAGAACAGCTTCAGCAGTCCTTCCTCGCGCATCTCGAAGGTCTCGGGCGGCTGGCGCAGCCAGGCCTTCAGCTCGGCCTCGCCGTCGGCCGTGATCTCGTAGACGGTGCGGCGCCGGCCGCCGGTGGGGGAGTCGACGCCGACCACCAGGCCGGCCTCGGAGAGGCGCTTCAGCTCCGGATAGATCTGGCCGTAGCTGGCGGCCCAGAAGAAGCGGGTCGTGCTGTCGACGGTCGCCTTGATCTCGTAGCCCGAGCGGGGCTGGGCGCTGACCATGCCGAGGATCACGTAGGCGGTCGGGCTCAGGGTCTCCATGTCGTATATATATCAGATTGATATATCTGGCCGTAAGATCGGCCTTGCCCTATGGTCAGCGGACCGCAGATACCTAGGGGAAGGGATGGCAGATGGGCTTGGACCAGAGCAAGATCGGGCGCGTGGTCGCCGAACAGATGGAGGCGATCGAAGGGGACTACGGCGAGGACTGCGAAATCGGCGACGTCTGCACGATCGTCGAGGTGGTCGGCCCGCACGGCTCCCACGTCCGCGTGCGCAGCAGCGACATGCGACCGCACAGCGGGCTCGGGCTGATCCGCATGGCCGAACAGGCGATGCTCGGCAACCTCGGCGGCGGTTAGCCCGGCTGCGCTAAGCGCTCTCGGCCAGGCGCGCCAGCTCCGAGATCTCGACTCCGAGGCCGTCGGCGATCGCTCCCACGACCTTCCAGGTGGGGTTGCGCTGGCCCCGCTCGATCCCCGACAGATAGGTCCAGTGGATGCCCGCGTCGGCGGCCAGGCTCTCGACCGTCATCTGCCGTTCCTGGCGGACGCGCCGGATCACGGCGCCGAGCTGGGCGGGGGTGGAGGTCACGGGCATGAGCCTTTCGGCGACACCCGCGGGTGGCCATAGCCTATAGTGTTGGTAAGCGGGGCCTGAGTGGGAATCCGGGATGGTCTGGTGATCGACCGGCAAACCTGAATCTGCCGCCCCAAGTAGCCGCCGCGGAAGGGATGAGCTCGCACCGCCGTTTGCCTCAGGGCGGTGCGGGCCCGCGGCCCCTGCCGAAGCCGGCGAATCGCGGCGCCCAGCTCGGGCGCGGTGAGACTGGATCCGGGCACGGACCCCGAGCCTGTCGGCGCGGACCGCGCCTGGCCATAGCCTATAGTCTGAAATTGAGTACTGATGCGGTCTCCTAAAGGTGCGCGAGAGGTGCAGGAGCAGCGTGCCCTCGAAGGCGCGATCCTCGCCTTGCTGATCGAACGGCTTCCCGTGGCGACCGACCTCGCCCAGCTGCGGCAGCAGGCTGGTCAGGCGGCCGCGGAGCACCAGATCGAGGCCGCGGTCGAGAGCCTCGTGGACGTCGGGCTCCTGCGGCGGCAGGGCGGCGGCCTGCTGCCGACCCCAGCCGCCAGCCGGGCCGCCGAAATCGAGCTGGGACTGGTCTGAGCTCGAGACGTCGGGCCGGTACCTGGCGAAGGCGCCCTTTATCCTCAGCCATCGATGACCGGGGACGCGTCCGACATCGTGGTGATGAAGTTCGGCGGCACCTCCGTCGCCGGCGCCGAGCAGATCAAGCGCGCGGCGGCGCGAATCGTCGCTGCCCGCGAGGCGGGCAACCGGGTCGTCGCCGTGCTCTCGGCCCGCGGCAAGACGACCGACGAGCTGGTCGAGCAGGCGCACGAGATCTCCGACCGGCCGGTGGCCCGGGAGATGGACATGCTGCTCTCCACCGGCGAGCGGATCTCCTGCGCCCTGTGCGCGATGGCGATCCACGACATGGGCCACGAGGCGATCTCGCTGACCGGCTCGCAGGCCGGCATCGTCACCGACTCCTCGCACACCAAGGCGCGGATCATCGACGTCCGCGCCGACCGCATCTCCGATGCCCTGGCCCAGGACCGGATCGTCCTCGTCGCCGGCTTCCAGGGGGTCTCGACCGACAGTCGCGACGTCACGACGCTCGGCCGCGGCGGCTCCGACACCACCGCGGTGGCGCTGGCCGCCGCCCTGCGGGCCAGCGTCTGCGAGATCTACACCGACGTCTCCGGCGTCTACAGCGCCGACCCGCGGATCGTCCCCGACGCCCACAAGCTGCCGGTCATCTCCTTCGAGGAGATGCTCGAGATGTCGGCTTCGGGCGCCGGGGTCCTGCAGCTGCGCTCGGTCGAGTACGCCCGCAACCACGGGGTCCGGATCCACTGCCGCAGCAGCTTCGAGGACGGTCCCGGTACCCTCGTCGTCTCGGAGGAAGAGACCATGGAGCAACCTTTCGTAACCGCCGTAACCCACTCCGACTCGGAGGCCCGCGTCACCCTGACCGGGCTGCGCGACGAGCCGGGGGTCGCCGGGCGCATCTTCGGCGCCCTGGCCGAGGCCAACGTCAACGTCGATGTGATCATCCAGAACGAGCCGGTGGGCGGCGACCAGCTGGCCGACCTCTCGTTCACCGTCGACCGCTCCGACCTGCCGGTGGCCAAAGACACGATCGCCGCCCTCGGGGACGTCTCGCTCGACGTCCTCGCCGACGAGCGGATCGGCAAGGTCTCGATCGTCGGCGCCGGCATGCGCTCG
>DASVWP010000028.1:0-2394 GCA_036393155.1 Solirubrobacterales bacterium | reverse complement strand
GCGGTGATCGCGCCGAGGATGCAGCCGGCGATCTGGGCGGGGAGGTAGGCGAGCGCGTCGCGGCGGCTGATGCCGCCGAAGTGGGCGTCGACGAACGAGACGACGGGGTTGAAGTGCCCGCCGGAGACCGGGCCGAACATGAGGATGAAGGTGAACAGGCCGGCCGCGGTCGCCGCCGCGTTCTCCAGCAGCTCCAACCCGACGTCGTTCGGCGAGAGCTGGGCGGCGGCGATGCCGGAGCCGACGACGGTCGCGCAAAGGAAGGCCGAGCCGAGGAACTCGGCGAACAGCCGGCGCGGCAGCGGGACGTCGGTCATCGGGCGGCCGCCGGCTCGCGGCAGGGCTCGGCTCTCCTCATCGGCGCGATCCTAAGCATTGACAGACGTGAAATCAATAGATATATGTGAATCGATGTCCACCGCCCTGGAGCTGACCCCGAAGCAGAAGCGCCCCGCCGGAGAGCCCTGCTGCGAGCCGCTCGTCTATCCCGCCGTGCGCCCCGCCGAGGCCGAGCGGATGGCGAGGATCGCCAAGGCGCTCGGCGACCCGGTCCGCCTGCAGCTGGTCGACGTCCTGCGCAAGCACGCCGGCAAGGTCTGCGTCTGCGAGCTGGTGCCGCTCTTCGACCTCTCCCAGCCGACCGTCTCCCACCACCTGAAGAGGCTCCGCGAGGCCGGCATCGTCGGCTCCGAGCGCCAGGGATTGTGGGCCTACTACTACGTGCTCCCCGAGGCGCTCGAGGAGCTCTCGGCGTGGCTGAGCTGAGCGCCCTCCCCCAGCACCCATGGCCAACGCCCTCTTCGTCTGCCTCCACAACGCCGGCCGCTCGCAAATGAGCCAGGCGCTCTTCGAACGCGCGGCGGCCGGTCGCCACGGCGCCCGGTCGGCCGGCACCACCCCCGGCGACCGGGTCCACCCCGAAGTGGTGACAGCGATGAACGAGCTCGGCATCGACCTCTCCGAGCGCACCCCCAAGGCCCTCACCACCGAGGACGCCGAATGGGCCGACGTCGTGGTGACCATGGGCTGCGGCGACAAGTGCCCCTACGTCCCCGGCCGCCGCTACCTCGACTGGGACCTCCCGGACCCCACGGGTCAGTCGATCGATGCCGTGCGAGCGACCCGCGACGAGATCGCCGGGCGCGTCGAGGCGCTGGTCGCCGAGCTCGACGCGGCCTGAGCGGCCGGCCCAGGCGGCGGGGCTCGGCGCCGCTACCCACCCGGACGGGACGCAGACTTCTCGGCATTGCCCGCGCCGGGAGATCCAAACGTCTCTTCCAGCTGCGCGAGCGCCTTCCTGCGGTGCTCGTCCAGCTCGGCAACGAGGCGATCGGCGTCGTGGGCGCGGGCGGCCTCGAGGATCCGGTCGTGGGCGGCGATCGCCTCGTACCGCGCCTCCGGTGCGTTGTAGTACATCGCCCGGTACGTTTCGGTCGAGTCCCACAGCAGCTGGATCAGGCGCAGCGTGTGGGCCTGCCCCGGCGAGTCGAGGAGCGCGAAGTGGAAGCGCCGGTTGGCCTCGAGCTCGGCGGCGACGTCGCCGCCGTCGACCGCCTCCGCGCAGTCTCGCGCCGCCAGCGCCACCCGCTCCAGGGCGTCGTCGTCGAGGAGGGGCAGGGTCCGGCGGACCGCCCGCTCCTCCAGCAGCTCCCGCAGTTCGTAGATCTCCCGCAGGTCGTCGACGTCGAGCTCGGTGACGAAGTAGCCGCGGCGGGGCAGGTAGGTGACCTGCCCCTCCTGCTCGAGGATCGCCAGCGCTTCGCGGACCGGCGCCAGGCTCACCCCCAGGGAGGCGGCGAGCTCCTCCTGCAGCACCTTGTCGCCGGGCGACAGCTCGCCCGAGACCAGCGCCCGGCGCAGGCCCTCGACCGCGTGCTGCGCGGTCGTGTTGGGACCGGCGATCTGGCGCTCCCCGAGGGCGCCGGGGCGTCTGCTCACCGGAAGGCCTGGATCCCCGTCAGCGCCCCGCCGACCACCAGCGCGTGGACGTCGGCGGTGCCCTCGTAGGTGACCACGGACTCGAGGTTGTTCATGTGGCGGATCACCGGATACTCGAGCGAGATGCCATTGGCGCCGAGGACCTGGCGCGCCGTGCGCGCGACGTCGAGCGCCGCGTCGACGTTGGCGAGCTTGCCCATCGAGACGTGCTCGGGCCGCAGGGCGCCTTCGTCCTTCATCCGACCGAGGTGCAGCGCCAGCAGCGTGCCCCGGTTGACCTCCACCGCCATCTTGGCGAGCTTCTGCTGCTGGATCTGGAAGCCGCCGATCGGCCGGTCGAACTGGGTCCGCTCCTTGGCGTAGGAGAGCGCCGCCTCGAAGCAGGCGCGGGCGGCGCCGATCGCGCCCCAGACGATCCCGTAGCGGGCCTCGTTGAGGCAGGAGAGCGGGCCTTTC
>DASVWP010000027.1:0-8742 GCA_036393155.1 Solirubrobacterales bacterium | reverse complement strand
CGTAGCTGGCGGCGAAGGCGTCGTAGGTGCGCCTTGCCTCCGCTTCCCCCGCCACGTCACACCCTCCCGTCCATATTGCTGGAACGCATTCTAGTAAAGGAGAGCGCTACTTAAAGGAGGCTGTGCTTTTGAATTACTCAGCAAAAGGGAGAGAATAAACGTGAGGCAAGGCCACCGAAAAGACGAACCGGAAGCGCCGATCATCAGCGCCAAACTGGCAAAGGCGGTGGCCAACCCCTGGCGGGCGCGCATCCTCAGGGAGCTCAGCACGCGGCCGATGAGCCCCTCGCAGTTCGTCGAAGAGGTCGGAGGCGAGCTGACGAGCATCTCCCGCTGCTTCCGGCAGCTCGCCGAATGGGGCTACGTCGAAGTCGTCGAGACCAGGCGAGGGGGCAGCAGGCGGGGCGGCGTCGAACGCGTCTACGCCAACGTCCAGCGTGCCCACTTCGACACCGAGTCCTTCGAAAGGCTCCCGCCCTACCTGCTGACGGACATGCTGAGGAACTGGGTCGAGCGCTTCCTCGGCCGGCTCGGAAACGCGGTCGAGACCGGGACGCTCCAGAGCGAGGGCGCGACCCATCTCTCCTGGGACATCCCGACGCTCGACCGGCAGGCCTGGACGGAGCTGACCGACCGGCTCGAGGAGCTCCTGGAATCGCTTCCCAGGCTGGAGGCCGAAGCGGCCGCGCGCCTGGCCGAGTCCGGCGGGGAAGCGATCCCGGCCACCGTCGCCCTCGCCGCCTTCCGCTCGCCGCCGCAGCCCGGCACCGACGCCAAGCCATAGCTGGGGCGGGAAATTCCTCTCAAGTCCGCCCCGAGGGTGGCGATTACCGGGCCAGAAGGGGCGACATGGACGTCGCCCCGGGACTGACAACCAACCCGATCCAAGGAGAGCGATCGATATGTCCCTTCGCATTCAGACCAACGTCGAGGCGTTCAACGCGCACCGCAACCTGGTGTCGACCAGCAACGCCCTCGCCAAGTCGATGGAGCGGCTGAGCTCCGGTTACCGGATCAACCGCGCCGCCGACGACGCAGCCGGCCTGGCGATCAGCGAAAGGCTGCGGGCCCAGGTCCGCGGCATCGGCCAGGCACAGCGCAACGCCCAGGACGCGGTCTCGCTCGTGCAGACCGCCGAGGGATCGCTGGACGAGGTTCACTCCATGCTCCAGCGCGCCCGCGAACTCGCCGTCCAGTACAAGAACGGCTCCCTGTCGGAATCGGATCAGAAATCGATCCAGTCCGAGATCAACCAGCTCGCCAGCGAGGTGGAGCGGATCGGGACCAGCACCGAATTCAACGGCATCAAACTGCTGAACTCGGCCGCCACGGTCACCTTCCAGGTCGGCGCCAACGACGGCGAGGTGATCACCGTCTCGACGATCAGCCTCGGGGAAGCGATCGGCACCAAAGCGTTCACGCTGGGCGAAGAAGCCGACATCTCCCAGATCGACGCGGCGATCGGCGCCGTCTCGACCCAGCGGGCTGAATTCGGTGCGGTCCAGAACCGCCTCGAACACACCCTCAACAATCTGTCGGTCTACCAGGAAAACCTGACCGCGTCGGAAAGCCGCATCCGCGACGTGGACATGGCGGCCGAAATGGTCGAATTCACCAAGCTGCAGATCCTGCAGCAGGCCGGCACCTCGATGCTCGCCCAGGCGCAGCAGTCCGGGCAGTCGGTGCTCAAACTCCTCGGCTAGGGGACCGGGGTCGGAGGCGAGCGGCCAACTGGCCGCTCGCCTCCACGTCCCGGCTCGCTCGCTGGACAAAACATCTACAAACGCATAGGTATTTTTGGCTGAAGTTCCGGTCACGGCGCGCCGATGACCGGGGCAGATGACGGTTGCCACCGCCCTGTCCCGGATCGCCGAAATCGAAGCGGCGCTGCTACCGCCACAGACGGCCCCGCAAGGGGCCGAAGCCGTTTCCGGCTCGAAGTTCGCGAAGCTCCTGCAGAAGACCGGCGTCGCCGGCGCCACCCCCCTCTCCACCACCGCCCCCGCCTCTCCCGGCGGGCTGGGCGCGGTCGAAGTGGCTCGCGGCGAGGTCGGCCAGGCCGAGCAGCCGCCCGGCTCCAACGACTCGCCGCGGATCGCCGAATACCGCTCCGCGGTGGCCGGCGCCGGCGTCGGCCCCTGGTGCGCCTACTTCGTCTCCTGGTGCGCCCGCCAGGCCGGGGTGCCGCTGGGCGAACACGGAGAAGGCTTCGGCTCGGTCAGCGCCCTCTGGGAATGGGCCGAACACTCCGGCCGCGCGATCCCCGCCTCCGCGGGCCCGCCGCAGCCCGGCGACCTGATCGTCTGGGGCGGCGAGCACGTCGGCATCGTCGAATCGGTCGACCCCGACGGCACGATCCACACGATCGAGGGCAACTCCGAAGACAAGGTCGCGCAACGCACCTACGCGCCCGGAAGCAGCGGCGCCACGGGATACGTGCGACTCGGATGAACCTCTTCGAGACCAGCATCGGCGCCCTGGCAAGCGACCGAGCGGATCTGGCCTCGGCGGCCGGCGCGGCGGGCGGGCGGGCGCCGACGATCGCGATCTACGACGACCAGGCGCTGGCGCGCGCCGGCCTGCAGGCGCTGCTGACCGGCAACGGCATCGAGGTCGTCGCGGCGGCGCCGATCGACGTCGAACGCGTGCTCAGCGGCCCGCTCGGCGCTCCCCCCGACCTCGCCCTGGTCGCGATCGGCGGCCAGGGAGCGGCGATGGCCCACCGGCTCGGCCGCGAACGGCGCTCTCGCCTGCTGCTGATGCTCGAGTCCCCCCCGGACGCCGAGCGCCTGCTCGCCGTCGCCGCCACCGGCGCCAGCGGCGCCGTCTGCCGCCAGTGCCCCCCCGATCGGGTCCTGCGGGCGATCCACGCGGTCGCCGGCGGGGCGATGTCGTTCGAGTGCTCCCACCAGCCCCTTCCCCCCATCGACGACCCGCCACCGCCGGTGCTCTCCGAGCGCGAGCGCCACGTGGCGATGGAACTCGCCCGCGGAGCGGGCAGCGACGAGATCGCCGAGGCGCTGTGCATCAGCCCGCACACCGCCCGCACCCACCTGCGCAACATCAAGCGCAAACTGGGCGCCCGCACCCTGCCGCAGGCGGTGGCGCTGGCAATCACCATGCGCCTGGTCACCCTCCCGGCCGCGGGCCCCGAGCCCAGGCCGGTGGCCGCCCACGAAGTCCTCTAGGAAGGCTTGGCGAGGCCGTCGAGCTGGTCCGGGGCGGAGAGGGCGGCCTCCTCGTTCTCCCGCCGCACCCGCTCCCACAGCTCCTCGCGGTAGATCAGCCGCTCGCGCGGCGCGGTGATCCCCACCCGCACCGTGTTGCCGGCCACCTCGACGATCTCGATCACGACGTCGTCGCCGATCATGATCTTCTCGCCCGGCTTACGGGTGATCGTCAGCATCGCTCGAACCTACCAGCGCCTCAGGAAGCGCTCTCCGCCAGGCCCGAGAGCAGCGGCACGCGGACCTGGGCCGGCGCTTCGTTGATCACCTGATGGCCGACCCCGCGGCAGATCAGCAGCGGCGCCAGCAGGTTGACGCTGAAGTCCTCGAGCTTCTCGGCGGCGCGGACGATCACCAGGACCTCGGCTTCGGCGGGATCGGAGATGCCGATCCGCTCCGCCTCCGCATCGGAGATCCGCACCTCGTAGTCGGGGAAGAAGGGGAAGGGATCGGTGACCGGCAGCGCCAGCTCCTCGCGGGCGGTCTCCTGCAGCCACTGGAAGGCGCTGTTCTCCTCGCGGGTCAGCAGGGCGAACCGCCGGCCGCCGACGCCGATCAGGCCGTCGGGGAATTCGATCAGCGCCTCCTCGGGCACGTCGAGCTCGCCGAAGCGAGTGCTGTGGACCGTTTGCTCCATTCCTTCCCCCTTCTATCGGCCGGTCAGTGCAGAAAGTCGAGCAGCGACGTCTGAACGATGCTCGCACCCGCGCGCAGAGCCGATTCGTAGGCGGCTTTCTGGGTCGAGTACTGGACCAGCGTTTCCGCCATGTCGGTGTCTTCGACCTTCGAGAGCAGGTCGGTGCTCGATTCCTCGAGCTCGTCCAGCCGCGCGCCGGCCGCCTCCAGGCGGTTGGCGGTGGCGCCGACCACGGCCCGCACGCGGGTCAGTTCGTCGAGGTTGGTGTCGAGCCGTTTCAGGTCGGTGCCGCGCAGCGCTTCGGAGTCGGCCACGGTGCTGCCGCGGAGGTTTTCGGAGACGTCGCGCATCACGTCGAGCAGCTTGTTGTCCGCCGCCCCCTGGCCGTCGCCGAGCAGGGCGTGGGCGCTGACGTTGATGCTGACCGAGACGCCGGCGCCGATCACCCGCGCGACCGAGCCGGCGTTGCCGGCGTAGGTGTCGACGGCGCCGAGTTCGTAGGGCCGGGTTTCGGTCGCGGTGCCGGCGAACACGTAGCGGCCGCCGTAGGTGGCATTGGCCTCCTGCTTGAGCGATTCGGTCAGCTGGTCGATCTCGGTGGCGATCGCTTCGCGCGCCACCGGGCCGTTGGAGTCGTTGCCGCCGTCGACCAGCAGTTCGCGCGCCCGCTGCACGATGTCGGTTATCCGGGTCAGCGCGGCTTCGGTGGCGGTCGCCCAGCCGCTGCCGTCGTTGACGTTGCGCCGGTACTGGCGGGTCCCCTCCAGTTCGCCACGCAGCTGGATCGCCCGGTTGGTCCCGAAGGGGTCGTCGGAAGGCCGGGTCAACTGCTTGCCCGAGGCGAGGCGGCGCTGGGTCAGCGCCAGGCGGTTGTCGGCCGCTCCGAGGTCGGAGAGGATCGTCCGCGAGACCATCGAGTCGGTGATCCGGATCGTCATCGCGAGCCCCCGCTCACAGCCCCACCTTGCCGGTGCGGTTGATCAGCACGTCGAGCGCTTCGTCGAAGGTCGTCATCGCGCGCGCCGAGGCCTGGTAGCCGCGCTGGAAGCGGACCAGGTTGGTCATCTCTTCGTCGAGCGAGACGCCGGAGGTCGAGTCGCGGCGGTCCTGCACGGCGCCGAGCAGCGCCTGCGCGTTTTCTTCAGAGCGGCGGGCGTCGCTCATGTCGGTGCCGACCCGGCTGACCAGGCTGGCGTAGGCCTGGTCCGGTTTGCCGCCGCGCAGGGCGGCGATCGCCAGGGCGATGTCGTTGGCGCCTTCGGCGCCGGTGGTCGAGATCTGGACTTCGCCGGTGCTCACCGCGACGGCCAGGGTCGAGGCGGCGGCGCCGGGGACGAAGCTGAAGAAGGCGGGGCCGCCGCCGCTCTGGTGGATCGCGTTGACCGATTTCGCCAGTTCTTCGGTGAAGGCGTTCAGTTCGGAGCGGTAGGAGGCGATCGTGCCGGTGGGGCTGGCGAGTTCGATCAGCGTCCCGAGCTTGCCCTTCGGTTCGCTCAGCGCCTGCGGCCAGGTGACCGTGGTTTCTTTCACCAGCGGCACCGCGGCGTCGCCGAAGCCGACTTCGATCGTCCCGTTGCCGAGGTCGGTGACCGAGAGCTGGGCCAGCCCGGAGAGCTTGTCGAGCAGCTGGTCGCGCTTGTCGTAGAGGTCGTTCGGGGTGGCCCCGGAGACCAGCGAGCTGCGGATCGCTTCGTTCAGCTTGGCGATTTCTTCGGCCATCTGACCGACTTCGCCACCGGCTTTGGTGATCGAGGTGTACTCGGCGGAGGCCTGTTCGGAGGCGGTCGCCATCTGCGAGTCGAGCGTCGAGAGGCTGGTCGCCAACCCCTGCGCGGTCTCGATCAGGGCCTGCCGGGTGGCCTGGTTCTCGGGCGCGTTGGCGAGGTCTTCCCAGCCCGACCAGAATTTCTGCAGCTGGGCGGAGATACCGTTTTCGCCCGGCTCGGCGAGCGCCACTTCGACCTGTTCGAGGCCCTTCACCTGCGCCGCCAGGCCGCCGAGCCGCATCGCCTGCGCCCGGTACTGGAGGTCGAGGAAGCCGTCGCGGGCGCGCCGGTAGGCGAGCACGTCGACCCCGGTGCCGAGTTCGGCGGCGCCGCCCCCCTGCACGGCGCCGGCGGGGATCCTCAGCGCCGGCGAGGCGGCCAGCACCGCTTCCTGGCGCGAGTAGCCGACCGTGTCCGCGTTGGCGACGTTGTGCGAGGTGACGTCGAGCGCGCGCTGCTGGGCGAGCAGCCCGCGCAGCGCCGTCTGCATCCCGGTGAAGGTCGAGATCCCCATGCCCTAGGCCTCCACGTCCATCAGCCGGTTGGGACCGCCGGCGGCCGGCTCGCCGATCAGGTGGATCAGGTGGTCGAGGAAGGTCAGCTCCTGGCGCATCAGGGCCCGGTTGATCCCGTGCTCGCGGGCGATCTCGGCCAGCAGCCCGCGCAGCTCGGCGCTGCGGGTTTCGATCCGGTGCGCCTCGGCATCGGACATCAGCAGGCGCAGCGCCGCCAGCGTCACCTCGGCCGGGGCGATCTCCAGCCGCACCGCCACCTGGCCGATCAGCGCGCCGCGCTCGGCCTCGAGGATCTCCCGCGCCGCCATCTCGGACTTGATGTCGGCGAGGCGGGCGAGCACCGCCTCGGCATCGCGCTCGCGGATTGCCGAGCCCTGGCGCAGGACGAGGTCGAGCAGTCGCCGGCCGGACTCGATCTGCAGGTCGAGGTGCCGGCCGACGGCGGCGAGAAGGGCGGGGTCCGGAGCGAGGACGGCGGCGCTCATGCCTGCGTCGTGCGGTAGAGGTCGGCGGCGATGCCGGTGCCGCCGGTGGCGCTGATCGCGCCGGCAAGCGTTTCCGGCAGACCGACCGGTTTCGGTTCGCTCGCTTCCCCTTCGCCGCCTTCGCTTTCTTCGGGCAGCGCCTCGGTCAGCAGCTGCGAGAGGAGCAGCTTTTCGAAGCCCAGGTCCGATTCGTAGCTCCGAGCGGCCTGTGGCCCTGCGGAGCGGACGTCGGCCGGGACCGCCCCCGGCGCCACCGGCGGCAGCCCGCTCAACGCTTGACCCCGTTGGCGACGGCGAGGACTTCGTCCTGCGTCTGGATCGCTTTGCTGGTCAGCTGGAAGCCGCGCTGGGCGTTCATCATTTCCACCGTCGCGGTGCCGATGTCGACGTTGGAGGACTCCAGAGCCCCCTGCTGCACGGTCGTTCCCTGAGCCGCCCGCAGCGGGCCGCTGGCGGCGGTCTGGCGGAAGAGGTTTTCGCCCTCCGGTTCCAGGCCGTCGGGGTTGGCCACGGTCACGACGGAGATCTGGCCGACCCGGCGCCCGGCGGCGGTGACGGTGCCGTCGGGGGCGATCTCGACTTCGCTGGGGTCGACGCCGGCGGGGATCTTCACGTTCGGCTCCAGCAGCTGCCCGGTCGAGGTGCGCAGCCGTCCGTCGGGGCTGAGGCAGAGGCTGCCGTCGCGGGTCAGGGCTTCGTTGCCGTTGGCGTCGCGGACCTTGATGAAGCCGGGGCCCTCGAGGGCGACGTCGAGCGGGCGTTCGGTCGGCTCCAGGGCGCCCTGTTCGTAATTGCGGCCGAACAGCGCCGAGGCGGCGCCGGAGCCGGTGAGGACGCCGGGGCCGCCTCCGCGCCCCGCCGACTGGTAGAGCAGGTCGTGGAAGTCGACGCGCAGGCTCTTGTAGCCGGTCGTCGAGACGTTGGCGATGTCGTTGGAGAGCGCGTCGAGGTGGTTCTGCTGCGCTTCCATCCCGGCGGCCGCGGCGTAGAGGGCGGGCAGCATCAGGCCATCGCCCCCGTCTGGCCGGCGAACTCGCCGAGCGTTTCGTCGATCGTCTGGATCGCTTTCTGGTCGGATTCGAGGGTGCGGAAGGAGGAGATCATCTCCACCATCGAGCGCTCGGGGTCGGTCGCCGATTCCTCCAGGGCGCCGGCGCGGACCCGGCCGCTGGCGTTGCCGGCGGCGGTGCCGGTGAACAGCGAGTCGCCCTGCTTGCGGGGGTTGTTGACCGCGAAGACGCCGACTTCGCCGGCCGGGACGGTGCCGTCCTGGCGCAGCTTCAGCGGCGCGCCGTTGGCTCCCAGCACCTCGTTGCCGAAGGTGTCGGTGAGCAGCCCTTCGGCGTTGGCGGTGAACTGGCCGTCGCGGGTGTAGCGGACGCCGTTGGGGGTGCGGACGGCGAAATAGCCTTCGCCTTCGATCGCCATGTCGAGCGGGTCGCCGGTTTCGTGGACCGGCGCCGGCGCCAGGTCGGTTTTGACTTCGGCAATCTCGACCCCGAAGCCGACCGTCCCCACCGGGCGGCCGTTGCGGGTGTTGGTGAGCAGCATTTCGCCGAACCCGCTCTGCGCCGAGCGGTCGGCCTTGTAGCCGGGGGTGGTCGAGTTCGCCAGGTCGTTGGCGATCTGTTCCTGGCGCACCATCTCGGCAAGCATCCCCGAGCCGGCGACGTAGAGGCCACGATCCATGTCCCCGGTGATCGACCGGGGGTTCGGGGGCTTTAGGCGAGTCGGGGTTGGGGGTGGTGGGGCTGAGGGGTTCGGTCATCCTCCTCACTCGCCTACCTGGCTGGATCGCCTACCGCCGTCCGAGAACCGCACCGGGCCAGCGGCGCAAAACGTTCGGAGGACGACCGAACCCCTCAGCCAACTACGACGCGGCGACTCGACTCAGGCGTCCGAGCCACGCAAGCTCAGGGACAAGAGTCCTCGCTGCGGCCTCCACGCCGCCGTCGGGTCGTCGGCTTCTCGGGTCGTCGGCTTCTGGTTCTTGAAGCGGGCTCGTCGGAGGGGTCGGGTGACCCTCCGAACGTTTTGCGACAGAGGAGCGACTCGCTCCGGGCGCCAGCGGCACCAAGCCGATCGACGATGGTCGAGTGAGGAGGGTCACCC
>DASVWP010000026.1:0-11152 GCA_036393155.1 Solirubrobacterales bacterium | reverse complement strand
CGGACGGTCAGTCGCCTAATTCGGGACTTCTGGAGGGTGGAGAGGTGGACAAAGACGCGGTTGCGCTCGAGCTCTACCGCCAGGTGACGCGGATCAGGGCCCTGGAGCTGTTGCTCAACCGCCACATCGAGCAGCACGGCTTCGGCGGCTTCTGGCATCCCGGCCTGGGGCAGGAGGCGGTGCAGGCGGGCGCGGTCTCGGCGCTGCGCGAGGACGACTACCTCTTCTACGCCCACCGCGGGCTCGGCTACGCGCTGGCCAAGGGGATGTCGCCGGTCACCCTGCTGGCCGACCTCTTCGGCCGCACCGGCGGCAGCGTCGGCGGCAAGGGCGGCGGCACCGTCCACTTCGTCGATCCCGGGCGCGGGGTCCTCGGCCAGGGCGGCACGGTCGGCTCCAGCTTCGTGCTCGGCGCCGGGGCCGGGATCTCGGCCCAGATGCTCGGCACCGACAGGGTGGTGGCGATCTTCTTCGGCGACGGCGCCGCCGCCCGCGGCACCTTCCACGAGGCGGCGCTGACCGCCTCGGTCTGGAAGCTGCCGCTGGTCTGGATCTGTGAGAACAACGGCTGGGCGATCTCGGTGCCGATCGCCGAGCAGAGCCCGACCGAGGACATCGCCGACCGCGCCGCCGCCTACGGCGTCCCCGGCGTCGTGGTCGACGGGCAGGACGCCCTGGCGGTCCGCGAGGCGACGGCCGAGGCGGTCGCCCGCGCCCGCGCCGGCGGGGGGCCGACCCTGATCGAGGCGAAGACGCTGCGCGTCCGCGGCCACTTCGAGGGCGACAAACAGAGCTACCGCGAGGACCTGCCCGATGGGCTGGAGGTGCCGCGCGACCCGCTGGGGATCCTGCGGCAGACGGTCCCCGCCGAGGAGGCCGACCGGCTCGACGAGGAGGCTCGCGAGGAGGCCGAGGCGGCGCTGGCCGAGGTGCTGGCGATGCCCGAGCCCGACCCCGACGTGGTCACCCAGGGGGTGTGGGTGTGAGCGCCGCCGAGCCCACCCTCGGCTACGCCCGCGCGATCAACCAGGCGCTGGCCGAGGAGATGCGCCGCGACGAGAGGGTCTGGATGCTGGGCCAGGACGTCGGCCGGATGGGCGGCGTCTTCGGCGTCACCCGCGGCCTCTTCGACGAGTTCGGCGCCGGCCGCGTCCGCGACACCTCGCTGAACGAGACCTTCATCGTCGGCGCCGCGGTCGGGGCGGCGATGACCGGGACGGTCCCGGTCGCCGAGCTGCAGTTCGCGGACTTCATGATGATCGCCGGCGACGAGGTCTTCCACAAGATGGCCAAGTGGCGCTACATGCACGGGGGGAAGCTTTCGGTGCCGATGGTGCTGCGGCTGCCGACCGGGGTCCTCGGCGGCGTCGGCGCCGAACACTCGCAGTCGCTGGAGGCGTTGGGAATGCACTTCCCCGGCCTCAAGGTCGCCCTCCCGGCGACCCCGGCCGACGCCAAGGGCCTGCTGAAGACGGCGATCCGCGACCCCAATCCCGTCCTCTTCTTCGAGCACAAGGGGATGTACCGGGTGAAGGGCCCGGTCCCCGAGGATCCCGAGTTCCTCGTCCCCTTCGGTGAGGCGGCGGTGCGCCGCGAGGGCCGCCACCTGACCGTCGTCGCCACCGGCCTGATGGTGCCGCGGGCGCTGGAGGCGGCCGAGCGGCTGGCCGGCGAGGGGATCGAGCTCGAGGTGATCGACCCGCGCACCCTGGTCCCGCTCGACATGGAGACGATCGTCGCCTCGGTCGAGCGCACCAGCCGCGCCCTGGTCGTCCAGGAGGCCGTCCGCACCGCCGGCGCCGGCGCCGAGATCGCCGCCCGGATCCAGGAAGCGGCCTTCTTCTCCCTCGACGCCCCGGTCTGGCGCCTCGGCGCCCTCGATACCTCGATCCCCCAGAGCCCCACCCTCGAGCAGCTGGTCATCCCCAGCACCGAGCAGATCGAGGCCGCCGCCCGCGAGCTCGTCGCGCTCTGAGCGGCACGCGCCCTGCATTTGCCCCCTATGCGGTGGTAAATGCAGGGCGGATCCGGCGCCGCTCAGTTGGTCGCCGGCGTCACGCAGCGGTAGGGGTGGCTGGTGTTCGAGTTGGCGGGGTTGAGGGCGGCGGCGTGGCTGGCCGCGGTGGCGAGCATTCCGTAGATGCCGCTGCCGCTGCTGGTCTCCGGTTCGGTCCACTCTTCGGGCGGGAGGGTGTTGTAGTTGTCGGCCTCGAAGGCCAGCAGCTCGCCCGCCAGCGGCAGGCGGTAGCCGAGTTCGTTGCAACGGAAGATCGCTTCGAACTGGGGGAGCGACGCTTCGGATTCCGCTCCGAAGCAGATGCCGTGGTCGAGGCTCATCACGTTCGGGCAGCGCAGCCTCGCCTTGGCGGCGACCTGTTCGGCGCTCATCCCTTCCAGGGTCTGGGCGGCGACGGCGCTTTCCGCGGTGATGGCCCGCGTCGCGCTCGCCGCCAGCGTCGCGCTGGGGACGGTGCCGAGGGTCGAGAGGTCGATCTTGGCGCCGGTCACCGCGCCCGCCCTGATCTTCGCCGCGGTGACGGCTTCGCTCTTCAGCTGCCTGGTGCCGACGCTGTTCGTCGGCAGTGCCTTCGAGGCGGCGAAGGCGGCGCCGCCGCCGAGCAGCAGCACCAGGCAGAGGGTGGAGACGACGTTGGCGTAGCTGAGGTGGGGCCGGAGCCGGCGCATGGCTTCCTCCTGGGGGGTCGGGGGGGAGGCGCAATCTCTCAGGTCAACCGGCTCGGGGCTTTGCCCCTCCGACGCCCGGGCTCGCCAGCTCCCCGGCGAGGCCGAGCACCGCGCCGACCGCCCGCCGCACCAGCCCCGCCCGCACGAGCGCCGGCAGCTCGGCGACGAAGGCCGTGCTGCCGGGCAGTGCGTGGTTCTGCCAGCGCGCGGCGCTGCCCGGGTAGCGGCGCAGCCGGACCAGCGGCAAGCCGATCAGCTGCGAGAAGCGCCGCTCGACGAAGACGTCGCCGCCCGAGCTGTCCACCACTCCGAACGGCTGGTGGAACCAGATCGTCACCTGCGGCCGTATCCGCCGGATCAGCCGTACCGCCGCCCGCGACTCCGGCTCCGACAGCGGCCGCGGCCCCGAGTATTCGCCGCCGCCCAGCGGCAGCCAGGCGAAGGGGAAGTTGCGGTTGAGGTCGACCCCGTGCGCGTTGCCCCGGGTCCCCGCCGCCACCCCGTCGGGGTTCAGCGTCGGCACCACCCAGAGCTCCGCCCCCCGCGGCGCCCGCCGCGCCAGCAGCCCCCGCGCCACCCGCATCCCCGCCGTCTCGTCCCCGTGGATGCACCCGACCACCAGCACCCGCACATTCCGCCCCGGCCGGCCCTCCCGCACCGCGAAGATCGCCCGCCCCTCGACCGAGTGGCCGATCACGGTGCGCTGGTTGGCGGCCGCTGGACTCGCCAACACGAGCGCGGCGGCGGCCACCGCCAGGCTCGCGAGCAGCCGAGCGGAGTGCCTGCGGTTAGAGGTCACGCTGCCATTTCACCAAGGCTCCTCCTACAAGCGGTTTCCTGACTTCCAATCTAGGATCGTCATCCACGTTGGGAGGAGACGGGATGCGCCGTGCTGGGGCTGTGTGGGTTGCCGTGGGGATCTGCGTGACGATCGGGCTGGCTACGGCCATCCCGGAGTCCGCCGCCGCGCGGCCGTCTCGCCCCGTGGGCGCGGCCGAAGCCTGTCCAATCGGGCACGTCGTGTTGAACGTGTCCTACACCTGCGCACTTCAGTTCACCTTGCACGGGAGCAACGGCTACGCGATTACCGTTTCGGGCGATCCCGAAGGCGGAAGGTTCAGCGATGTCGAAGTCAACATCGACAAAGGGTCAGTCGGCGCCTTTTACCTCGGCCACGGGCACGTCACTCCAACGGGGATCCACGCGAATCTAGGCGGTCTCGGCAGGATCTCGGTCAGCTTCCGCCCATCCGACAAGGTGCGAGGAGTCAGGATCTCCAAGAGGTGCCTGAAGCATCGGCCGCCGGTGGTCAAGGCACGCCTCGGAATCTTCGTCGGCACGGTGAGCTTCCACGGAGAACAGGGCTACACCACCGTCAACGCTCATCGGGCGGTTGGTGGACTCGGCGACCCGCTGGCGATCAAAGGTGGAAAGCCCGCCTGCGATTGGCACGCCTCGCCTGCTGAAAAGCACGAAGAAGAACAATCGGTCCAGCTGACCGCTGACGACAAGAGATCCGGCGTGTCCTTCTCCGTCGCTCCTCTGTTCGGCACCTGGCCCTCGCAGGGGCTCGGTCACCCGGGTCCGACGAACGGCAACGATCTCTTCCTGGTTGCGCAGAGTGAAAAGAAGCACGGCCTTTTCGTGCTTCGCGCCGTTGGCGCCGCTGCCCCGGCATCGGCCTTCAGCTTCGATCCCGTCCTCACCTCGGCGATCGTCACGCCGCCCGCGCCCTTCATCGGCACCGGCACCTTCCTGCGCAATGCCGACGGCTCGGCCTCCTGGACCGGCTCACTCAGCGTCCCGCTGCCCGGCCTTGGAACCGTGAGCCTCACCGGCACCGAATACCGGAGCGAACTCGCAACGGTCGCCGAAAACCTGAAACGGCTCGAAGAAGAGTCGATGCGGTGACCGGAACTCTTCGTCGGTGACGGTTTTCACCTTAAGTCAGGTCGTTCTACGCAGGGGGGAACTAATGAGAGGGCTTAGCCTCAAGGTGCTGTTGTTCGTAGGGGTCGCCGCCGCAGTTGGGGCCATCGCCTCCAGCGCGCTCGCGAACCAGTTGAAGGGGCACCCATGTCCGCCCCCCGAGCCCCATGGTCATCGAGCGTGCACGCCGGCGTTCACTCTGAAGGGGACCAACGGGTACACGATCACCGCGTACGGAGATCCTCGCCGCACGGCCCCCGATCAGGTCCAGGTGTGGGTGCGGGGGCCGCATGAAAACAACAGTTACGTGGCGGACGGCCTCGTCACCAAGACCCGTATCGAAGCCTCGTTGGGCGAACTCGGAGAAATCGACCTGCGGTTCAAGCCCTCCGGCCGGATTCGACGGGTCAGGTCGCCCCATTGCGGGGCGCAGGTACCGCCGTTTGCGACCGCGGCTCTCGGCACCTTCGTCGGCACCTTCCGGTTCCGGGGGGAAGGGGGATACACGGAAGCTCTCACCCACCGAGTCAGGGGCGACCTCGGGGGCTTGGAAGCAACCACTACGAGTCCAAAGTGCGAATCGCATCCTTCCGCGGCGGAAGCCCAAGAAGAGGAGGAAGCGGTCGGCCTCGATGCTTTCGCTCCCGGTGGCTGGTCGTTCGTGGCGACGCGCGAGCTCATCATGGCCCCGTCGTGGATCCGCGGGAGCTGGCCGCCGCCCTCCGGGCGCGACAGCTACCTCTTCATGGTCCTCGGAGGCGAAACTCGCGGCCCGGTGGACGTGACGCGCCTCGTCGCCGCGATCGGCCCCGCCGGTGACTTCAGCCTCGATTCCGCCCTCGCGTCTGCCACTGTCACCCCGCCGCCGCCCTTCAGCGGGACCGGAACGCTGCAGCACAATGCCGACGGCTCGACTTCATGGACCGGTTCGCTGAGCGTCCAGATCGCGGGCCTCGGATCGGTGCCCCTCGCCGGGACCGGGTCCAAAGCCGAACTGAAGTGACTAGCTGTACGCCTCGGGGCCCCAGGCCTCGAGGCGTCCTCGAGCTGGAGAGCGTTGAGCCGCGATGCGGATGAAAGCTCGACAGCTCCGGCCCCCCGCGCCGCCAGCCCCCGCCCCCCGCGCCCCGCCGTCCCGTCCCTGCGGATGCACCGACCAGGGTGCGCTCTTAGCGCCGCCTATGCCGCTCCGGCGAGCGTCGCAAGGGTGATCGCCATTCCCCCGGCCAGCCTGGACCGATGTCTGCGCTTGGTCTTCACGTTGAGGTTCTCACTCGCGGATTCTTGCGGGTGCGATTGCGCGCGCGTGTCGATGCACCGCTCGTGGCTTGCGGGAGGTTCCTGCTCGCGCGGCTCTCGCGGTGACGGTCCTGAGACTTGCGCATTGACCGCCACCGCCACGTGCCACCAGGCTGGACTCGGCGGACCTGAGAATGGGGGAGGCGAAGATAATGGCTCGGATCTGGAGGTTGGGGATAGCGCTCGTCGCGGTGCTCGCGGTGGGCGGTACGGCGGCGGCTAGCGCGCAGGCGGGATTCGTCGCCGGCAGCTACCCGGCGAAGCTCAGCGGGACTCAGCTGGAACAGTTCATCTTCTTCAGCGCCGCCGCGGAACTGAAGTGCAAAACAAGCGACTTCGCAGGGGAACTGACCGAAGCGGCCAGCTCGCTCTCGCTGACCGCTCGCACAGAAGGATGCTCGACAGGGGGCGGCATCGTGGTCATGGCAGTCAGCATGAACGGCTGCACCTACAGGTTCACCCAGGGGGCCAAAGTGGCCGAAGGCGAATGGTCGAGCGGGCTGAAGATCGAATGCCCGATGGGCAAAGAAATCGTCTGGGAAAACCCTGAACACAATTGCGTCGCCAGGACACCCGCGCAGGAAGTGTCCAGCACCTCCACCCTGAGGAACACAGCCAAGGAACCGGGGACCATCCTGCTCACCACAGCTGCTTCCGGCATTCATTACACGCTCGAAAAAACGTTCGGGTGCGTCGGCATGCCGGCCCCCGGTACTTACACGAACGGGAAATACCAGGGGACGGCCGAACTGAGCGCCGCGAACCCCGAAACCTCGAAAGGCATCGATCTCCGGCTCGAATGAGGGACGGGTTTCGCTAGCTGTACGCCTCGGAGCCCCAGGCCTCGAGGCGGTCCTTGACGGCGACGGCGAAGCGGGTGGCGTCGGCGCCGTCGAGGGCGCGGTGGTCGAAGGTGACGGCGAGGCGGAGGATCGGGCGGATCGCGATGGCCTCGGCGCCGTGCTCGTCGGCGATCACCCAGGGGCGGCGCTGGATGGTCGGGATGCCGAGGATCGCGACCTGGGGGAGATTGATGATCGCCGGGGCGGAGACGGCGCCGACCGAGCCGGGGTTGGAGAGCGTGAAGGTGCCGCCGGCGAGGTCGTCGGGGGCGAGCTTGCGGGTGCGGGCGCGCTCGGCTAGGTCGGCGATGGCCTCGCCGATCGCCGGCGCGGTCAGCCGCTCGCAGTCGCGCACCACCGGGACCAGCAGGCCGTCGTCGGTGTCGACGGCGATCCCCAGGTTCACCGCGCGCCAGCGGACCAGCCGCTCGCCGAGGAAGGTCGCGTTGAGGTCGGGGTGCTCGAGCAGGGCTGCGCAGGTGGCGCGGGCGATGAAGGGCAGGTAGGAGAGCTTCGCCGCGCCGGCCTCGCCGCGCTCGGCGTTCAGCTGCGTGCGGGCGCGGACGACGGCCGAGAGGTCGACGTCGACCTCCGTCGTCATGTGCGCCGCCGTGTCCCGCGAGCGCCGCATGTGCTCGGCGATCGCCTGCCGCACCCGCGAGGTCGCCACCGCCTCGTGCGGGATGCCCACATAGGCGGGTGGGATCCCCTCCGGGGCCGCGCCGGCCCGGGCGCGTGGTGCAGCCGCGGTCTGGGCAGCCGAAGCGGACCCGGACCCAACCGCCGCCTCGACGTCCGCCTTTCGAATCCGCCCATTGCGCCCCGTGCCGCTAACCCGGCCCAGGTCGACCCCGTGGTCCGCAGCCACCCGCCTCGCCAGCGGCGAAGCCATCTTCCGTCCGGCCCTGGGGCTGGTCGCAGCCTCTGCCGCAGCCTGGGGATCGAAGCGCCCGTGCTCGTCGAGGGGAGTGTGGCTGAGGTTTGAGTCGCTATCCGAATGAAAGCTCAGCCGCTCGCTCTCGCCTCGCCCCGCCGTACCTGCAAATTCGTTCCTCGCTGCGTCGGCGCCCACCGTCAGCTCCGCCAACGGCTCACCCACCGGCACCGAATCCCCCACCTCGGCGAGCACCCGCGACAGCACCCCGTCGGCCGGCGACAGCACCTCGGTGTCCACCTTGTCGGTGGCGATCTCGCACAGCACCTCCTCGGCGGCCACCGCCTCGCCGACCGCCTTGTGCCACTCGACGACCGTGCCCTCCTCCACCGAGACGCCCATGTGGGGCATCGGCACGATCAGGGCGGTGGTCTCGGTCACGGCTTCGCGCCCCGGCTCAGGCGCCGACCTCGATCAGCACCTTGACGTCGTCGCCGGGGTCGGTGGCGAGGCGCTCGATCTCCGCCGGCGTCTCGGCCAGCGGGGCGCGGCGGGTGATCGTCGACTCCGGCTTCAGGTTCCCGGCGGCGATCATCGCCGCCACCCTCGGCAGGTCGTTGGCGTAGCCCAGGGTCGCGGTCAGCGTGCGCTCGTAGAGCACCATCCGCCCGGCGTCGACGGGCAGCGGCTGCTTGGGAATCCCGGCGACGACGATCCGGCCGCCGCGCGTGGTCATCTCCAGCGCCGCTTCCAGCGCCGGCACGGCGCCGCTGCAGTCGACGACGACCTCCGCTCCGCCGGCGCTCATCCCGCGCACCGTCTTCGCCACCTCGCGCGGCTCGCCCGCCGGCTCCAGGGTCGCGAAGCCCTCGGCCTCGGCCCGCGCCCGCCGCCCCGGGTGCAGCTCGACCACCAGCGGCTCCAGCCCGACCGCCCGCGCGACCAGCGCCGTGCAGGCGCCGATTGGGCCGTAGCCGATCACCACCAGCCGTTCGCCCGGCCGGGCGCCGCCGCGGTCCAGGGCGTGCAGCGCCACCGCCAGGGGCTCCAGCAGCGCCCCGACCTTGTCGCTCACGCCCGCGGGCAGCGGCACCGCGCAGTAGGCGGGGAAGCGGACCAGCGGCGCGAAGCCGCCGTCCGAAGAGAGCCCGATCGAGCCGCTGAGCCGGCAGAGGTTGTAGCGCCCGGAGACGCAGGCCTCGCAGACGCCGCAGCGCCAGCAGGCGTCGGCGGATACACGGTCCCCGACCGCGACCTCGCTGACGCCCTCGCCGACCGCGGTCACCACGGCCGAGAACTCGTGTCCCAGGGTGACCGGCGGTTCCTGGCCGGTCAGCGGGTGGGGGCGTCCGGGCCGGATCGCGAACGGCTTGCGGTACTCGGCGACGTCGGAGCCGCAGATCCCGCAGAAGCGCACCTCGGCCTCCACCATCCCCGGCCCGAGCGGCAGCGTCAGCTCGACCTCGTCGAGCCGCACGTCACCGGGTCCGTGCCAGCGCACAGCCTCCACCGGGGCGACTTTAGCATCCTGACCGACCGTGCGGTCAGTTTGAGCTAACCCCGATTGGAAAGACCCATAAAGCCCCGATCTCGCCCCCTTTCGTGCCCCGCGAGGCAGGGCTAGGTTCGATCCATGGCCGGACTTGTCTGCGGCGTTGACATCGGAGGCACCTTCACCGATTGCGTGCTGATCGGCGAGAACGGCCGTGTCGCCTACGGCAAGGCGCTCTCCTCGCCCGCCGACTCCTTCCAGTCCGGCTTCTTCGGCTCGATCGAGTCGGCCGGGGAGCAGCTCGGGGTCTCGGCCGGCGACCTCTACACGAAGATGGACCGGCTGATCTCCCACGGCTCGACGGTCGCCACCAACATCGTCGTCGAGCGCAAGGGGGCCGAGATCGGCCTGATCACCACCCGCGGCTTCGAGGACACGGTGCGGACGATGCGCGGGCTCGGCCGCCCGACCGGCGAGCCGCCCGAGAACCTCCTGCGCTTCGCCGAGACCCGCAAGCCGACGCCGCTGGTCCCGATCGAGCGCACCCACGGGGTCAGCGAGCGGGTCGACTCCGACGGCGACGTCGTTGTCGCCCTGAACGAGGAGGAGGTCGCCGCCGCGGCCGACGCGCTGCTCGCCGCCGGCGTCGACACGATCGCCATCGCCTTCCTCTGGTCGGTCCGCAACCCCGACCACGAGCGCCGCGCCCGCCAGATCGTGGAACAACACGCGCCCGGCGTCTTCGTGACGATCTCCTCCGACATCTCCAAAGCGGTCGGCGAGTACGAGCGCTTCGTCGCCACCCTGATCAACTCCTACGTCGGCCCGGTGACCAGCACCTACCTGCACGGGGTCCAGGGCCGGCTCGCCGAGGTCGGCTTCGCCGGCGAGCTGCACATCATGCAGTGCCACGGCGGCATGGTCCCGCTCGGGCTGGGCGCCGACCGGCCGATCTTCACGATCGGCTCCGGCCCGGTCGGCGGGCTGATCGGCTGCGCCCGCGTCGCCGACGACCTCGGCCGCCGCGACATCATCGCCTCCGACATGGGCGGCACCTCCTTCGACGTCGGGATCGTCAAGGACGGCGAGCCGCTGGCCGCCGACGACACGCTGCTCGGCAAGTGGCGCTACCGCGTGCCGGCGGTCGAGGTGATCTCGATCGGCGCCGGCGGCGGCTCGATCGCCTGGATCGACGAGCTCGGCGGCGGCCTGCGGGTCGGCCCCCAGAGCGCCTCCTCGCTGCCCGGCCCCGCCTGTTATGACCGCGGGGGCGAGGAGCCGACGGTCACCGACGCCGACCTGATCCTTGGCTACATCGCCCCCGAGGCGACCTTCGGGTCAAAAGGGGAGCGCGGGGGCTTCAAGCCGCGCCGCGACCTGGCGGAGCAGGCGATCCGCGAGAAGATCGCCGAGCCGCTCGGCCTCTCGGTCACCGACGCTGCCCTCGGGATCGTCGAGGTGGCCAACGCGAAGATGGCGGCGGCGCTGGAGAACGAGATCATCGGCCGCGGCTTCGACCCGCGGGACTTCGTGCTGATGTCCTACGGCGGCGCCGGCCCCTTCCACGCCGCCGGCTACGCCGCCGACCTCGGCGTCGAGACGATCGTCGTCCCCGGCGAGGCGGCCTCGGTCTGGTCGGCCTTCGGGATCTCCCAGGCCGACATCCGCTACCAGTACGAAGCCTCGGTCGTCCTCATCGAGCCCTTCGAGGCCGCCGCCGTGCAGGCCGCCTTCGACGACCTCGACGCCCAGGCCCGCGCCGCGCTCGGCGAGCGCGAGGACGTCGCCGCCTTCGAGTTCCGCCGCTACGCGCGGATGCGCTTCCAGTGGCAGCGCCACGAGCTGGAGATGCGCTTCCCCGACGGCCCGCTGGACGCCGCCCAGCTGGAGGCGGTGCGCCGCCAGTTCGTCGACCTGTACACCGAACGCTACGGCGAGGTGGCGCTGCTGCCAGGGGCCCGGGTGGAGATCGTCTCGATCCGGCTGGAGCCGGCGATCGCCATGGGCTCGGCCAACCTCGACCGCCTCGAC
>DASVWP010000025.1:0-2403 GCA_036393155.1 Solirubrobacterales bacterium | reverse complement strand
CACGTCGGCCTGATGGTGTCCCGCGAGATCGCGAATCCGGTCGCCCAGCGCGACGACTCGCGCGGCCGCTTCGGCATTGCTCTCGGCGGCCCGCCGGAGCGTGAGCAGCATGGCGTCGGCTTCCCGCATACCGTTCACCTGGTCCTCGGCGCTGCTCGCCATGCGTACCATGGCGGTCGAGATCTCGCCACTGGACGAGGCGAGCTGTTCGCTCATCGCCGAGAAGTCGCTGGCGCTCCCGCTGATCTGGTTGGCTTCCTGGACGACCGACTGGACGACTTGCCGCAGACGCCCGCCCATCTCACTCATCGCCCGGCCGAGCCGGTCGAGTTCGGTGGGCATCGCGCCGAGCTTGATAGGACGGAGATCGCCGGAGCCGAACCGGTCCGCCGCGCCCACCAGGCGCCGGAGCGGCAGACTGATCCAGCGGTCGGTGACCCAGGCGATGACGACGGCGGCGGCGACCGAGAGGAAGAAGACGAGCCAGAGCAACGCGCGCCGCTGGTCCGCTTCCGTCTTGAGCGCCCTGGCCCGGACCTGCGACCGGTCGCTCTGCGCCGCGGTCAGCGCCTGCACGTCGGCGATCAGCGTGTCCGCCGATGCCCGCGTCTGCCCGGCCAGCTTGCGCGCGTCGTCGCGGCGGCCGAGATCGGTGAGAGCGTGCGCGTGGGCGTAGGCCACCTCGAGCCGCGCCTGGGCGGCGCCGATGCGGTTGATGATGTATCGGTCCGAGGTTGTGAGCGAGCCGAGCTCGCGATACCGCCCCTGAAAGGCATAGGCCGAGTCGCCCGCCCGGAGGAAGTCCATGCGCACGGGGGCCGTGGGCTGGTCGAGGTACTGCTCCGCCGACCGGATCTCGGAGCTGACCGCGCCGACGAGACCATTACCGAGCGTCGTGGTCTGGAGGAGCAGCCCCACCTCCTCGGCCACGGAGTTGTCGAGCGAGCGGATGGTCTTCACCGACAGGGAGAACAGGAGGAACACCAGAGCGATGAGCACGCCCATGCCCGCCCACATCCGTTTCCGCAGGCTGTCCAGCATGCTCAGCCGCCCTCCGCGAGGCGGATCCCGCCGTCGTGCACGACCCCGATGTGGACCTCGCTGGCCGGGACGTCGCCCAGCGAGTCGAAGACGACCCGGCCGGTGACTCCTTCGAACGCCGGCGCTCCCTTCCCCACCGCCGAAAGCGCGTCGCGGACGGCGTCGCGCCGGGTGCCCGCGCGCGCGATGACGTCCCGCAGCAGATAGATGGCGTCGTAGGTGGCCGCGGCCGGCTGATTGGGGAGACCGGCATCGGGGTACTTGCGGCGATACGCGTCGACGAACCTGCGATTCGCCGGGCGGTCGATCGAAGGCAGGTATGCCTGCGACACGTACACGCCCTCGGCCAGGGCCCCCGCTTCCTCGATCCCCTCGAGGCCGTCGGCGCCGAGGACGGGCGCCGTCAGTTTCCGGCTTCGGGCCTGGCGCAGGATTTCCTCGGCGTCGCCGCGGTTGCCGGCCACAACGATGAACTGCGCCCGCCCGCTCTTCGCGAGCCGATCGAGGTAGACGCCGACGTCCGGGGTGTCACCGAGATAGGGATCGATCGAGAGCAGCTCACCGCCGAGCCGGGCGTATTCCTCCACGAACGTCTCCCGCACCCCGCGCCCATAGTCGTCGTTGAGGTAGAGAACGGCTCCGCGCTCGAGCGCGAGGCGGTTGCGGATCCAGCGGGCGAGCGCGGCGCCGTGGGCGAGGTCGCTCGGGCAGAGCCGGAACGTGTACCGGCCGGCGCCGCTCACGTCCGGCGAGGACGACGACGGCGAGATCGCCGCCACCGGGTCCTCGCCGCCGTTGTAGACCGGGGCGGCGGCGAGCGTCTGCCCCGAGTAGAGGTGGCCGACGACCGCGGTAACGCCCGCATTGTAGAGATCGGTGGCGACGAAGACCGCCGAGTCGGAGTTCGCGAAGTCGTTCCGCTCGACCAGCTGCAGGGGGCGCCCCGCGACACCGCCCTGGGCGTTGATCTCCTCGACGGCCAGCTCGGCCGCGCGCTTCATCGGGGCGCCGACGGGATCGGTGAACGGACCGGCGAGGCCGATGAGGACGGGCCCGCTGGTCGAGCGGCAGGCGGTCGCGGCGAGGAGCGCCAAGGCGACCGGGAGGGCGCGCCGGAGGGGATGCGCGTGTCGTCGGAGGCGCTGAGGCAAAGCCTTGGAGTGCGGGTGCAAGGGGTGCGGGAACGTTAGGGGCACTTCAGAGGGAAGGCAATGGGTATCTTCCCCGCTTCCACCCGAGGAGAGCGAGCCCGCTACGTGAGCGACTGGACCGACCAATCGCCGGCTGCGACGTTCGACCTCCACGGGCAGCGCGTTCTCGAGGCCGCTGCGAACGCAGAGCGTTTCCTCCGGGCTCAAGCCC
>DASVWP010000024.1:0-10954 GCA_036393155.1 Solirubrobacterales bacterium | reverse complement strand
CCTGCTCGAAGCTGAGGCGGTCCGGGAGCTCCAGCACCTGGGAGACGGGGACCACGACCAACTCGGCCTGACCGCCGAACCGCGTGCCCGCCATCACCCGGTCCCCGGGCCGGAAGCCCTCCACCCCCTCCCCCACGGACTCGACCTCGCCGGCGACCTCGTACCCGAGCACGCAGGGAGGCTTGGGGGCGTCGGGGTAGAGCCCGACCCGGGCCATCGTGTCGGCGAAGTTGATCCCCGCGGCACGTACCGCGATCCGCACCTCCCCCGGCCCGGCGATCGGATCCGGCCGCTCCTGCACCTGCAGCACCTCCGGACCACCCGTACCCGTCAGGACCACCGCCCGCATGGCCCAACCCTAAAACGTGGCGTACCAGAGAGCTAGAAGTCGACTGCTTTGCCGGCCGAGAACCCCTCGCCCTCGAGGATCCGGGCGAGCGCCTCGGGGCGCACGGGAGCGTCGGTGGTCAGCGCCATCACCGCGTTGTCGCCTTCGGACTCCGCCCCGACGGCGGCGGAGACGATGTTCACGCTCTCCTCGCCGAACAGGGTGCCGACGCGGCCGATCATCCCCGGCTGGTCGCGGTAGCGGAAGACGACGATGTGCTCGGCGAAGGGCAGGTAGAAGCCCTCGCCCCAGACCGAGACCAGGTAGGGCTCGGCCCGCGGCCCGACGCTGGTGCCCGCCACCTCGACCTCGCGGCCGCCGGACTCGACCCGGACCGTGACCAGCTCGGTGAAGTCCTCGGCGACCGAGTCCTTGGTCTCGACCAGCTCGATTCCCCGCTCCTCGGCCATCTGCGGCGCGTTGACCAGGTTGACCGGCTCCTCGGTGTGGCCGGAGAGGATGCCGACCAGGACGGCGATTCCCAGCAGGCGCGTGTCGTGGGAGGCGATGCGGCCGCGGAACTCCGCCGTGACCTTGTCGACCGAGCCCTCGCCGAGGCCCTGGGCGAGGCGGCCGAGCTTTTCGCACAGCGGCACGAAGGGCGCCAGGGCCTCCATCGCCTCCGGGCGCACCGCGGCGATGTTGACCGCGTTGGTGACCACGCCGCCGGTCAGCGCCGCGGTCACCTGCTCGGCGGTGACGACGCCGGCGCGGTCCTGCGCCTCGGCGGTCGAGGCGCCGAGGTGAGGGGTGACGACGACGTCCTCGCGACTGAAGATCGGGTGCTCGGTGAAGGGCTCGGAGGGGAAGACGTCGAGCGCGGCGCCGGCCAGCCTCCCGGACTCCAGCCCGGCCAGCAAGGCGTCGAGGTCGACCAGCTCGCCGCGGGCGCAGTTGACGATCCGGGCGCCGTCCTTCATCGCCGCGATCGCCTCGGCGTCGATCAGGTTGATCGTCTCCGGCGTCTTCGGGGTGTGGACGGTGATCAGGTCGGCGCGCCCGAGCAGTTCCCCGAGCTCGGGGACGCCCTCGACGCCGAGGTCGCGGAAGCGCTCGGCGGAGACGAACTTGTCGAAGGCGACGACCTCCATGTCGAAGGCCTGGGCGCGCTTGGCAACCAGCTGGCCGATCCGGCCGAAGCCGATCACCCCGAGCGTCTTGCCGTAGAGCTCGGCGCCCTTGAACTTGGCGCGGTCCCAGCGCCCGTCGACCAGCGAGCCGTGGGCCTGGGGCACGTTGCGGAACATCGCCAGGGCGAGGGCGAGCGTGTGCTCGGCGGCGGCGACGGAGTTCGATTCCGGCGCGTTGGCGACGATGATCCCGCGGCGGGTGGCGGCCGGGATATCGACGTTGTCGACGCCGGTGCCGGCGCGGCCGATCACCTTCAGGTTGCCGGCCAGCTCGATCAGCTCCGGCGTCATCTTGGTCGCCGAGCGGATCAGGATCGCGTCGTACTCGCCGATCCGCTCCCGCAGCTCCTCGTCGGACATCTCCAGCCCGAGGTCGACATCGAACTGGGAGCGCAGCAGGTCGACCCCGGTGTCGGCGATCTTCTCCTTCACCAGGACCTTCACCGCGCCACCCCCTCGACGTTCTCGACCACCCAGTCGATGCAGGCGGTCAGCGCCTCGACGTCGGCGGGCTCGACGGCCGGGAACATCCCGACCCGCAGCTGGTTGCGGCCGAGCTTGCGGTAGGGCTCCACATCGACGATCCCGTTCGCGCGCAGGGCGCCGGCCAGCGCCGCCGCGTCGACCCTGTCCTCGTCGAAGTCGATCGTCCCGACGACCAGCGAGCGCTTGGCCGGATCGGCGACGAACGGGGTCGCGAACTCGCTGCGCTCGGCCCACCCGTAGAGGCGGCCTGAGGAATCGCTCGTCCTCTGCACGCACCAGTCGAGGCCGCCGCCGGCCAGCATCCACTGGATCTGGTCGGCGAGCAGCAGCAGGGTCGCCAGGGCCGGCGTGTTGTAGGTCTGCTGCTTGCGCGAGTTCTCCAGCGCCGTCTGCAGCGAGAGGAAGGCCGGCTGCCAGCGGTCGGCGGCGCCGTCGAGCTCCTCGATGCGGGCGATCGCGGCGGGGCTGAGGAGCGCCAGCCAGAGGCCGCCGTCGGAGCCGAAGGCCTTCTGCGGCGCGAAGTAGTAGGCATCGGCCTCGGCGAGGTCGACCGGCAGGCCGCCGGCGCCCGAGGTGGCGTCGATCAGGACCAGCGCCTCGCCGGACCCCTCGGGGCGCCTGACCGGGACCATCACTCCGGTCGAGGTCTCGTTGTGGGCCCAGCCGATCGCGTCGGCCGCGGGGTCGGCGACCGGCTCCGGAGCATCGCCGGGATCGGCCTCGACGACGATCGGGTCGCCGAGGAAGGGCGCCGCCGCAGTCGCCTTGGCGAACTTCTGCGAGAACTCGCCGTAGGTCAGGTGCAGCGCCCGCTCGCGGACCAGCCAGGCGCTCGCCGCCTCCCAGAAGGCGGTGGTGCCGCCGTTGCCGAGCGCCACCTCGTAACCATCTGGCAGCGAGAAGAGCTCGCCGAGCCCCTCGCGGATCTCCCGCACGACGTCGCGGACCGGCGCCTGGCGGTGCGAGGTCCCCATGATCGCGGCGCGCTCGGAAAGCCGCGCCAGCGCCTCGGGGCGGACCTTCGAGGGGCCGCAGCCGAAGCGGCCGTCGGCCGGCTTCAGCTCGGCGGGAATCTGGGCTTCCTCGGTCGTCTGCGGCGCCATCGCAGGCGACAGGTTATTGACCTGCGCGGGTTGACCCGGTTTAGGGTGGTTACGGGTCGTCTGGACACCGTTCACGAAAGGGGAGTCATGTATCCGATCACCTACGAAGCCGACTTCAACGCGGCGCCGAATCGGTGGACCACCTTCTTCCGCCCCATCCTGGTCATCCCATGGGCGATCGTCATGGTCGTCTACCTGATCGCCTTCCTCTTCACCCATTTCTTCGCCTGGATCGCGGTCGTGATCACGGCGCACTACCCGGAATGGCTCTACAACTTCAACTCCGGAGTGATCCGCTACGCGGTCCGCGTCTATGCCTGGGCTTCGCTGCAGACCGACGCCTGGCCGCCGTTCGGCCTCGCCGAGGACTCCGCCTATCCGATCCGGGTCGGCTTCCCGCCGATCGCCGAGCGGCAGAGTCGGCTGAAGGCCTTCTTCCGCCTCGTCCTGGTGATCCCGCTGGAGATCGTCATCTACCTCGGGATCGGCTACCTGCACACCGGCGCCGCGGTGGTCGCCTGGCTGACGATCGTCTTCCGCGGCTACCTGCCGGAAGCGGTGAACGGGGTCCTCACCTACGTCAACGGCTTCTATGCCCGCTTCGCCGGCTACCTGGCGATCCTCACCGACGACTACCCACCGATCGGGCTCGAGCGGGCCAAGCCGGCGCCGCCGGCCGCCGCACCGCCGGCGCCCCCCGAGACCCCGCCGCCGACCGCCGCATAGGAGGCGGAGCGATGAGCGAGACGAACACCGCAACCGCAAAGCAGGGCGACGGCTGGTCCGCCGCCGCCCTCGAGGACCTCGGCGATGGCCCGGGGTTCCGCAAGGTCCGCAAGGAGCTCGGGGTCACCGCCTTCGGCGCCAACGCCATCGTCCTGCCGCCCTCCTACGAGACCGGCAGCCACTTCCACGACGAGCAGGAGGAGCTCTACTTCGTCCACCGCGGCCGGGTCGAGTTCGAATTCGGCGACGGCTCGAAAACCGAGCTGGGCCCCGGGGGTCTGGTCAGGGTCGACGCCCCCACCCCGCGCCGGGTCCGCAACCTCAGCGACAGCGAGGAGGCCGTCTACCTGGTGATCGGCGGCAAGGGCGGCTACGTCGGCCGCGACGGCCACCTGGCCCCGGGGGAGGCGCACAGGTAGGGAAGGGAAAATCGGGGGCGTCCGGGAGAGATCCAATAGACGCCCCCATCACAAGACGTTCCCGATCCAAAATTGTCAGGCCGATCTCGATTCGGCCCAGTGACTCCGAGAACGCGCAGATCGGCGCCGGCCTCAGAACTCCTGGTCGATCCAGGGCATCATCGAGCGCAGGTCCTTGCCGACCGACTCGATTTCGTGCTCGGCGCCTTCCTTGCGCATGCGGGCGAAGTTCTCGCCGCCGGCCTCGTTCTCGCCGATGAACTCGCGCGCGAACTCGCCCGACTGGATCTCGCCGAGGATTTCCTTCATCGCCGCCCGCGAAGCCTCGCCGATCACGCGTTTGCCACGGGTCATGTCGCCGTACTCGGCGGTGTTGGAGATCGAGTAGCGCATCCCCTGGATCCCCTTCTCGTACATCAGGTCGGCGATCAGCTTCAGCTCGTGAAGGCACTCGAAGTAGGCGAGGCGCGGGTCGTAGCCGGCCTCGACCAGGGTCTCGAAGCCGGCACGGACCAGCTCGGAGGCGCCGCCGCAGAGCACGGCCTGCTCGCCGAAGAGGTCGGTCTCGCACTCGTCCTTGAAGGTCGTCTCGATGACCGCCGCGCGGCCGCCGCCGATCCCGGCGGCGTAGGCGAGCACGAGGTCATGGGCCTCCCCGGTGGCGTCCTGGTGGACGGCCATCAGGCAGGGGACGCCGTTGCCTTCCTCGTACTGGCGGCGGACCAGGTGGCCGGGGCCCTTCGGCGCCACCATGCCGACGTCAATGCCCTCCGGCGGCTCGATCACGCCGAAGTGGATCGCGAAGCCGTGGGCGAAGAGCAGCAGGTTGCCGGGCTGGATCCCGGGGGCGATCTCCTCGCGCCAGACCTGGCCCTGCTTCTCGTCCGGGAGCAGGATCATCACCACGTCGCCGCGGGCGGCGGCGTCGGCGACGTCGAGCACCTCCAGGCCGGCCTCTTCGGCCTTGGCGCGGCTGGCGGAGCCGGGGCGCAGGCCGACGACGACCGAGACGCCGGAGTCCTTGAGGTTGAGGGCATGGGCGTGGCCCTGGGAGCCGTAGCCGAGGATGGCGACGGTCTTGCCGGCCAGCTTGCCGAGGTCAGCGTCTTTGTCGTAGAAGATGTCGTCGGTGCGCATGGGCGGGCAGGCTATCCGACCGCCTGCCTCGGCGCCCGGCTCGCCTAGCGCAGCGCCCGCCGCATCAGCTTGCCCGAGGGCGTGCGCGGCAGCGCCGAGGCCAGCTCGACCCGCTTGGGCACCTTGAAGCCGGCCAGCGACTCGGCGCAGTGGCGGCGCAGCTCGTCGGGCGTCACCTCGGAGCCGTTTTCCAGCACGACCACCGCGGTCACCGCCTGCTGCCACTCGGGGTCCTCGCGCCCGATCACCGCCGCGTCGGTGACCTCGGGGTGGCGCAGCAGCACCTCCTCGACCTCGGCGGGGACGACGTTCTCGCCGCCGGTGACGATCAGGTCGTCGATCCGGTCCTGGACGTAGAGGAAGCCCTCCTCGTCGATGTGGCCGAGGTCGCCGGTGTGCAGCCAGCCGTCGGAGTCGGCCCGGCCGGGGGCGACGGTCGGCCCCTGGACGAGGATCTCGCCGTCCTGGATCCGCAGGTGGGTGGTCAGCAGCGGCCGCCCGGCGGAGCCGAGCTTGCGCCGCGCCTCGGCGGTCGAGAGGGTCGTCACCTGCGAGCAGGTCTCGGTCAGCCCGTAGGTCTGGACCACCGTCGCGCCCTTGGCGAGCGCCTCCTCCAGCGGCTCCTCGGGCACCGGCCCGCCGCCGACCAGGATCGCCCGCGGGCCGGAGAGGTCGGCGCCGGCATCGAGCAGTCGGGTCAGCATCGTCGTCACCAGCGAGACGACGGTGATCCCGTCCTCCCGCAGCGAGGCGGCGACGCGGTCGACGTCGAAGCCGTCGTGGAGCACCGCCGTGGTGCCGTAGATCACCGACCGCATGACGATCGAGAGGCCGGCGATGTGGCTGAGCGGCACGCAGCAGAGCCAGCGGTCGGCGGGGTCGACGCCGATGTTGAAGGCCGAGCCGACCGCGCTCCAGAGAAAGTTCCCGTAGGTGAGGCCGATCGGGGTCGGGGTCCCGGTGCTGCCGCTGGTCAGCACGCGGGCGCAGACTTCGTCCATGTCGTGCTCGCCGAGCAGCGGCAGGTCGGCCTCGGTCTGGGTCAGCTGGCCGGGATCGTCGAGGTCGACCTGCGGCTGCTCGGCGGCGACGATCGCCGCCCGCTCGGCCGCGGTCAGCCGCGGGCTCAGCGGCAGCAGCTGGGCGCCGGCCTTCATCAGGGCGTGGATCAGCACCACCTGCTCGCGCCGCGGGTGCATGGTCAGCGCCGCGGTCGACCCACGCCGCACGCCGTGGGCGGCGAGGCGCCGGGCGACCCAGGTCGCTTCGGCCTCCAGCTCGGCATAGCTCATCTCCGCGCCTTCGGCCAGCAGCGCCGTGCGCTCGGGGCAGCTCTGGGATCTCTGGGCGAGCCAGTTGTCGAGCTTCATCAGTGCGCTGTCCCGCAACTTCTGACCGCAAATGACGCCCCCAGATCGCCGCCATGCGGCGTCCTCGGTCGCCCGAATAGGACACCTATTCGGGCTCCCTGCGTCCTTGTCCGGCGGCGCCTGGATCTCGTCATTTGCCGGTCAACGTTACGAGACAGGGCACCGGATATCGTGCCCATCATGCCCAAACGACATAAGGACGCCCTGCCCGAGGAGATTCTGTACGCCCCGATCGAGTGGCGACGGGCCGGCGAGTACGAAGACATCCGTTACGAGACCGCCGAGGGGATCGCGAAGATCACGATCGACCGCCCCGAGGTGCTGAACGCCTTCCGGCCCCAGACCCTGATCGAGGTCTCGGCGGCGATGGAGGCCGCGCGCGAGGACACCGAGGTCGGCGTGGTCATCCTCACCGGCGAGGGCAAGCGCGCCTTCTGCTCCGGCGGCGACCAGAAAGTCCGCGGCGACACCGGCTACGTGGAGGAGGGGAAATCGCTGGGCCGCTTCCACGTCACCGACCTGCAGGTGCAGATGCGGCGGCTGCCCAAGCCGGTGGTTGCGATGGTCGCCGGCTACGCGATCGGCGGCGGCCACGTGCTGCACGTCTGCTGCGACCTGACGATCGCCGCCGACAACGCCCGCTTCGGCCAGACCGGGCCGCGGGTCGGCTCCTGGGACGGCGGCTTCGGCGCCTCGCTGCTGCGCGACCTGGTCGGGACCAAGAAGGCGAAGGAGATCTGGCTGCTCTGCCGCCAGTACGACGCCGCCGAGGCGCTGCAGATGGGCCTGGTCAACGCCGTCGTGCCGGTCGACCGGCTGGAGGCCGAGACGGTCGCCTGGTGCCGGGAGATGCTCGCCCTCTCCCCCTTCGCCCTGCGCCTGGTCAAGGCCAGCTTCAACGCCCACGAGGACGGCTACGCCGGGATCCAGCAGCTCGCCCACGACGCCAACCTCCTGTTCTACGGCAGCGAGGAGGCCCGCGAGGGCCGCGAGGCGTTCAAGGAGAAGCGACAGCCCGACTTCGCCCAGTTCCCGCGGCGGCCATGAGCGCCGCCGGGCCGGGGGTCACGCGATGAGGATCTGGGTGATGGCGGCGCGGCCGCGGACCCTGCCGGCGGCGATCGCGCCGGTGCTGGTGGGAACGGCCGCGGCCGTGCAGTGGGCGGGGGAGCTGCCGCGCTGGGGCGCCTTCCTGGCCGCCCTGGTCGGCTCGATCTTCATCCAGATCGGGACCAACCTCGCCAACGACTACTCCGACGCCAAGCGCGGCGCCGACACCGCCGACCGGCTGGGTCCCGTGCGCGTCACCTCGGCCGGGCTGGTGACCCCGCAGCGGGTGATGCGGGCGACCTGGATCGCCTTCGCGGTCGCCGTCGCCTGCGGCATCTACCTGGCCACTGTGGCCGGCGTGGTGATCCTGCTGATCGGGGCCGTCTCGATCGCCGCCGGCGTGCTCTACACCGGCGGCCCGCGGCCCTACGGCTACGCCGGCCTGGGCGAGGTCTTCGTCTTCCTCTTCTTCGGCCTGGTGGCGGTCAACGGCTCCTACTACGTGCAGGTCGAGCGGCTCGACGCGCTGCCGCTCGGGCTCTCGATCGCGATCGGCTTCCTGGCCACTGCGATCCTGGTTGTCAACAACGTCCGCGACCTGGAGACCGACCGCCGGGCCGGCAAGATGACCCTGGCGGTGCGGATGGGCCGGGCCAACGCCGTCAACCTCTACCGGCTGCTGGTCCTCGGCGCCTTCGCCGTCCTGCCGATCTCCCTGGCCGCCGGGGAAGCGAGCGCGCTGCCGCTGATCGGCCTGCTGGCGGCGCCGCTGGCGGTCAAACCGATGCGGGCGATGGCCGAGCGCACCGACGGGCCGGCGCTCAACGGGGCCCTGGCGGCAACCGGAGCACTGCTCGGCGCCTTCAGCCTGCTGGTGACCGCCGGCTTGCTGATCTCCGCCTGAGGCCGCCCCCGGCGCGTCCGGATGCGAAGCTTGCGCCGTGCGACTCGCCTCGGTCGAAGTCATCCCCTACACGCTCCCCTTCAAACGCCCCTACGTCACCGCGCGGGGGGTGCTGGAGGAGCGCGAGCTGATCCTGCTGCGGCTGCGCGACGAGAACGGGCTGATCGGGCTCGGCGAAGCCGTGCCGCTTTCGCTGCGCGGCGGCGCCGACCTGCGCCAGGTGGTGCGGGAGCTGGAGGGCCTGGACGAGAGCGGCGCCCTGGACCGCGCCACCGCGGCCTGCGGCGAGGTGGACCTCTTCGCGCCCGGGGACGAGCGCTTCGAGGGCCAGGAGACGGTCTCCGCACCGGCCCGCTGCGCCGCCCTGACCGCCCTGCGCGACCTCTGCGAACGCCAGCGCCATGCCGCCGGCTCGGCGGTCGCGGTCGCCGAGCCGAGCGAGGCGGTCCGCTGCAACGCGACGCTGGTCGCGGCGGCGCCCGAGGAGGTCGCCGAGGACGCCCGCAGCTGGGCCGAACGGGGCTTTGAGACCTTCAAGCTGAAGCTCGGCGTCGAGGACGACGTGGCGCAGGTTCGGGCGGTGCGCGAAGCGGTCGGCCCCGAGGCGGCGATCCGCATCGACAGCAACGGCGCCTGGCCGCTGCACACCGCCAGGCGCATCCTCAAGCAGCTGGAGCCGCTGGACATCGAGTTCGCCGAGCAGCCGGTGTCCCAGCCCGAGGAAGCGGCGGAGCTTGCCTGGGAGACGACGATCCCGCTGGCCGGCGACGAGAGCATCGCCAGCGCCCGCGAGGCGGAGGCGTCGCTGCTGCTCGGGGCCTTCCGGCTGACCGGGATCAAGCTCTCCAAGGTCGGGGGCACCCCCGAGGCGCTGGCGATCGCGCGGCTGCTGCCGAGCTACGTCTCCAGCGCCCTCGACGGCCCGGTCGGCATCGCCGCCGCGGCCCGGCTCGTGCAGTCGATCGCCCGCGAGGCGGCCCACCCCTACGCCCCGAAGTTCGCCCACGGCCTGGCCACCCAGCGCCTCTTCGGATCACGGGTCGGCGCCGTGGAATGCGAGCTGCGCGACGGGATGCTGATGCCGCCGCCGGGGCCCGGGCTCGGGGTCGAGATCGACGAGGACGCGCTGCGCGCCCACCGCCTCTAGATGGACCCCACCAACGCCAACACGGCCCTGGCCTCCGCCTTCGCCGAGGAGCTGGCGCGCGGCGGCCTGCGGCGGGCCGTGGTCTCCCCCGGCTCGCGCTCGACGCCGCTGGCGGTGGCCCTGTGGCGAGAGCCGGAGATCGAGGTGACGGTGATCGTCGACGAGCGCTCGGCCGGCTTCTTCGCCCTCGGGGCGGCGCAGGCATGCGGCGAGCCGGTGGCCCTCCTCTGCACCTCGGGGACCGCCGCGGCGAACTACCACCCGGCGGTCTGCGAGGCCGACGAGTCGGGGCTGCCGCTGCTCGTCCTCACCGCCGACCGGCCGCCGGAGCTGCGCGGGGTCGGGGCCGGGCAGACGATCGACCAGGTGAAGCTCTTCGGCTCCTCGGTCCGCTGGTTCTGCGAAGTCGGCACCCACGAGGCCGACGACGACGGCCTGCTGCACTACCGCGCGGTCGCCTGCCGGGCGCTGGCGCTCGCCCGCGGCGAGGTGCGACCCGGGCCGGTCCACCTCAACCTGCCCTGGCGCGAGCCGCTCGCGCCGGTGAGGGTCGAGGGCGCGGTGACGGCGACCGACCCCCTGGCCACAGAGGGCCGGGTCGGGCGGCCGCTGACCGCGGTGACGCGGATCGACCGCGAGCCCTCGGCCTTCATGCTCGACGAGGTCGCCGGTCACATCGGCGGCGCGATCGCCGGCGTGATCGTCGCCGGCCGCCAGCTCGACCCCGAGCTGCGCGAGCCGCTCGCCCACCTCGCCCGCGTCTCCGGCTTCCCGATCCTCGCCGAGCCGACGTCGCAGCTGCGCTGTGGGCCGCACGACCGCTCCCTGGTGATCGCCGCCTACGACCAGCTGCTGCGTGACGAGCACTTCGCCCGCTCGGTCACCCCGGACCTCGTCCTGCGCTTCGGCGAGATGCCGACCAGCAAGCCGCTGCGGGCCTGGCTGGCGACCAGCGGCGCCGATGAGATCGTCCTCGACCCCGACGGCGGCTGGAACGAGCCGAGCCGGCGCGCGGCGGCGCTCCTGCGAGCCGACCCGACCGAGCTGGCCTCGGGGTGGGCGGCGCGGCTGGAGCACGAACCGCGCGGCGAGCC
>DASVWP010000023.1:0-13905 GCA_036393155.1 Solirubrobacterales bacterium | reverse complement strand
GACCCCAGCCGCCACGGCGACCGAGCCGACCTGGCTCGCGGCCGGGCAGCTCGGACCGGCGAGCTGCGCCGCCCCGGTGCCAGCCGCGGTCGGAATGGCCGCCAGCGTCGCGTCGGGGCAGTAGGGGACGCCAGCCAGCTTGGCCAGCAGCCCCGGCGGCAGCTTCGCGTCGATCCCGGCGATCGCCTCGCTGCCGTCTTCGCGGCTGAGGTCGAAGACGAACGGGCTGTAGCGGCCGCCGCTCGGGTTCACCGTGCCGGCGCTCAGCTTCGTCGCCAGCTTGCCGCTCGGGCAGGCGCCGCCTTCGGGGCCCGAGGAAACCGCGAACGAGCTCTGCTCGCTCACCGGCGAGGTCCCCGACCAGGGGCTGAACCGGCCGCTGGCGGTGTACGTGCCGCACCTGCTCGGGGCCGCCAGCACGCCGCCGGGGCCGCCGAAGAAGCTCAGCTTGAAATCGCTGAACGGGAGCTGCGGGTTGTTGTCGAAGGTCGTCGTCACCTGGCCGCTGGCGGCGTCGGCGTCGATCTTCCCCGGCAGCTTGAGGAGCACGCCCTCGGCTTCCGCCACCAGGTAGACGCCGAGCAGGCTCCCGAACGGGTTTTCACCCTGCTTGGCGAGGAACACCGAGCCCTGCAGCGGCTTGGTCAGGACCGGCGAGACGATTTCCGTGGTGCCGATCTTCGACCCGTCGGGGCAGGCCGCCGGTTCGGCGTTGCCGATCTGGATCTGGGCCGCGGTGCAGGCGGTGAGACCGTTGGCCGCGGCGGCGTTGACCGTCACCCCGGCCGGCAGCGTCACCACGGCCTTCCGCAGCTGCGCGCTGGCGAGCTGTTCGAGGCCTTCGCTCTGCGGGATCTTGACGTCCACCGCGAGCGAGGACGGCGATGCCGCCGAGCCGGGAGTCGCCTTCACTTCGAAGGAGGGTTCGAAGGGCAGCTCCGAGCAGCCGGTGGGTTCGGCGAGTTCCTGCGCCGGGTTGTGGCTGAGGAAGCTGCTTTCCACCCACTGGCCGGGTTCCCACTGCCAGGAGCTGGCGCGCAGCGTCGTCCGCACCGGGCCTTCGCAGGAGGTCGGATTGGTGAGGAACGGGATGTGCGGGCCGCTGACTTTGCATTCGGAGCCGGAGGGCCCGAAGATCGTCATGCAGGAGCCGCGGCTCCCGTCGTGGCTGGAGTCGAAGGGCACTCCCCAGAAGACGAGTTTGGTGCCGGTCACCGGCAGCGCCTGGGAGGAGTTGGAGACGTTGATCGTCAGCCCGTAGTCGCCGCCCGTCCGCACCGACATGTCCAGGTAGATGCTGGCGGTGAGGATGTGGAAGCCGAAGCGCGCCGGCTCGCCAGGTTCGGCGGTCAGGTTGAACAGCGGGGCCTTGATGTGGCCGCCGTAGGGGATCAGCGAGGAGACGTCCGCGTAGCCGACCGCCGTGTCGTCGGGGCATTCGCCGAGCTGCAGGGGGCTGACCGCAACCTGGAACTGCGCCATCGTGCATTTCGGCGTCGCGTTCGGGTTCCCGACCAGCCCCGGCGGCAGCAGCGTCTGCAGGTCCTTGAAGTTGGCCGCCGGGACGAACGGGTTGGTGGTGCTTTTGGCGAATTCGATTTCGGTCTCCGCTTCATAGGGATGGCTGCCCGCCTGGGTGGCGGGGTCGCCCGCGGCGTCGCGGGTCACTTCGCCGTCGAACTTGGTGATCGCGAAGCTGCCCGCGGCCTGCGCGCCGGAGGCGGCGACCGCCAGCAGGGCGCAGACCGCGGTCACCAGGGCCAGCAGCCGGACGGGCCGGCGGCGCGGCGAGAAGGCGTTGCTCTCGTTGGTGCTCATCGTCATCTCTCCTCGTCCTCTCGCCGGCTCAGTGGCTGGCATGGCGGTTGACCCCGGCTCGCTTCCCGCGCGAGCCCTTCCTGTGGTGCTTCTTCCTGTGGTGCCGCTTGCGCTTGCGGTTGCCGGGTCCGTTCTGCTGCGAGCTGCCCGGGGTGAGCGCTTCCAGGGCGGGGGTGCCGGGGAGGCGGCATTCGGCGCCCGTGCAGGGCGGCGCCGCGGGGACCGGGTTCTGGGCGGCGATGCCGCCGCCGACCCGAGCGTCGTAGACGTCGGTGTTTTCATCCTGGTCGATGCCGACCAGCTGCTGGCGAGTGGTGAAGAAGACGTCGCTGCCGCTTTCGCTGGCGTCGGAGAAGAGCGACGGGGTTTCCGCCTTGCCGCTGGAGACCAGGACGATTTCTCCGCTTTCGGCGTTGTATTCGTAGACGTCGGCGACCGCGTTGGTGTCGGCCGGGACCAGCTGTTCGGTGCTGGTGAAGTACACGTGGCGGCCGTCGGCCGAGAGGCTCCGGGCGCGGCTGAGGTAGTCGCCCGCGCCCACCGCCAGGGCGTCCGCCGTCGCCGTGGCGACCCGCGGGTTGCAGGAGGCGCAGGCCAGGGTCTGGGTTTCGGCGTCGTACAGGTAGGCCTCGTAGTGACCCCCGTCGGCGTAGCCGGTCGGGCTGTTCTTGGACTCGAACAGCAGGTGCTTCCCGTCGGCGGTCACGCGCGCGGGGACCCGGTTGCCGAACACGGTGGAGTCCGGCATCCAGTTGACGCTGGTCACCGGGCCGGCGACGAAGCGGATCGTGCCGGCCGCCCCGCCTTCGTCGCTCCAGACGTAGAGGTTGTCCTGGCCCGCGGTGGCGCCGGCCGCCAGCACCCCCTTGGCGACGAAGTAGAGGCGCGAGCCGTCCGCCGCGCCGCCGATCACGCCCTGGAGTTCGGCCCCGTTTTCGTCGCTGCCGTCGACGGTGATGTCGGTCAGGGTGCTCCCGGCTTCCTTCCAGAGGTAGAGGTCGCTGCCGACGTCGCCGGGGCCGGTGGTCGCGTCGTTGGTCAGCTTCTCCGCGCTGGTGAAGAAGGCCGTCGAGCCGTCCTTGGAGGCGAAGCGGAATTCGGCCGGCCTCGAGCCTTCGGGGTCGACCGGGGAGCGCTGCGTTTCGGAGACTTCGTGCGTCGTCGTCTCGCCGACCCGGACGTAGAGCTGCCGGTTGCCGGAGGTGCCGGTGAAGAAGATGTGCGAGCCGTCCGCCGAGACCGGGTTCCAGGGAGCCGGCGAGGCGATGCCGGCGGCGATCCCGGCCGGGCGGGCGATGTCGTCGGCGCCCGGGAGGACGCTGTTGTCCGGGAGCCGGCCGACCAGGGTCAGTTCGCCGGTCGCCGCGCTCCATTCGTAGAGCAGCGGGGTGGTGCCGCCCGGGGTGTCGGGGGTCAGCGCGCCGCCGTGCCTGACCTCCATCGCGATGTGGCTGAAGTCTTCGGAGGCACCGACGACTTCGGCTTCGAATTCTTCTTCGTTGGCCGGCGCGCCCGGGGTCAGCAGGCGGTAGGTGCCGGTCGCCCGGTCGAACAGGTAGAGCACCTTGGTGCCTTCGGCGGCGCCCGGGGCGAGCGCCGGTTCGTAGGCATACTCGAGGACGAGCTTGCCGAGGTCCGCGGAGGCAGCCGAGAAGACCGCGCTGGGGATCCCGAGCACCGGTTCGACCGGAGGGGTGAGGAAGGTCGTGTCCCAGCTCGCGGGTTCGCGCTGCGCCTCGAAGGTGTTGATGAACTCGTTGGCGGGCGCCCCGGGGATCGCGTTGAGGTCGTTGAAGGCCACCCGGGAGCCGTCGGCCGCGGCGGTCGGCATGAAGTCGGTGCCGTCGCCGATCGTGCTCTCGACGTCGGTGCCGCCCTTGGCGGCCGGGGACACCAGCTCGTAGGCGCGGCTGGCCGCGAGCGCCGTCGAGGCCAGCGCCAGGCTCAGGGTGAGCGCCGTCGCGATGGCGACGCCGATCCGGGCATGGAAGGCCCTGGGCGACCTGCGGGTGATCCCGGCCGCAGCCGCGAACGGAGCCTTCGAGTGGCGTCTCACGTGTTCCTCTCCTTTTGCTTGACCAGCCCGCTTCCCCAGCGGGCTGCGGCACCCTAGTCAGACGCTCAGGTTTCTGTCAAGGCTGGTACAGAGGAAGTTGTAATAACGGGTACTCGCTTTGTAAGAAGTGGTACTTGTACTTCGTCCCCCGCGAAGACCGCCGGAGAAGCGCTCGGAAACGACCACGGACGGCCTCGCGGCCGCCCGTGGTCCTGCATCGTTGGACGAGGGGCCGACAGCCCCCCGGAGGGGGCTCAGCCCTTGGTTCCGCAACCAGCGCTCAGGGCCGGTCGCTGGTTCGCGGTCTTACCGTTCTGGCCGGTGACCCTGGCGGTCGCGCGTCCCGCTCCGGCGGCGCAGAGGTCCCGGCTGTTGACCAGGAGGCTCTTGTCGCCGCCCTTCATCGCCAGGACGAACTTGGTGATCGGAGCGTCGGGGATCGTCTGGAAGGTGGTTCGGATGCCACCCCCCACCGAGTCGATCCGCCCGTCCAGGTCGACGTCGATCTGCCCGTGGAGGGCAACCACCAGGTCGGGCAACGGGTTGCTGCTCGAGCGCAGGTAGACCGGCCCCCGCAGCGGCTTGGCGAGGAGCGGCGAGTAGGCCGAGGCGTAGCCGTACACGGACCCCTTTGGGCAGTGGCCCGCCGCGAACTGCTTGCGCGTGCAGACCGTCTGGATGTGTTCCTGGGCGAGGAACTCCGAGTGCGGCAGTGCCACCGAGACGCGGGCGAGGTTCGCCTGTCCGGGCTTCGCCGCCACCGTCGCGGTCAACGCCGGGTACTGGGCCCGCCCGGTGCCTCCCTTGAGGGCCAGCGAGAGCCGCGGGGAGAACCCGAGGCGACCGCAGGCACCGACCTGGAAGCGGTTGGAGGCGGTGGCGGCTGCACCCCCGGAGCCGGCGATCTTGGCAAGGACCTTGCTCGGGTCGCAGGTCGTCGGGTTGAGGGTGAACCGCTTGCGGTTGAGAGTGACCCGGATGTCGCGCAGGGCGAGTGGGATCCCCGAGAGCATGGTCGGGATCGGATCGCTTACCGCCTCGACCTGGGCGGTCACCGGGTTCACCTTCAGCGCCGCCCGGACCACCACGTTGCCCAGGTCGAGCGGCCCGGCGAGCGCCGGCGTCACCAGCGCCAGGCTGAGCGGCGCGCCCTTGTAGGGGCCCGCCAGGTAGGCCCTGCCGGTGTCGAGGTACAGCGGCGTCGGCCCGGTGCCAGCCGAGACGGCGACCGTCCCCACCTGACTGTCCGCCGGGCAGCTCGGGGAGGCGAGCTGGGCGGCACCGGTGCCGGGGCCGGTCGGGATCGCCGCCAGCACCGCCTGCGGGCAGTACTTGACCCCGGCCAGCTTGGCGAGCAGCCCCTTCGGCAGCTTCACGTCGAGGCCGGTCAGCGCCGGGGCGCCGTCTTCGCGGCTGACGGTGAGCGAGAGGTTGCTGTAGCGACCGGCCACCGGGTTGACGGTGCCGGCCCGCAGCTGCGGTTCGAACAGGCCCTTCGGGCAGGCGCTCCCGTTGGGGCCCGAGGTGACCGCGAAGCTGCTCTGCTTCGTCACCGGCGCCGACCCCGACCACGGCGTGAAGGTGCCGGTGGCCGTGTAGGTGCCGCAGGTGCCGGGAGCGCTGAGCACGCCGCTCGAGCCGCCGAAGAAGCTCAGCCGAACGTCGCTGAACGGCAGCTGCGGGTCTTCGCCGAAGGTCGCCGTCACCTGGCCGGTGGAGGCGTCGGCTTCGAGCTTGCCCGGCAGCTTGATCAGCACGCCTTCGGCTTCCGCCACGGCGTAGATCGCGAGCAGGCTGCCGAACTCGTTTTCACCCTGCTTGGCCAGGTAGACCCCGCCCTTCAGCGGTTCTTCCAGCAGCGGCGAGAGGATTTCGGTCGTCCCGATCTTCGAAGCGTCGGGACAGCCGACCGCGCCCGGCCCCCTGACGTCGATCTGCGCTTCCGAGCAGGCGGCGAGCCCGTTCGCGGCGGCGGCGTTGACGGTCACGCCCTGGGGCAGGGTGACCACCGCCTTGCGCAGCTGGGAGCTGGCGAGTTCTTCCAGGCCTTCGTGCTGCGGGATATGGACCGAGACGTCCAGCGAGGACGGCGAGGCCGCGCTGCCCGGGGTGGCCGCGACTTCGAAGCTCGGTTCGAAGGGCAGCCTTTCGCAGCCGGTGGCGCCGACGGCTTTGCCTTCGGTGTCGTGGCTGAGGAAGCTGGCCGTCGCGTAGCTGTTCGGTTCCTGCCAGGAGTCGACCCGCAGGCCGGTGCTCACCGGGCCGGTGCAGGAGGTCGGGTTGGTCAGGAAGGCCCGTTCCTGCGCCCCGCTCGGGCAGCTTTCTCCGCTGGGCCCGAAGAGGCCCTCGCACTTCCCCCGTTCGCCGTCGTGACTGGGGTTCGCCGGCACGCCCCACAGTTCCAGCCCGGTGCCGAGGATCGGCAGGCCCTGGGAGGAGTTGGGGATCGTGATCGTCAGCCCGTAGTCGCCGCCCGTCCGCACCGAGACGTTGAGGAAGATGCTGGCGGTGAGGATGTGGAACCCGAACCGGGCGGCCTGGTTGGGGCCGGGTTGCAGGTTGTAGACCGGCGCGCTGATCGTCCCCCCGAAGAGTTCGGTGGTCACGTGGCCGACCCCGACCGCGGTGTCGTTGGGGCAGTTGCCCAGAGCCAGCGCTTCGCCCGCCAGGAAGTCGGGGATCCTGCACTTCGGCGTCGCGTGCGGATTGCCGATGAGCCCCGGGGGGAGGCGGGTTTCGACGGTCTTGAAGGCGCCGTCGGGGATCGTCGCGCCGCCGGAGTTGGTGGTCGTGTTGAACTTGATCGTCGTGGTCGCCTTGTAGGGATGGCTGCCCGCCTGCTCGGCCGGCCCACCGCTCGAGGTCGTCACTTCGCCGTCGAACGAGCTGATCCCGAAGGCCGCGTCGGCCCGGCCGGCGAGCGCAGCCAGCACGAGGCAGAGCAGCGTGGCGGCGGCGGCGAAGACCGCCAGCCGCCGCAGCGGCGTCAGGGCAATCGTCTCGGTGTTGGTGCTGTTCATCGTCGTCTCTCCTCGTCTTGCCCGCGGTCGCCTAACGGCGCCCATGGCCGTTGCCCTTGCCGTGGTGTGCGTGGTGGTGCCTGCCGTGGTGCCGGTGGTGTCGTTTGCGGTTCCGCGGACCGCTGAACGTGGAGCTGGCGGGCGTGTAGACCGGCGGCGCCTGCGCCACCGTGTCGCGGCATTCCTGACCCGTGCACGGGGTCGGCGGCGCGGCCGGGTTCTGGGCGGGGATCCCGCCGCCCAGGCGGGCATCGTAGGCATCGTAGTTTTCGTCCCTGTCGATCCCGACCAGCTGCTGGCGAGTGAGGAAGAGGACGTCGCTGCCGTTCGGCGTCGCATCGGAGAACGGCGAGGCGTATTCGCCCTGGCCGCTGGAGATCAGCGTCACCTGGCCGCTGGCGGCGTCGTATTCGTAGGTGTCTTCGGCGGCGTTGGTGTCGGCCGGCACCAGCTGTTCGGCGGTCGAGAAGTACACCCGGCTGCCGTCTTCGCTCAGCGTGTGCGGGATCGCGATCGCCTCGTTGGTCCCGGTCGCCTGGGCGTCGGCGCTCGCCGGCGTGCCGGCGGGATTGCAGCTGGCACACACGATCTGGCCGGTGGCCGCGTCGAACAGGTAGGCCTCCAGATGGCCGGCGCTGTCGTAGGGCGTCAGGTTGGTCGCGGACTCGAGGAGCAGGTGCATGCCGTCGGGGGTCACGCGACCGACGATCTGTTCACCCAGGGTTGCGAAGCGGGGTTCCCAGTTGGCCGGGGAGACCCCGGAGGCGATAAAGGCAATCTTGCCCTTCGCCGACCCGTCGTCGGTCCACATGTAGAGGTTTTCCGCCCCCCCGGTCGCGCCCGGCGCCAGCACGCCTTTGGCAACGAAGTAGAGCCGCTTGCCGTCGCTCGAGCCGCCGATCACTCCCTGCACTTCGGCGCCGTTGGCGTCGGCTCCGTCGACCGTGATGTCGGTCAGCGCTTCGGTCGCGACGTCGTAGCGGTAGAGGTCCTGGCCGCCGTCGGCCGGGCCGGTGGTGGCGTCGTCGGTCAGCTTCTGGGCGCTGCTGAAGAAGGCGACCGACCCGTCGGTGGAGGCAAACCGGAAGTTGGCGACCTTGGTGCCTTCGGGGTCCGGCGTGCTCCGCTTCGATTCGGAGACCCAGCGCGTTTCGCTGCCACCGATCCGCACGTAGAGCTGGCGCTGGCTGCTTTCTTCGGGCGTGTAGAAGAAGATCTTCGAGCCGTCGGCGGAGACCGGGTTGAAGAGGTGCTGCATCCCACCCGCCACGCCCGGCGGGGTGGCGATGTTGACCTGGGAGGGGCTCGCTTCGCCATTCGGCATGCGACCCACGATCCGCGCCGTATCGGTGGCCGCGTTCCAGTCGTAGAGGACCACCTGCGCTCCGGGCGGCGCTTCTTCGTTCAGCTGGCCGTTGCGGACGGTGAACACCACGTGGCTGAGGTCGGCCGAGCGGCCGGTCACTTCCACGTTGGCTTCGGCGGGGATTCCCGGGGTGATGAGGTGGAATCCGGCGGAGTCGCGGAGGTAGAGGTTGCCGACTTCCGTGGTCGTTTCCGTCCCGGCCGGCACGCCGAGCTGGACGCCTTTCGAGAGATCGGGGCTGAAGGCCGAGTAGGACACCACGTTGAGGTTGTTCAGCACCAGCAACGGCGGGTTGAGCTCTTCGCTCGCCCAGCCGCCGGAGGAGCGGCTGGCTCGATAGAAGTTGAGGACCGCGTTGGAGGCGGGGTTGGTCCCCTGAATCGCGTCCAGGGAGACGAACGCCACCGAGTTGCCGTCACTTGAGGCGATCGGGGTGAACAGGCCGCCGGTCGAGAGCGGGTAGACGTCGGAGCCGCCCTTTTCGGCCGGCGAGACGAGCTCGTAGCCCCTGCCCGGGGGCGCGGCCGCGGCGCCTGCCGGCAACGCCGCGCAGAGCAGCGCCAGCAGCGGCACGACCAGCTGCCGGGCCGCTCCCAGACGGCCCCTTCGATGGATTCCACGGACGAAGCCTTCGCGGCGTCTCACCTGATGTCTCTCCTTGCTTTGACCGCCCTCGCCCCTGCCTCCAGCGCGTGCTTGGAGAGCCCAGGTCCCTGGCCCGGTCGTTGTCATCCAGCGTCCGCTTTCCCTGGCGAACGGCGCCACCCTAGTCAGACACTTGTGTTTCTGTCAAGGTAGGTACAGAATAAAGTTGTAAAATCGGGTACTGGGACTGTCAGGTGAGGTACATGGGTTGTCAGCCCTCTTACATAGATTCCTGCCACCTATCTGGCTATCGTGAGCGTCGGGATGGCGTCGACTGAATCGGGCACGCAGCCGACGAAACGCCTGTTCCCTCGTTTGACGGGTGGGGCGGGCGGGATGACGCCGGAGCGGGTCGCCCAGCACCAGAAGGCGCGGCTGGAGGGGGCGATGGTCGAGGCGGTCGCCCGCCACGGCTTCGCGGCGACCACGCTGCGCGAGCTGGTCACCCTGGCCGGTGTCTCCAAGAGCACCTTCTACCAGCACTTCGAGAGCAAGGAGGAGTGCTTCCTCGCCACCTTCGACGAGATCGTCTCCCAGCTCTCCCGCCGCGTCGAGGCCGCCTACGGCGCCGACGGCGACCTGCGCGCGCGGATGACCGCCGGTCTCGCGGCCTTCATGAACCTGGCCGTCGAAGAGCCCGCGGCGGCCTCCTTCGCGGCGGTCGAATCGCTGACGCTCGGCGGCCCCGGGGTCGCCCATCGCGAGCAGGCCTCGCTCGGCTTCGAGGCGATGCTGAAGCAGGCGTTCGACGAATCCGCCTCCGAGCACGAGGTCTCGCCGGTGACGGTGATCGCGATCATGGCCGGGATCCGCGGCGCCGTGTACCGCAACATCCGCCGCGGCACACCCGAGCAACTGCCCCAGCTGGTCGGGACGCTGGTCGACTGGGCGCTCTCCTACCAGCGGCCCGAAGCCGAGACGGTCCGCCAGGCGATCGCCGCGGCACGCCGCCCCGTTGATCTCGCGAGCCTGCGGCCGCCGCGCGAGGACCCCTCCAAACCGGGCTGGAACGAGCCCCCCGACAGCCCCCGCAGCCGCACCAGCCTGACCCAGCGGGAGCGGATCGTCCGCGGCGCCGCCGCGGTCGTCGCGCAGGACGGCTACTCGGCGCTCAGCATCCCGGCGATCTCGCGAGCGGCGGGCGTCTCCAACCAGACCTTCTACGAACACTTCGACAGCAAGCGCGACGCCTTCCTCGCCAGCTTCGAGATCCTCGCCAGCGAAGCCCTGGCCACCGGCGCCGCCGCCTTTGTCCGGGAGGAGCGGCATCCGGAGGCGGTCGGCGCCGGCCTGCGAGCGCTGCTGGAGGAGATCGCCGCCAACGAGGCCTTCACCCGCATGGCCTTCTTCGAGCTGCCGACCGCCGGGCCGGTGGCGCTCGACCGGGCCGATGCGATCCTCGACGGCTTCACCGCGTTCCTCGAACAGGGAGCGGCCCCCGGAGCGATTGGCGACCCGCCGCCGCGGACGATTCTCGAAGCGATCCCGCAGGGAGCGTGGAGCGTGATCCAGCGCGAGCTCGCGCACGGGCGCGCCGCCTCGCTGCCCGAGCTGGCCCCGGATCTGGTGCGAATCGTGCTCGTGCCCTTCGACTGGCCCGGAGGTCAGGTCGCCACGGCGACCCGCCGCGCGGCCTCGTCCCCCAAGTAGGGGATCAGGACCAGCTCGACCAGCTCCGGTTCGAGCTTGTCGATCGCCTGCGGTTCCTCGGCCAGCAATTGCCGGGTGACGATCGAGGCGATGCCGCCGACCAGCGCCCGCTCCATGGTCTCGGGAAGCGAGGCGGCGGCGGGATAGAGACGGCGACCCTCGCGCAGCAGCGCCGCGAAGCGATCGAGCATCTCGTGCTGGCGCTCGGCCAGGGCGAGGCTGGCGGCGATGCCTTCGATCGCGAAGACCCGCGCCAGGTCGCTGGCTTCGACCAGTGCCCCGAGGACCGCGGCCAGTGTGGCCCGAACCTTCTGCGGCCAGGCCGCCCCGGCCGCCTCACAGGCGGCTGAGACGTCCTGCCAGAGCCGCTCGAGAAAGGCATCCTGGGCGGCGATCAACCCCTGCTCGCGGCTCTCGAAATGCTCCTCGAAGGTGGCACGACTGACCCCGGCGCAGCGCACGACCCGGTCCACCGTGAGTCGCGAGTAGCCCCGCTCGGCGGCGACTTTGGAGACCGCGGCCACGAGCAGCGCACGATCGTCTCGCGGCCCCCGCCGCCCCGCCGCCCGTCCGCTGCCGCTCTCCGCCATACGGCGCGCGATCCTACGGGAACAGACGAGTTTCTGTCAATTGAGGTACATGACGAATCATTGCGTACGGAGGCGCCACAGAAAGGCCTTGAGGAAGTCCCAGAGCTGCCGGCCGCGGTGCCGGAAGCCGGCCAGCGTTCGCCCACTCGCCCGGTGCTCCAGGTCGAGCTCGTACTCGCCGACCCGGTGGCCGGCGCGCACCGCGTCGACCGTCATCCCGATCTCCATCCCGAAGCCGGCGGCGAACGGCAGGCAGGCGCGCAGCGTCTCCGCCCGCAGCGCCCGCTGACCGGAGATCGGCGCCCGGGCCTCCAAGCCGCAGAGCCTGCGCACCGCCCAGCCGGCGAAGCCCACCGCGAGGCCGAAGCCGCCGCCGACCCGCCGCGAGAAGGCGGCCACCGCGAGGTCGCACTCTCCTCCCCGCACCGCCGCGACCAGCGGCCCGAGCCGCGCCGCGGAGTCGCCGAGGTCGCCGTCGCAGAGCAGCACCAGGGAGGGCGGCGGGTCGACGCTGAGCGCCGCCTCGGCCGCCGCGGTCATGTTGCCGCCCTTCCCGTGCGGGCGGCCGCGACTGACCACCTGCGCTCCGGCGGCCATCGCCCGCTCGGCGGTGCCGTCGCCCGAGGCGTCGTCGGCGACCCAGATCGCGGCAGCCGGGAAGGTGGCGCGCAGGGCCGCCACCGTCGCCGCGATCCGGTCGGCCTCGTTGTGCGCCGCCACGATCGCCGCCAGCTCGCCGCCGGCTGCCGTCTCATCGGGTCCCATCGGCCGGATATTGTCCCCGCCCATGCCAGACATCGAGGCTCACATCACCGGCAACGTGTGGAAAATCGAGGTCGCGGTCGGCGACCAGGTCTCCGACGGCGACACCGTCGTCATTCTCGAGTCGATGAAGATGGAGATCCCGGTCGAGTCCGAAGACGACGGGACCGTGAAGGAGATTCGCTGCGAGGAGGGCCAGTCGGTCAGCGAAGGCGACGTCCTCGTAGTGCTGGAGTAAGTGGCGGGCCAGGCACCCATCGGGGCGCGATGAACGAGCAGCTCGCGGGAGGCAAGCTCGTCCTCGACCGGCCGGCCGAGGCGGTGGCGCGACTGCGCATCGTCAACCCGGATCGGCGCAACGCCCTCGACCACCAGATCCTCGACGCTCTGGCCGAAGTCCTGCCCCAGCTCGACCACGGGATCGAGACGCGCTGCGTGCTGATCACCGGCGCGCCGCCGGTCTTCTCGGCCGGCTACGACATCGCCTCGATCCCCGAGGACACCTTCGAGCGCGACGCCGAGGCGCTCGTCGCCCATCCCTTCCACGCGGCGATGGAGGCGGTCTCCAACCACCCCTGGCCGGTGGTGGCGGCGATCAACGGGCACTGCCTGGGCGGCGGCCTGGAGCTGGCGATCACCTGCGACCTGCGGATCTGCGCCGCCGGTGCCAAGCTGGGGATGCCGCCGGCGAAACTCGGCCTGATCTACGGCCACACCGGGCTGCGCAAGTTCCTCGACACGGTCGGCCTCGCCCGCACCAAGGAGCTCTTCCTCACCGGCCGCAATTTCGAGGCCGAACGGGCCGAGCGCTTCGGCCTCGTCAACGAGGTCGTCAGCGACGACCGGCTGGACCGCGAGTCCGTCCAACTGGCCGCGGCGATCGCCGCCAACGCCCCGCTCTCGATGCGCGGCAACAAACGCGCGATCGACCTGCTGAACGGGTCCCCACTGCTCAGCGAGCAGCAGGAGGCCGGCCTGGTCGCCCTGCGCGAGTCCTGCTTCTCCTCCGTGGACTTCCGCGAGGGGATCCGGGCGTTCGGCGAAAAGCGGGCGCCCCGCTGGACCGGTCGGTGAGCGCACGGGCGCGCAAGGCGCTCGCCGCCTGCGACCCGACGATGGCGGCGCTGATCGAGCGGGTCGGCAAGATCGACCTGGCGACCCGGCTGCGGCGCCGGCGCGAGGAGCGGCCGGCCGACGCCTACGGGGCGCTGCTGCGGGCGATCGTCGGCCAGCAGCTCTCGACCAAAGCGGCGCGGACGATCTACCTGCGGGTGCTCGATTTGTTCGGCGGCACCACCCCCTCCCCGGAGCAGCTGCTGGAGGCCGGCGAAAAGGACCTGCGGGCCGCGGGCCTCTCCGGCCGCAAGGTCGAGTACGTGCGCGACCTCGCGGCCCACGTGCTGAGCGGCGAGCTCGAGCTCGACCGGCTCGAGCAGCTGGAGGACGAGCGGGTGATCGAGGAGATCGTCGCGGTCCGCGGGCTCGGGCGCTGGACCGCCGAGATGTTCCTGCTCTTCCACCTCGAGCGGCCCGACGTCCTCTCCGGCGGCGATCTCGGGATCCGCAAGGCGATCCAGATCGAGTACGGCCTCGGCGAGATGCCGACGCCGCAGCGGGTGGTCGAGATCGGCGAGCCGTGGCGCCCCCACCGCAGTCTCGCCTCGCTCTACCTCTGGGAGTCGCTGGCGGCGGTCCCGGACTGAGCCCGCCGCACGCGGCCACCCAGGCTCAAACATCCGGCACCTGGCGCCGAAGAAGTAACGGACACCAATGCGATTGCGATTCTGGATAGGCCTCACCGCGGTGCTGGTGATCGCCGCCGGCTCGGTTGCCGCGGCGCTGATCGTGCACGCCAACGACGAAGCGAGCTTCCACCGCATGCAGCGCGACGAGGCGGTGCGGGCGGCCCGCCAGGCGCAGGCCGTGGCGCAGCTCTCGATCGGCCAGCTCTCCAGCGCCGGCGCCTTCTTCCAGGCCGAGCACGGCTTCAACCAGCAC
>DASVWP010000022.1:0-4590 GCA_036393155.1 Solirubrobacterales bacterium | reverse complement strand
ATCCGCGAGCGCCTCGCCGCTGGGCCGAGCTTCTGGCTGGACCTGGTCGCCGACCTCGATCATCCGGCCGAGGACCTGCACAACGCCCTCTGGGACCTCGCCTGGAGCGGCGCGGTGACCAACGACGCCTTCGCGCCGCTGCGGGCGCCGAGGCTGCGCGCGGTGCCGCCCAGCGAGCGCGCCGGCCGCCGCTTCGCGCGCCGTCGCTCGACCACCGGCGCTGCGGTGCAGGGCCGCTGGTCGCTGACCGCGCCGCTGTTCGCCAACGCTCCCGGCCCCGGCGCCCGCCTGCGCGCCCAGGCTGAGCTGATGATGGAGCGCTACGGCATCGTCACCCGCGAGACCGTGCTCGCCGAGGGCGTCCCCGGCGGCTTCTCGACCCTCTACGGGGAGCTCGGCAACCTGGAGCTGCTCGGCACCGCCCGCCGCGGCTACTTCGTCGAGGGCCTCGGCGGCGCCCAGTTCGCGCTGCCCGGCGCGGTCGAGCGGCTGCGCTCGCTGCCCGAAGCCGACGGCTCCTACCTCGTGCTCGCCGCCACCGACCCGGCCAACCCCTACGGCGCCTCGCTGCCCTGGCCGAAGCTCGAGGGCGGGCGCCGGCCCGGGCGCACCCCCGGCTCCCACCTGCTGCTGCGTGACGGCGAGCCCCTGGTCTTCGTCGAGCGCGGGGGGCGGGGGATCCTCCGCCTGGCGCCGCTCGAGGGGGAGGCCTTGGAGGAGGCGATGCGGGCGCTCGCCGACGCCGTCTCCACCGGCCAGCTGCCGAAACTGGCGATCGAGAAGCTCGACGGCGAGGCGGTGATCGGCTCCGGGCACGAGGAGGCCCTGATCGGCGCCGGCTTCAGCCGCGGTCCAAGGAAACTCACGGCCTCGGCCTGAGTGAGGCCCGCTCGCCGCCTTGGCCGCATCCGCCGAATGTCTGGTTCGGGCGCCGGGCGTCCGCCCCGTTGCCATAATCGACTTAGTGTCTGACAGGGAGCAGAGCGCGGTCGAGCTGCTGAAGAGCGTGACCCTTTTCTCGGATCTCGAGGAAGGGGAGCTGGAGCGCTTCTCCCACGTCGCCGTGCCGCGATCCTTCCCGGCCGGGACCAGGGTCTTCCACGAGGGCGACAACTCCGACGCCTGCTACATCGTCAAAGAGGGCACCTTCCGGGTCACCCGCGAGCACTCCGACGGCCGCGCGATCACCCTCGCCACCCTCGGCCCGGGCGAGATCTTCGGCGAGCTGGCGATGCTCGACGGCGACAAACGCTCGGCCAGCGCCGAGGCGGTGAGCGACGGCGAGCTGCTGGCGCTGCCGGCCGGCGACGTCCGCTCCCTGCTCGCCCGCCACCCGGAGATCGCCCTGAAGCTGGTCGCCGGCCTGGTCCGCCGCCTGCGGGCCGCCAACGTGCGGATCTCCCGCCAGTCCTTCCAGACCGTTCCCAGCCGGGTCGCCGGCATCCTCGCCCAGCTCTCCCGCGAGGCCCAGGGCAGCAACGGGGAGACCACCGAGGTGACGATCCGGATGAACCAGACCGATCTCGCCCAGCTCGCCGGCACCTCGCGCGAGAGCGTCAGCCGCTTCCTCGCCGAGCTCGAGCGGGCCGGCGTGGTGCGCTCCGGCCGCGGCCGCGTGACCGTGCTGGACCCGACGAAGCTGCGCAACTACATCTACTAGTAGTCGCTCAGTTGCAGCCCACGCCCTTCGGGTCCTGCGGGTCCTCGACGACTTCGTCGTGGCCGGGCCCGCAGATGATCGCCTTGTCGCGCTGGCCGTCGACCGCGTCGATGAAGTCGTTGCCGCCCATGCCGATGAAGGTGTCGGCGCCGCCGTGGCCGAGCATCGAGTTGTCCCGGTTGTCACCGACCAGGATGTCGGGGCCTTCGGAGCCCTCGAGGCTCTCGTTGCTGGAGAGGATCTGGTCGGGCGTGCCGCACCCGGGCGGGCCGCCGGTCCCGCCGAGGACCAGCTTCAGGTTGTCGTTGGAGCGGGCGTAGGAGACCGTGTCCTCGCCGGGGCCGCCGTCGAAGGTGTGGCCCTGGCAGGTCGCGACCGAGGAGACGAGGAGGTCGTTGCCCGGCCCGCCGTAGAGCTGGTCGGCGCCGGGATCGGCGTAGAGGACGTCGGATCCCGCGTTGCCGATCAGCGTGTCGTTGCCGTTGTCGGGGCCGTTGTAGTTCTCGCCGGCTTCCAGGACGTCGTCGCCGTTGCCGCCGACCAGGGTGTCGCTGCCGGCGTTGCCGTTGATCCGCACGTGAGCGCTGGTCGGGACACTGCCGTCGATCGTGATTTCGTCGTTGCCGGCGCCGCCGGTGACGACGATCAGCGACAGCGAGGGATCGCCGCCGCAGACGACCGTGGTGGGGCCGGCGTTGAGGCAGCCGTCGCCGGGAGCGATCGGCACGCTGTCGGTCACGGTCCACCCGCCGGCGCCGAGGCTGATCCGCATGTTGTCGGCAACCGCGGCGCCCTGGACCACCAGGCTCGACCCCGCCAGACCTTCGTTGAGGACGACGTAGGCGCCGCCGGGGGGCGGTCCGGCTTCCGGCCCGCAGGAGTTCTCGACTTCGAAGCCGTTGCATTCGTCGCTGCCGGGGCCGCCGAAGGCTTCGCCCCCGCCTCCGCCGGCGTCCAGGGTGTCGTTGCCGACGCCGCCGTCGATCTTGTTCGGTTCGTTGTCGCCGATGATCGTGTCGGCCTGGGGCGAGCCGACGACGTCCTCGAATTCGGCCAGCTGGTCATGGCCGTCGCCCTTGGCCTTGTCGGCGGCGAGGTTGACGTCGATGCCGCCGCGGCTGGCGCTCGAGTAGGAGACGATGTCGTTGCTGCCGGGCCCGCCGGAGAGGGTGTCGGTCCCGTTGTCGCCGCGGACGATGTCGCCGTTTCCGGGGCCGCCGTTGATGTTGTCGATCCCGGCGCCGCCGATCACTTCGTCGCTGCCGCCGCCGCCGTCGAGGTGCGGATCGTCGCCGGGGCCGCCTTCGATCAGGTCGTTGCCGGGCCCGCCGAGAACCGTGTCGTTGCCCTTGTCGCCCAGCAGCTTGTCTTCCCCGGCGCCGCCTTCGACTTCGTCGGAGCCCTGCTGGCCGTCGGCGAAGTCGTTGCCGGGCCCGCCGTCGAGCTTGTCCGGGCCCTTGGAGCCCAGCAGCTTGTCTTCGCCCCCGCCACCGTAGAGATTGTCGGCGCCCTTGGAGCCGGAGAGTTCGTCGTTGCCTTCCCCGCCTTCCAGCAGGTCGGAGCCGGTTTCCCCGAACAGCTTGTCGTTGCCTTCTTCCCCGAACAGCTTGTCGTAGCCGCGGCCGCCGTGGATCGTGTCGTCGCCGGGGCCGCCGCAGATGATGTCGTTGCCGTTCGGCCCGCCGCTGATCACGTCGTTGCCGCCGCCGCCGTAGATCACGTCGTTGCCGGCTTTGCCGACGATGTGGTCGGGGCCAGGCGTGCCCATGATCGTCACGTGATGGCCGTCGCAGGACATCGCCGCGGCGCTGGAGGCGAGCGGGATCGCCAGCAGGCCCGCGGCGATCGCGAGCGCGGCCAGAGCGGCGCGGATGTGGCTGCTTGCCGAGACCATTCCTGTCCTCCATCGGTTCCCCCTGCGAAGAACTGGAATCGCGACTAGGACAGATGTCCAAACCCGCTCGGCGGGCCGAGATCACGCCCGTCATATACGCTCGCAGCGCTAATGAGGGGTGGCATCTACGTCTTGAACTTCTATTCAGCGGTCTTCATCGACCAGCTGAAGCGAGGGCGGAAGAGCGCGACGATCCGGCTCGGCGACAAGAGCGGCAAGTACGAGCGCGGACAGGTCGTCTGGATCACGGTCGGCTTCCGGCACAGCCCGCGGGAGAAGATCTTCACCGCGGTGATCGACGACGTCGAGGTGAAGCGGGTCGGCGACCTCTCGCGCCGCGACATCGAGCACGACAATCCGGAGTTCCGCCGCCTCGAGGAGACCAAGCGCTTCCTCGAACAGATCTACAGCCGGCCGATCTCCGATGACGACGCGGTCACCGTGATCCGTTTCTCCCAGATCGTCGAGCCGCCGCGGGCCCACCTCGGCAACGGTGAGACGCCGCACCACAACTGAACCAGCGGCGCCCGGCCTGCGTAGGTAGACCCGCCGATGGCCGACTACGCGTTCCTCACCACCTGGCTGCTGGAGTCCCCGCGCGAGCCGGTCTGGAAGGCGATCCACGACCAGAAAGCGTGGCCGAGCTGGTGGCGCGGGGTGGAGTCGGTGGAGGAACTGCGGGGCGGGGACGAAATCGACGACGGGGTCGGCTCGGTCTCGCGGATGGTCTGGAAGAGCCTGCTGCCCTACCGGGTCTGCTTCGAGGTGACGACGACCCGGGTCGAGCACCCGACGCTGATGGAGGGACGGGCGGTCGGCGAGCTGGAGGGGGTCGGCCGCTGGCGCCTCTACGAGCAGGGCGGGGTCACCGCGGTGCTCTACGAGTGGAACGTCTCCACGACCAAGCCCTGGATGAACCGCCTGGCGCCGCTGCTGCGCCCGGCCTTCGAGTGGAACCACGACTGGGTGATGGCCCGGGGCGGCGAGGGGATCGCCCGCCTGCTCGGCTGCCGCCTCCTCGCCTCCGACTGATCCC
>DASVWP010000021.1:0-2821 GCA_036393155.1 Solirubrobacterales bacterium | reverse complement strand
CCGACCCCTCGATGCTGCGCACGCGGGCCGAGCGGGTCGACGGCGGCTGGTCGATCAGCGGCCGCAAGTGGTTCATCACCGGTGCCGACGGCGCCGCCTTCACGATCTGCATGGCGCTGGCCGAGGAGGGGGCGACGATGTTCCTCATCGACGCCGACAACCCGGGCTTCCGGATCGAGCGGACGATCGAGGCGACCGACCTCGCCTTCCCCGGCGGCCACGGCGAAGTGCTCTTCGAGGACTGCCGCGTGGACGACGCGGCGGTGCTCGGCGAGGTCGGCGAGGGCTTCCGCTACGCCCAGGTCCGGCTCGCCCCGGCCCGGCTCACCCACTGCGAGCGCTGGCTGGGCGCCGCCCGCCGGGCGCTCGACTTCGCCCTCGACCGCGCCAACGAGCGCGAGGCGTTCGGCCAGAGGCTGGGCGAGCTGGGGATGGTGCAGCAGATGATCGCCGAGTCGGTCATCGACATCGAAACCAGCCGGGCGATGATCTGGCGCTGCGCCTGGGCGCTCGACAACGGCCAGCACGCCCGCCACGAGTCCTCGCTGGCCAAGGCCCACGTCGCCGAGGCGGTGAACCGCGTGGTCGACCGCTCGATCCAGATCTGCGGCGCGCTCGGCATCTCCGGGGACGCGCCGCTGGCCCGGCTGATGAACGAGCTGCGCCCCTTCCGCATCTACGACGGCCCGACCGAGACCCACCTCTGGGCGATCGCGCGGCGGACGCTGCGGGGCCGGGCCGCCGCCGTGGGCTCCGCGGGCACGTGACCGTGACCGCCGAGGGCACCGGGACCGACGTGGTCCGCGACCTGGCGGCCGCCGCGGCGGCCGAGCTGGAGCCGCTGCTGGTCCTCGAGCCGCTGGAGGAGTTCCTCGACGCCGCCGGCCTGGGCAGCGGGGCGGTCGAGGTGGAGCCGATCGGCGAAGGCCACTCCAACGTCACCTTCCTGCTGCGCCGCGGGGCCGAGAAGCTGGTCCTGCGCCGCCCGCCGCGCGGGCCGCTGCCCCCCTCGGCGCACGACGTGCTGCGCGAGGCGCGCCTGCTGGCCGCGCTCGACGGCCTCGGGCCGCCGGTCCCCGAGGTGCTGGCGAGCTGCGAGGACGCGGGCGTGATCGGCGCCCCCTTCTACGTGATGCCCTTCGTCGAGGGCCAGGTGCTGGCCGACGCGCTGCCCGGCGGGCTGGTCCGGCCGGGAGCGCCGGCGCGGATCGCCGAGCAGCTGGTGGACGGGCTGCTGGCCCTGCACGGGCTCGACTTCGAGGCGCTCGGCCTGCAGGGGTTCGGTCGCCCCGACGGCTACCTGGAGCGGCAGATCAAGCGCTTCGGGGGGCTGCTCGAGCACAACGCGACGCGGCCGCTGCCGCAGCTTGAGCAGGTCCGCGACTGGCTGGCCGACAACCTGCCGTCATCGCCGGCGGCGACCATCGTCCACGGCGACTACCGGCTCGGCAACGTGATGTTCGCGCCCCGCGAGCCGCGCCTGGTCGCGGTCCTGGACTGGGAGATGGCGACGATCGGCGACCCGCTGGCCGACGTCGGCTACATGACCGCGATGTGGGCGCAGGAGGGCGACCCGGTCAACCCGGTGGCCGAGCTCTCCCGGGTCACCCGCCTCCCCGGCTTCCCCGGCCGCGAGGCACTCGCCAGGCGCTACGTCGAGGCGACCGGCCACTCGATCGAGGCGCTGGCCTGGTACCAGACGCTGGCCCTCTGGAAGGCGGCGATCTTCCTCGAGGGCAGCTACAAACGCCACCGGGCCGGCACCACCTTCGACGCCTACTTCGCCAGCCTCGGCGAGGGCGTGCCGGTGCTCGGCCGGCTGGCCTGCGAGCGCGCCGGGCTGGCTTAGCGCCGGCTCCACGCTCACGTCACAGCGGCGCGACAGAGATTCTTCATTCCCCGCGCCACACGTAACATTTTGTCTGCGAGCATGGCATCATGACGGTGACCATGCGAGAGAGCTGGACCGACGAGCGGCTGGACGACTTCCGAAGCGAAGTGAACCGGCGCTTCGACGAGGTCGACCAGCGATTTGACAAGGTCGAACGAGAGCTTCAGGACCTGCGCACGGACACCAAAGCGGGGTTCGAACGCCTCTACCGGCTGATGCTCACCCTGGGCGCCGGGGCCCTCGGAACGCTGATCGCCGCCTCCGCCGGGCTGATCGCGACCCAGCTCTAGCGCCGCGCCGGGACGGCGGCGCGGAGGATCAGGTCGCAGTAACGATCGGCGATCTCGGCCGGTGAGAGACGGCCGCGGGGGTTGAGCCACTGCGGCGTGTAGTTGACCATCCCCAGCAGGGCGAGCAGGGTGAATCCGCGGTCCTCGAAGGACATCGAGCCGTCGCGCTCGCCGCGGGCGAGGACGTCGTCGAGCAGCTGCTCGAAGGCCTTGCGCTGGCGCCGGACCCGCCGCCACTGCGGCTCGCGCTCGATCACGTGCCGCTCCTGGGCGAAGACCAGCATGTGGTCGCGGTGGCGGGCGATGTGCTCGAGCCAGGCGTGCAGCAGGGCTCGCAGCTGCTCGGCCGGCGGCGCCTCCGCGGCGACGATCTCCCGCGCCCGGGCGAGGAGCGGGTCGAGCAGCTCGTCGCAGATGCTGAACAGCAGCTCCTCCTTGCCGGCGATGTAGTGGTAGAGGCCGCCGGCCGCCAGCCCGGTCGCCTCGGTGAGGTCGCTCATCGAGGTCTCCTGGAAGCCGCGCTCGGCGAACAGCCGCGCCGCGGTGTCGATCACCTCGCGCCGCTTGCGCTCGTAGCGCTCGCGCAGCGCCGGCCGGGTCGGCGGAGCGGCCCGGGTGGAGCGCTCCTTGCTGCGGGAGG
>DASVWP010000020.1:0-13862 GCA_036393155.1 Solirubrobacterales bacterium | reverse complement strand
GGGCGCCGTCGAGCAACTGCCGCCAGGGGGCGCCGGCGACCTCGCCGGCCAGGGTGGCGACGAGACAGCGCTCGACCTCCGCGCGCAGCTCGCGACCACGCTCGGAGAGCAGGAGCGCCGCGCGCTCGCGGTCACCGGCGGCGAGCCTGGCCGCCGCCGCGACCTCCTCGGCGCCCGCCGCGCCGGCCAGCTCGGCTTCCAGCACCTCGGCCGGCAGCGGCGCGAAGTCGACCGGCTGACAGCGGGAGGAGATCGTCTCCAGCAGCGCCTCCGGCTCGGAGCTGAGGAGGACCAGGTGGACGAAGTTCGGCGGCTCCTCGAGCGTCTTCAGCAGCGCGTTCTGGCTCTCGTCGCGCAGCGCCTCGGCCGCCTCGAGGACGAACACCCGCCGCGTCCCTTCGAAGGGCCGGTAGGCGGAGGCGCGGATCACCCGCTCGCGCACCTCGTCGACCAGGTGCTGGGCGCCGCGCGGGACCAGCCAGACCAGGTCGGGATGCGGCGAGGGGTCGAGCAGCGCCCGCCGCCGCGCCTCCTCGGGATCGGGCGCCCCGGCGGCGAGGATCTCCGCCGCGAAGGCCCGCGCCGCCGCCCGCTTGCCGGCGCCCCGCGGACCGCGGAACAGATAGGCGTGCGAGGGGCCGGCCTCCAGCGCCGCGCTCAGCGCCACCCGCACCCGTGCCTGGTGCTCGGTGGCCTCAGCCAGCGCGGTGCTCATCCACCGCCTCCATCACCCGCTCGTGGACCTCCTCGACGCTGCCCGCGGCGTCGATCACCACCACCCGGTCGGAGGCGATGTAGGCGATCTCCTCGTAGGCCTGAGCGACCGCGCGCTGCAGCTCCAGGCCCTCGACCTCGAAGCGGTCCCGCCCCTCCGAGCGCCCCAGGGCGACCTTGGGGTCCAGCTTCAGCAGCAGCGTCAGGTCGGGCCAGAGGCCGTCGGTGGCGGCCTCGCAGAGCCCGATCACCTCGCCGACGCCGAGCCCGCGGGCCGCTCCCTGGTAGGCGACGCTGGAATCCGAGAAGCGGTCGGCGACGACCTCGCGCCCCTCCTCCAGGGCCGGCCGGATCACCCGCTCGGTGAGGTCGGCACGGGCGGCGAGGAAGAGCAGCAGCTCGGCCAGCGGCTCCAGCGACAGGGCCGGGTCGGCCAGCAGCTCGCGGATCCGCTCCGCCGCCGCGGTCCCGCCCGGCTCGCGGATCGCCACGGCCCGCGGTCCCAGCGCCTCGGCGAGCAGCCGCGCCTGGGTGCTCTTGCCCGCCCCGTCGATCCCCTCGAGGGAGACGAACAAAGCCCGGGAGCCTCAGCCTTTGGCGCCGGCTTTGGCGCGTTTGCGCCCGCGCGTCGCGGTGTCCGCCTTCGACGCTTTCGCTTTCGCTTTCGCCGGCGCCGCGTCCTCGTCGCCGCTCGGCTTCGGCTGCTTTTCCATCGCCTCTTTCGCCGCCCGCGCCGCTTCGCGCTCTTCGCGGCGTTTCTTCATCTCCTGCATCGACTCGCAGTCGTCGTTGAGGCAGAGGTTCCAGGGGCGGCCGCGGAACGGGACCACTTTCAGCCGCGGGGTCTGGTCGCAGATCGAGCAGCGCTCCTCGAGCCGGAAGACGTCGCCGCGCTGGGGCAGCGGGAAGGTCTGGTCGCAGGACTCGGGGTCGTCGGCCGTCCAGCCGGTGCAGCCGACGAACCGTTTGCCCGATTTTTTCGCGCGGATGATCCGCAGCATGTTGGGCGAGCCGTCCTCCTTGGTGCGACCCGCTTCTTCGCAGACCTTGCAGGGGCCGAGGATGCGGTCCTCGTCCATCCCTTTCCAGATCACTTTGGCGAGGTCTTCGCGGCTGCCGTCGATTTCGGTCCAGGTCTTGTGCAGGAGGTCGCGGCTCTCGCCGACCACGGCGCCCTTCGACATCTCCCCGGCGGCGATCCGGTCCATCTCCGCCTCCAGCTGGGCGGTCATCTCCGGCGTCGCCATCGCCGGCACGTAGTTCTTGAACGCCTCGTACAGGGCGATCCCGGTCTCCGAGGGCACCGGCGGGTTGCCGTAGACGTAGCCGCGGTCGAAGAGCTTCTGGATGATGTCGGCCCGCGTCGCTTTGGTGCCGAGCCCGCGCTCCTCCATCATCTCGATCAGTTTCGCCTGCGAGATCCGCCCCGGCGGCTGGGTCTCCTTGTCGACGATCCAGGGCTCGCCCTCGATCGCCAGCGTCTGGCCCTCCTCGAGCTTCGGGATCTCCTCGTCGGCCGAGCGGGCGTAGGTGTAGATGCCGGCGTAGCCGGGGTCGACGACGACCGAGCCGCGGACGAAGTAGGTCTGCGAGCCGGCCTCGATGTCGGCCCGCGTGGACTCGGTGATCATCGGCGGGCTGAAGGTGGCGAGGAAACGGCGCACGACGAGTTCGTAGACCCGTTTCTTGGAGCCGTCGAGGGCGCCCGGGTGAACCGCCTGGGTCGGGTAGATCGGCGGGTGGTCGGTGGTCTCTTTTTTGCCCCGGGTCGGCGTCAGCTCCGGCTGGTCGAGCAGGCCGGCGGCGGCCGAGAACTCCTTGATCCGGACCAGGGAGCCGACCAGCTCGCGCACCGGCAGCGAGGACGGGTAGACCGTGTTGTCGGTCCGCGGGTAGGAGATGAAGCCGTCCATGTAGAGGTCCTCGGCGATCCGCATCGCGCTGGCCGGGGTGATGCCGAGGCGGCTGGAGGCGTCGGTGCTGAAGGCCGTGGTGTTGTAGGGCGTCGGCGGTTTGCGGGTGTTCTTCCGCGCCGTCACCGATTTCACGGTGCCGGGGCTGGAGGTCCCGGCAAGCGCCGCGTCGGCCTCCGCTTTCTCCCAGAATTTGTCGACGGTGTGGTGCGCCTCGAAGGTCCCGTCGGGGTGCTCGAACTTGGCGAACAGTTCCCAGAACGGTTTCGGCACGTGGGCCCGCCGTTCCATCTCGCGCTCGACGATCAGGCCCAGGGTCGGGCTCTGGACGCGGCCGACCGAGAGGAAGTTGGAGCCGAAGCGGCGGCTCGCCAGGGAGACCGCGCGGGTCAGCGTCGCCCCCCAGAGGAGGTCGATGTCCTGGCGCGCCGCGCCGGCGTTGGCGAGCGGGTAGGAGAGTTCGTCGAGGTTGTCGAAGGCGCGCTCGATCTCCTCCTTGGTCAGCGCCGAGTAGCGCGCCCGCTGGATCCTCAGCGTGCCGGCCTCGGTTTCCTCGCGCGTGCCGAGGTCCGGGTTGGCGTCGAGCATCTCCTCCAGCGCCTCGAGCCCGATCAGCTCGCCCTCGCGGTCGAAGTCGGTCGCGATCACCAGCTCGTCGGCCCCTTTGGCGACTTTCCTGATCGCTTTGACGACGTTTTTGTCGGTCGGCTCCTTGATCAGCTTGGCGTCGATCAGGTCGTGCAGATCGGTCTTCTGCCAGTTGGAGTAGCCCTCGGGGAAGGCCGGTCCGAGCACGTGGCCCTTGAGGCCGATCGTCATGTGCTCGCCGCCGGCCTCGTCCGTCCAGGTGTAGAACGGGACTTTGAAGGTCTTGTCGCTCTTCGCCTCGCCCTTGCCGAGGATGTCGGCGATCTTCTTGGCGCTGTTGTTCTTCTCGGTGACTATCAACCGCATGGGGCGGCGAGGGTAGCAGGGGCGCTCGGTTGCGATTCTCAGCCCGCTGCCAGGCAGGTCTGCGGCAGCGCCCGGCCGATCCCCATAGGATCGGCCGCCTGATGAGGTGCTTGGTAACCGGCGGGGCCGGGTTCATCGGCTCGAATCTGGTCGACGCTCTGCTCGCCCGCGGCGACGCGGTGACGGTCGTCGACGACCTCTCCACGGGACGCCGGCAGAACCTCGACGGAGCGCTGGAGGCCGGCGCCGAGCTGGCCGAGATCGACATTCGCGACGCCGCCGCGCTGCGGGCGCTCGCCGCCGAGCGCAAGCCCGAGCTCGTCTTCCACCTGGCCGCCCAGATCGACGTCCGCAAATCGCTGGAGGACCCCGCCTTCGACGCCGCCGTCAACGTCGGCGGCACCGCCAACGTGCTCGAGGCGGCGCGGGCCGGCGGCTCGCGGCGGGTCGTCTTCGTCTCCACCGGGGGCGCGATCTACGGCGAGGGAGCGGGACAGCAGCTGCCGCTCGACGAGAGCACGCCGATCGCCCCCTTCTCCGCCTACGGCCAGAGCAAGTACGCGGCGGAGGGCTACCTCTGGCTCTACGAGCGCCTCTACGGCCTCTCCGGCGTCGCCCTGCGGCTGGGCAACGTCTACGGCCCGCGCCAGGACCCGCTGGGCGAGGCGGGGGTGATCGCGATCTTCTGCGGCCTGGTGCGCTCGGGCGGCCGGCCGACCGTCTACGGCGACGGCACCCAGACCCGCGACTACATATATGTGGGGGACGTGGTCGCCGCCGCGCTGGCCGCCGCGGACCGCGACACCACCGGGCCGCTGAACATCGGCACCGGGCGGGAGACCAACGTGCTGGAGCTGGCCGAGGCGCTGTCGAGGCTCGGCGGCGCCGAGGGCTTCGAGCCCCGGTTCGCCCCGCCGCGGGCGGGCGAGGTGCAGCGGATCTCGCTCGACGCCTCGCGAGCCGAACGCGAGCTCGGCTGGCGCGCGAGCACCGGGCTCGAGCAGGGGCTGAAGCTGACGCTCGACAGCGTCTGAGGCGGCCGGGCGGGCGAACCCCGGCGGGCGCGCCTCACTAACCTTTCTCCCATGCCCGCCCAGGCCTACGCCGGCAAGGAGTGCGTCTGCCAGTTCCGCAAGGGAATCTGCGACCAGTCCTGCGTGCGGGACATGCTGGAGACGCCCTTCTACATCGCCTGCCTGAAGCTGAAAGGGCGGCGCTGCGTGGTCGTCGGCGGGGGCGACATCGGCCTCGAGAAGGTCGAGGGTCTGCTCGCCTGCGACGCCGACGTGACCCTGATCGCCCCGACCGCCCACCCGCAGCTGGAGGGCCTGGCGCGCGAGGGCTCGATCGCCTGGGAGAAGCGCGACTACGCGGGAGCGGCCGACCTCGAGGGCGTCTTCATGGTGATCGCCTGCACCGACGACAGCGAGGTCAACATCGGGGTCTTCGACGACGCCGAGCAGCGGGCGATGCTGGTCAACATCGTCGACGTGCCGCCGCTGTGCAACTTCATCCTGCCGGCGATCGTCCGCACCGGGCCGCTGGCGATCGCGATCTCCACCGCCGGCGCCTCGCCGGCCCTGGCCAAGCGGATGAAGCGCGAAGTCGCCGACCTCTTCGGCGAGGAGTACGCGCGCCTGGCGGTGATGCTGAACGACGCCCGCGGCTGGGCCAAGGGAACGCTCCCCACCTACCAGGACCGCAAGGAGTTCTTCGAGGGGATCGTCAACGGCGACCCCGATCCGATCGAGCTGCTGCGCGAAGGCCAGGAGACCGCCGTGCTGGCGATCATCGAGTCCGCCAAAGAGCGGGCCGCCGCGGCGCTCGCCGCGTAGGCGATGGACTAGCCCGCACGGGCTCGAGAAAGGAGAGCGTTCCGCAGTTTCAGAGGCCTTTGCCTTCGCTCCCGCCACTCAAGCGCCCTTTATTACCCGCCGTTCCCTTGTGTATCTTGGCATTACGAGGCGTGATGCGGCAGATTTGGAAACAACCGGGGTGCGAGTCGGTGCGCTTCGCCTATCTTCTCTGTCTCCTCGGCGCTCTTTTCGCGCTCTTCCTGGTGCGACCCGCCACTAGTGATGCATTTATCTATTGGGCCTCAAGTGTGGAGCAGCTTCCAGTGGGGGAACATCCTGAAATCACCGAAGGCTTCAGCCGAGCGAATCTGGACGGCACGGGCCCAGATTTCGCCCAGGCAAATCTTGGAGAAAACGCGCGGGCCCTCGCCGTCGACGGCAGCCACGTCTACTGGCTGTCCGCATCAGGTGCGCTCGCGCGATCCGCTTTAGATGGCTCCGGAGTCGAACGCGACTTTCTTCCTGGGCTGCTCACTTCGGCTGAACGTGAACAGATCCCTAGCGGCATAGTCGTAGCCGGCTCTTACATCTATTGGTCATTCTCCGCCTCAGGCACTATTCGCCGTGCACGGCTCGACGGCTCCGAAGTGAATCGCTCCTTCATAACCCTCAAACAAGGGGCGGTCGAAGGATTGGCAGCGGAAGGCTCATACCTCTATTGGACCAGTACGGTCAATCCGAACCATCCGGCCTTGGTCGAAGAAGAAAGCGGCGGTGTCGTGGGGCGCGCGACGCTTGAAGGAACGGAAGTGAACGAAGTGTTCGTCGAGGGCTTCAATGTCTACTGCTCGTTCTGTAGCCCCTATCAACGGTACCAGCCCCTTCAGATCACGTCTATCGCCGCAAACGAAGGCTACTTATACGTTTCCATAAGCGAAGCCCCTTTCGGGGAAGGGAACAACCAAGCCGTGTATCCCGCCGCGATCGCCCGCATTTCTCGCTCAGGCGGCAAGCCGGTGCTGAATTTCATGACTGGCTTCCGCGCTCACGCCGGGGGCGATCAGCGCAGACCGATAGCAGCAACCAATTCTGCAGTCTATTGGCTGGAACCTGAAGCGGGGCAAACGATTGGGCGCGTCGACGCCGACGGCACCCATCCGCACCCCGAGTTCATCTGCCAGAACGAAGCCGCGGAACACGAGTGGGGGCTAGTTGACTACGTAACCCTGGCTATCAACAGTGAATATTCAGCGTCCACTCAGCACTCATCCGCAGCTTGCTTGCTGCGTGAATTTGTCCCCGCCTTTTACCTTGACTCGCAGGAGAGCTATCACCCTGATTCAGCTGCACAAATCGTCGATATCTGGGGCGATAATGCACTGGGATTCCATGAATGCGAAGAAGAAGGGGGAGAACCCTACACGAATAGTCTGAACTACGGCGAAGGGGAACACCTGTATGCAAACCCCTGCATGAATATCGGCCGAGAATACGGGCTAAACCTCGGCACCTTGGGCTCTACCTACGCGTTCGGCGGTAGCGCGAGCAACACGGATACTCTTGATGAGCGTGATGGGCACTACGTGGAAGACGCCCAAGCATCCGAGGGCAGTTGGCATAACCCGCCCATTCTCAATCGCGTGTATGGACATATCCAGGAAGCCCCGAGCGGACAACTGTGGCTTGAGTACTGGGTCTTTTACTACTACAACGACTCCTCATTCCTCGGTACGAGCATCGGTACCCATGAGGGGGATTGGGAGATGCTTGAGATTGCCCTTGACCAAGCAGACGAACCAGAACGCGTGGTGTTTGCTCAGCACGAATCAGCCAGTACCTGTGAACCCAATGAAGTGGAGTGGCAGCCAACGACCCCTCGGGGGCCAATCTCCTTTGTCGCCTTGGGAACCCACGCTGACTATCCATTCCCTGGCGCATGGGAAGACCCAAGCGGTGTTCCAGAAGCCACCGATCACGCAGACGGCGAAGGCGCCCATGTGTTGCCTAGTCTTGAAGAATTGGACTACGGCACGCCAAGTTGGGTCAACTGGCCTGGTCATTGGGGCGGAACGGAACCCGGGATAATTCCTGGCGAAGCATGGAGTCCAAGTGGACCTGCTCAGCACGGTCAGTGGAGTACCCCCGAGGCGCTGGCGGAATCGGCCGCCGAGTGCGGCGAACGGCTCGAGTCTGGCCTCCCTCTAGCGCGGGGCGTAGCTCCCGCGCAAACGGCCTCCGGAAAGATTGGTTGGCCAAGGACCGAAGGTGGCGAAACCGAAGGTCCGATGCTGGAAACGGCAAGGTACATTGATGGAAAACTGCGCGTCCACTATCGGTTCGCAAGGCGAGGCTCCGGCCACATGGTTATGAGCATCGTGCCAACCGGTGGCCCAGGAAGGCCGATGTCCTGGACGGTTGCGTCCCCAAAGCTCCGCGGGGAAGCTGTCGCCCCGTTTATTTTTCGCTCCAAACCGAAGGGCAAGTTGTTGGCCAGTAGGTTTGCGCCTAATGGAGCAAGGAGTGAAATCTCAGAAGTTCCGATTGAATGAAGGAACTTTGCCGGCGGGCCACTAGTGCCGCAGACCCGGAGATAGTTTTCGAGTGCTGATATGGATCGCCCCGATAGCCGGCGCAGCCGCATTCATGATGGCGGCGTATGCCTTCACGAATAACCACGAGCTACGGGCCGCGCTTTGGTGGGGTGTGACTGCCTCGGTGGTGCTCGCCTATGTGAGCTTGATCCTTTCGCTGTGTGGCCTGGCCGAGAACCGATCGATGGTGTACAGAGCACGCTGCGAAGGTCAAACGGATTTACTGCCCTTGATCGGCATCCCGATTCTCATCGGATTGCCCTTTTTCGCCGTGCGAGGAAATTGGGCCGTCTGTCTGCTGATTGGCATCGCGGTAACCGCCACCGCGATCGCCATACCCTGGTGGCTCCTCGCGGGTGCCTAAAGACCAGACGGCTCAGATCGCTAACCAAGGCGTGGCTCCCCCGAGACTCGAGGGAGAGTCGTCGTCGTTTCGACTTTGGATGAATCCTTAGGCCAACGCTCGGGGAGCCCGCCGCTCAGGCGTTGCCGCAGGCGCTGCCGCGGACGCTGTCGAGCGTCGCGGTCAGCTGCTCGGCCTGGCGGTCGGAGATGTTGGCCGAGAAGGCGAGCTGCAGCTCCTCGGTCACCACGGGGCGCATCTCGCTCAGCAGCGCCTCGCCCGCCGGGAGCAGCGTCGCGTAGCTGACCCGCCGGTCCGTCTCGCAGAAGGTCCGCTCCAGCAGGCCGGCTTTGATCAGCCGGTCGACCAGCTTGGTCAGGCCGCCGCGGGTGATCACGAGCGCCTCGGCCAAATCGCCCATCCGCATCCGCCGCTCGGGCGCCTCGGCGACCGCCTCCAGGACCTCGTACCAGGGCAGCGGCGGGAAGCCCCCCTGGGCGAGCGCCTCCTGCAGCCGTGAGGTGACGGCCGCGTGGGTGCGGGTGAGGGCCCCCCAGGCCTCGCCGTGGGGGCCCTTCGTCGTCGCGGCGGGGCGCGCCGCGCTGGCGGTGCTGGACGAGTCGACCATCGAGAAGCATTGTGCCAGAAGAACCTTGCCAGGTCAATAGTTGATGAGATAAGCATTTCCGCTATGATTGTTTCTGCATCAACTGTTTATCCAGCAACGACTTCGGGAAGGACACAGCAATGAGCACCGACACGGTCAGCAAGCAGGGGGTCCCGGCCGGCACCTACGCCGTCGACCCGGTCCACTCCTCGATCGCCTTCGCCGTCACCCACAACGGCGTCACCACCTTCCGCAGCGGCTTCGAGCGCTACGAGGCGAGCCTCACCGGCGGCGAGCAGCCGCAGCTTCACGGCACGGTCGAGGTCGCCAGCATCGACATCGACGAGGAGATGCTGAAGGGCCACCTGCTCTCCCCCGAGTTCTTCGACGTCGAGAAGCACCCGCGGCTGCGCTTCGCCTCCAGCGAGCTCAGCGTCGGCGAGGACGGCACCCTGCGGGTCGCCGGCGAGCTCGAGATCCATGGCGAGAAGCGCGCGGTGGAGGCCGGCGGTCGCTTCGCCCAGCTCGGCGAGGACGCCTACGGCAAGGCCCGCGTCGGGCTCTCGCTGGAGGCGACGGTCGACCGCCGCGACTTCGGGCTCAGCTGGCAGGCGCAGCTGCCGAGCGGCGGCGAGGTCCTCGACTACGCGGTGACGATCTCCGTCGACCTCGAGCTGATCCGCGAGGAGGCGTAGCGGTGCGGGTCCTCGGCATCTCCGGCAGCCTGCGCCGGGACTCCTACAACTCAGCCCTGCTGCGGGCGGCCGCCGAGCGGCTGCCCGCCGGGGCGGAGCTGATCGAGTTCGAGGGCCTGCGCGAGATCCCGCCGTATGACGCCGACCTGGAAGAGCGCGAGGGCGCGCCCGCGGCGGTCGCCGAGCTGCGGGCGGCGGTCCGCGAGGCCGACGCCGTGCTGCTCGCCACGCCGGAGTACAACCACTCGATCCCCGGGGCGCTGAAGAACGCCCTGGACTGGGTCTCGCGGCCGGCCGGCAGGAGCGCCCTGATGGGCAAGCCGGCGGCGGTCCTCGGCGCCTCGACCGGGATGTTCGGCGCCGTCTGGGCGCAGGCCGAGCTGCGCAAAGTGCTCGGCGCGATGGGCGGCCGGGTGGTCGAGGCCGAGCTGCCGATCCCGCGGGCCCAGGAGCAATACCGGGACGGGCGCCTCGAGCTCAGCCCGGAGCAGTCCGCGCAGCTGCAGGAGCTGCTGGCGCAGCTCCTCGCTGAAGTCGAGGAGCTGCGCGAAGCGCTCGTCGTGGCTCAGCTGTAGCCGCTGAACACCCAGGCGATCTTGCGGGCCGACTGTTCGTGGGCCCGGATCCGGGCGTTGGTGAAGGCCAGGTTCTTGGTCCGGCCGATCCCGGCGACGAAGACGCCGTTGTGCTTGAGGACCACGGCCCCGTAGCCGTTGGAAACCCAGACGGCGGCCTTGCAGTGCGGCGTGCCGCAGTCCTTGCGGGCCACGGTCTGCGCTTTGTTGGCATTCGGCTGGCGGTGCGCGAAGCCGACGTTGCCGGTGACGGGGTCGATCGCGATCGCCCCCCAGTAGGCCTGGGCGGCGGCTGGTATCGCCAACAGCAGGACCAGCGCCGCGGTGGCGGCGGCGAGAACGGTGCGACGGCGTGCTGACATAGGGCTCCCCTTCCTGTCGATTTCCGGGCGTCTGCCCAAGGACCGCGGAGCGGTCGCGTTCAGGACGCCGGCAATGCGTAGAAGGCTACCGCCGAGAAATGCGCCACGGCGGCGGCGATCACGAAGAGGTGGAAGATCTCGTGGTAGCCGAAGATCGCCGGGTTGGGATTCGGCCGCTGGGTGGCGTAGACGACGGCCCCGGCCGTGTAGAGCAGGCCGCCGGCCGCGACCAGCAGCGTGCCGCCGACCCCCATCGCCGTCCACAGCTCCGGGAAGGCAGCGACCGCGACCCACCCGAGCGCGAGGTAGATCAGCGCGCCCACCCATTTCGGATGGTCGATCCAGATCATCTCGACCACCGCCCCGGCGATCGCCCCGATCCAGACGACGAGGAGGATCGCGTTGGCGAGCGCGCCGTGGAGGACAAGCAGGGCGAACGGCGTGTAGGTGCCGGCGATGAGGAAGAAGATCATCGAGTGGTCCAGCCGGCGCATCCACATCCGGGCGCTGGGCCGGCGCCATTCGACCCGGTGGTAGAGGGCGCTGGTGCCGAACAGGGCCGAGAGGCTGACCGCGTAGATGCCCACCGCCAGCGTCGCCTTCGGCGTCTTCGCCAGCAGGATCAGCGCCGCCCCGAAGCCGAGCGAGAGGAAGAACGCCCACTCGTGGGTGACCCCGCGCAGCTTCGGTTTCACCGCCGCGATCGCCTCGGCGGTCGCCTCGCGGGCCGCGGTGGCGCGGTCGCCGACCGCCTCTTTCGCTGCCGCAGCGCGATCGCCCACGGCGTCGCGGGCTGCGGTGGCGCGCTCGCTCATCGCATCGCGGGCGGCGTTCGCCCGATCGCCCATGCGCTCGGCGCCCCTGCGGAGGTCGTCGACCATGAGTGCAGGGTACCCGAATGTCCTTAGCCGAAATTGCGGCCTGCCACAATTTGACGTGCCCTTTCGGCGCGCGTCGCAGCGCTAATTTGCGCGCTTCTGGGAGCAGTTCCGTCCGACCCGGGGGCAATCCTGCGTAGTTACCCCTGAAAGTCGCTGCGAGAGGAGCTTTTCGATGTCCAAGACCGCCACCGCCAGTCCCAAGAACGGTCTCCAGGGCCTCTCGATCGAGCGGCGGTTCTCGACTGCCGGCGTGCATCCCTTCGACCAGGTCGAGTGGGAGATCCGCGATGCGGTGATCGGCAACCCGGAGAGCCCGGCCTTCGAGCAGCGGGGGGTCGAGTTCCCGAAGAGCTGGTCCCAGAACGCGACCAACATCGTCGCCCAGAAGTACTTCCGCGGCCAGCTCGGCAGCCCCGAGCGGGAGAGCTCGGTGAAACAGATGATCGGCCGCGTCGCCGGCACGATCGCCGATTGGGGTCGCGAAGGCGGCTACTTCGCCTCGCCCGAGGACGCCGACGCCTTCGAGGACGAGCTGACCGCGATCCTGCTCAACCAGAAGGCGGCCTTCAACTCGCCGGTCTGGTTCAACGTCGGCTTCGAGGAGAAACCGCAGTGCTCGGCCTGCTTCATCCTCAGCGTCGAGGACACGATCGAGTCGATCCTCGACTGGAACACCAAAGAGGGGATGATCTTCCGCGGCGGCTCGGGGTCGGGGATCAACCTCTCCAACATCCGCGGCTCGGTCGAGCAGCTCTCCAAGGGCGGCTTGGCCTCCGGCCCGGTCAGCTTCATGCGCGGCGCCGACGCCTGGGCGGGGACGATCAAGTCCGGCGGCAAGACGCGGCGCGCCGCGAAGATGGTCGTGCTCGACGTCGACCATCCCGACATCGAGGACTTCATCTGGTGCAAGGCCAAGGAGGAGGAGAAGGCGGCGGCCCTGCGCGACGCCGGCTTCGACATGTCGATCGACGGCGAGGGCTTCACCTCGATCCAGTACCAGAACGCCAACAACTCGGTGCGGGTGACCGACGAGTTCATGGAGGCGGTCGAGGCCGGCGCCGAGTGGGACCTGCTGGCGCGGACCAGCGGTGAGCCGACGAAGACGCTGCCGGCGCGCGAGCTGATGAAGCAGATCGCCGACGCCGCCTGGCGCTGCGCCGACCCAGGCGTCCAGTACGACACGACGATCAACCGCTGGCACACCTGCCCGGAGTCCGGGCGGATCAACGCCTCCAACCCCTGCAGCGAGTACATGCACGTCGACAACTCGGCCTGCAACCTCGCCTCGCTCAACCTGATGAAGTTCCGCCGCGAGGACGGCAGCTTCGACACCGAGGAGTTCGAGGCCGCGGTGGACGTCGTCTTCCTCGCCCAGGAGATCATCGTCAGCCCCTCCAGCTACCCGACCGAGGAGATCGGCGAGAACGCCCGCCGCTTCCGCCAGCTGGGGCTGGGCTACGCCAACCTCGGCGCCCTGCTGATGTCCGACGGGCTGCCCTACGACTCCGAGGCGGGCCGCAACGTCGCCGCCGCGATCACGGCGCTGATGACCGGCCGCGCCTACCGCCAGTCGGCGCTGATCGCCGCCGGCGCGACCGGTCCCTACGACGAGTACGAGCGCAACCGCGAGCCTCACAACGGGGTGATGCGGATGCACCGCGACGCCTCCTACGACATCGACCCGACCGGGATCAAGGGCGACCTGCTGGAGGCGGCCCAGCGCTCCTGGGACGAGGCGGTCGAGCTCGGGGAGGAGCACGGCTACCGCAACGCCCAGGCGACGGTGCTGGCGCCGACCGGGACGATCAGCTTCCTGATGGACTGCGACACGACCGGGATCGAGCCGGACTTCTCGCTGGTCAAGTACAAGGAGCTGGTCGGCGGCGGGCAGATGACGATCGTCAACCGCTCGGTGCCGCTGGCCCTGCAGACGCTCGGCTACTCGGCGGCCGAGATCGACCAGATCGACGCCTACATCACCGAGAAGGGCACGATCCTCGGCGCCCCCGGCCTGAAGGACGAGCACCTGCCGGTGTTCGACGTCGCGGTCGGCGAGCGGGCGATCACCCACACCGGCCACATCGACATGATGGCGGCGACCCAGCCGTTCCTCTCCGGGGCGATCTCCAAGACCGTCAACCTGCCGCGGTCGGCGACGGTCGAGGACATCTCCGACGCCTACACGCGCGGCTGGAAGGGCGGCCTGAAGGCGCTGGCGATCTACCGCGACGGCTCGAAGACCGCCCAGGCGCTGCGCACCGATGCCCAGGAGAAGGCGGCCGAGCCGGAGGTCGTCGTGCTGCCCCCGGAGCGCAAAAAGATGCCGCGCGAGCGGGAGTCGATCACCCACAAGTTCAGCATCGCCGGACACGAGGGCTACATCACCGCCGGCAAATACGAGGACGGCACGGTCGGCGAGATCTTCCTCACC
>DASVWP010000019.1:0-21164 GCA_036393155.1 Solirubrobacterales bacterium | reverse complement strand
CGAGTCGGCCATGAACGGCGCCCAGGCCGCGGAGGTCGTGCGCCAGCTCGAACCCCGCTACGTCATCCCCATGCACTACGCGATCCCCGGCCTGAAGCTGAAGCTCGACCCCATCGATCGCTTCCTCAAGGAGATGGGCGTGACGAGCTCCGAGCCCCAACCGAAGCTCTCCGTCCAGAAGTCGTCGGTCACCGAGTACGACACGAAGGTCGTCGTCCTGGAGGCGAAGGCCGAGCCAAGAACCTGAGGCGCGGCCCGGCATCAGGTAAAATTCATAAAACCGCCCTGGAGGTCGTCCATGTCGAAGTACGTTTTCGTGACCGGCGGTGTCGTCTCCTCGCTAGGCAAGGGGATCACTGCGGCGTCGATCGGGAACATCCTGAAGGCCCGCCACCTCACCGTCTCCCTGCAGAAGCTCGACCCATACCTCAACGTCGACCCGGGGACGATGTCGCCCTACCAGCACGGCGAGGTGTTCGTCACCGAGGACGGCGCCGAGACCGACCTCGACCTCGGCCACTACGAGCGCTTCACCGACGCCAACACGAGCCGCGCCTCGAACGTCACGGCCGGCGGCGTCTACGACACCGTGATCCGGCGCGAGCGCCGCGGCGACTACCTCGGCGGCACGGTGCAGGTCGTGCCCCACATCACCGACGAGATCAAGCAGCGGATCTCGCTGATCGCAGAGTCCAGCGACGTCGACTTCGTGATCACCGAGATCGGCGGCACGGTCGGCGACATCGAGTCGCTGCCCTTCCTCGAGTCGATCCGCCAGCTCTACACGGACCTGGGGCCGAAGCGGGCGATGTTCATCCACCTGACGCTGGTCCCCTACGTGGGCCACGCCGGCGAGCTGAAGACCAAGCCGACCCAGCACTCGGTCAACGAGCTGCGGCGGATCGGGATCCAGCCCCACGCCCTCGTCTGCCGCTCCGAAAGCCGCCTGGATCGTGAGATCCGGGCCAAGATCGCCCTCTTCGCCAGCCTTCCCGTGGAAGCGGTGGTCTCCGCCCACGACGTCGACAACATCTACAAGATCCCGCTGGTCTTCCGGGCCGAGGGCGTCGACGACCTGGTCCTCGACCACTTCGGGATGGAGGCCCCCTCGCCGGACCTCGCCGAATGGGAGGCGATGGTCCGCCGTGCCGACGCCGCCACCGGCAAGGTGCGGATCGCGATCGTCGGCAAGTACGTCCAGCTGGCCGACGCCTACAAGTCGGTTATCGAGGCGATCGAGCACGGCGGCATCCACCACGGCGTGGAAACCGAGATCGAGCTGGTGGACTCCGAGAACGTCGACCCCGAGACGCTGGAGGGGATGGACGGGATCCTGATCCCCGGCGGCTTCGGCGAGCGCGGCATCGAGGGCAAGATCCAGGCCGCGCGGATCGCCCGCGAGCGCTCGATCCCCTACCTGGGGATCTGCCTGGGGATGCAGATCGCGGTGGTCGAGTTCGCGCGCTCGGTCTGCGGCATGGAGGGGGCCAACTCGGCCGAGTTCGACCCCGAGACGCCGTACCCGGTCGTCGACCTGCTGCCGGAGCAGAAGGAGGTCTCCGACATGGGAGGGACGATGCGCCTGGGCGCCGACCCGGTGAAACTGCACGAGGGGACGACAGCGCGCGAGATCTTCGGCGAGGCCGTGATCTACAAGCGCCACCGCCACCGTTACGAGGTCAACAACCAGCTGCGCCGCCGGCTCGAAGACGAGGGCCTGGTCTGCGGCGGCACCTCGCCCGACGAGCGGCTGGTCGAGATGATCGAGCTGCCCGACCACCCGTTCTTCGTCGCCTCCCAGTACCACCCGGAGTTCAACTCCCGCCCCAACCGCCCCGAGCCGCTGTTCCGCGAGTTCGTCGGCGCCGCGGCGAGCCACGCCGGCGAGCGGCCGGTCGACGGCGGCGAGCTGGAGTCAGAGGACGCCTCTGCCTCCGACATGGCTCGCTCCGAGCAGAGCTAGCTGTCATCTAGCCTTGCGGCGTGGAGAGTCAGCGCCTCTACGAGACGTTTGTCCGGCTCTGCGAGATCCGCAGCCCGACCGGCGAGGAGCGGGAGATCGCCGACACGCTCGCCGCCGAGCTGCGGGCGCTGGGCTTGGAGGTCGAGGAGGACGACGCCGCCGGGCCGGCTGAAGCCGGCGCCGGCAACCTGTTGGCGCGCCTGCCCGGGCAGCGCGAGGAGTGGGTGATGTACTGCGCCCACGTCGACACCGTCCCCCACAAGGGGCAGGTCGAGGTGGTCGAGGACGAAGGTGTCTTCCGCAGCCGCGGCGAGACCATCCTCGGCGCCGACAACAAGGCGGCGGTCGCCGTCTTCATGGAGCTGGTCGCCCGGCACGCCGACTCGCCGCCGCCGATCGGCATCGAGCTGCTGCTGACCGTGGCCGAGGAGCAGGGACTGCGGGGCGCCAAGGCGTTCGACGCCTCGCGGCTGCGCTCGCGCTGCGGCTTCGTGCTCGACCACGCCGGGCCGGTCGGCCAGGTGATCGTCTCCACCCCGACCCAGCACAAGATCCTCGCCGACTTCCACGGGGTCGAGGCCCACGCCGGGATCCGCCCGGAGGACGGCAACAGCGCGATCGCCGCCGCCGCCGCCGCGATCTCGCGGATGGAGCTGGGGCGGCTCGACCAGGAGACGACCGCCAACGTCGGTCTGATCTCGGGCGGCACCTCAGGCAACGTCGTCCCCGGCCACTGCGGGATCCACGCCGAGGCGCGCAGCCTCGACACTGACCGCGCCGCCGAGGTGGCGGGGAGGATCGCCGACGCCTGCGCCTGGGGCGCCAGCGAGCACGGCTGCGACGTCGACGTGAGGATCGAAGAGCTGTTCCGCGGCTACCAGCTGCCGAAGGACTCCCCGGCGCTGTCGCTGGCCGAGGCCGGGCTGCGCGGGGCGGGGCTGGAGCCGGCTCGGGTGGCGATCGGCGGCGGCTCGGACGCCAACGCCCTGCGGCTCGACGGCTTCGACTGCGTCCTGCTGGCAAACGGGACCGACGCCGTCCACACCGCGGACGAGATGGTCCCGGCGCGCAACCTCGACAAGATGCTCGAGGTCTGCGAGCTGATCCTCGCCGCGGCCGCCGAGCCCGCGGCCGTAGAAGCGCGGTGAGCGGCCGCCTGGCGCTGCGGCGCGGCGTCGTCGTCTCCGCCGAGCCGCTGGTGGTCGAGGTGGCCGGCGAGCGGCGAGCGGCCTGGGCCGATACGGGGCTGCTCGGCGAGATGCGCGAGGGGGACGAGGTCCTGGTCAACGTCGCCGCGCTCGACCTCCGCCTCGGCTCCGGCGGCTTCGACGTCGTCCACGCCAACCTCACCCGCGGCCTGGAGGGCGGGGCGGAGGGCTCCGAGCACGTGATCAAGCTCAACTACACCTCCCTGCAGCACCCGGTCGAGCCGGTGGAGCGCGGGCTGGACGAGCAGGCGCGGGACCTGGGGTTCGAAAGCCGGGATATGTCCGGAAAAGGCACCCCTTCTTCCCGAGCGACCGTGCCGGTGGTCGTCCTGCCGCTGCACGGGCACCTTGCGCCGGCGGCCTGGGCGGCGGCGCAGGCGGCGGAGGGCCTGGGGGTCGGCTACGTGCAGACGGGTGGCGGCGCGCTGCCCGGCTCCCTCTCCCGCGACGTCGCCGGGCTGCGCGAGCGCGGTCTGCTCTGCGGGCACATCACCGTCGGCCCCGCCTACGGGGGCGAGCACGAGGCGCTGAGCACGGTCGGGGCGATCGACGCCGCCGCCGCGGCGCTCGGGTGGGACGCAGTCCTGGTCGGCCCGGGGCCGGGGATCATCGGCTCGCAGACGGCGCTCGGCCACGGCGGCATGGCCGCGCTCGACAACGCCCACGCGGCCCTGTCGCTGCGGCTGCCGACGATCCTCTCGCCGCGCCTCTCCGCCGCCGACCCGCGCGAGCGGCACCGTGGCGTCAGTCACCACACCCGCGCGGTCCTCGCCCTCCTGCTCGCCCCGGTGACCGTCGCGGCGCCGCGCGGGATGGGTGAGATCGAGGCAGCCCTGGAGGCGGCCGCCGGCGAGCGTCATCGGGTGGTCTCCGCGCCCGCCGGCCTCGACGCCTACGCCGCCTCCGGGCTGCCGACGAGAACGATGGGCCGCACGCTGGCCGAGGACCCCGACTTCTTCGCCGCCGCGCTGGCCGCCGGCTCCCTGCTCGCGGCGACCCGCTCGCCGCAAATCTGAACCTCCGCCTGCGCTGGACCCGCTCGCCGCGAGGCTGAACCTCCGCTTGCGGCTGGAGGTTTGCCGCCCGGCGCCCAGAACCCCGTTGGGGTGACCACCGCGATCAAGCCGAAATCCCTCGCGGCCTCCTCGGCCGCCGGCGTCGACGCGCGCTTCGAGGGCCTCGTCCTCGACTTCCTCTCCTACCTGGAGCTGGAGCGCGGCCTCTCGCGCAACACCCTCAACGCCTACCGCACCGACCTCCTGCAGTACGGGGAGTACCTCTCCGCCCATGGCCAGGACGCGTTGCAGGCGCGGCCGGCCGACGTCTCCGACTTCCTCGCCGAGCTGGCGACCGGGGAGGGGGAGCGGCCTGCCTGCTCGTCCTCGACGATCCACCGCAAGGCCGCCTGCCTGCGCTCCTTCTACAAGCACCTGCGCCGCGACGAGCTGATCGGCGACGACCCGACCGCCGCCCTGAGCGCCCCCCGGCGCTCGAAGAAGCTGCCCCACGTCCTCAACTACTCCGAGGTGCAGAAGCTGCTGGCCTCGCCGCGCGGCAGCGAACCGACCGCCCTGCGGGACCGGGCGCTGCTGGAGGTGATGTACGCGTGCGGGCTGCGGGCCTCGGAGACGATCGGGCTGGAGGTCCGCGACGTCGACCTCCACGAGGGGTTCCTGCGCGCCCGCGGCAAGGGCTCCAAGGAACGGCTGGTGCCGCTCGGCCGCCAGGCGATCCTGGCGATCAACGCCTACCTGCGCGGCGGCCGGCCGCAGCTGATCGGCCCGCGCGAGGAGCCGCGGCTGTTCGTCAACTTCCGCGGCGGCCCGCTGACCCGCCAGGGCCTCTACAAGATCGTCCAGCGCCACGCCCGCGAGGCCGGCCTCGCGGGGCGGATGAGCCCGCACACCCTGCGCCACGCCTTCGCCACCCACCTGCTGGCCGGCGGCTGCGACCTGCGCGCCGTCCAGGAGATGCTCGGCCACGCCGACATCTCGACCACCCAGATGTACACGCACCTCTCCGGCGAGCGCCTCAAGGAGGTCTACTTCCAGGCGCACCCCCGGGCCAGCGACGACTGATCGAGTAGAACTCGGGCATGCCGGAGCTGCCCGAGGTGGAGACCGTGGTCCGCCAGCTGGAGCCAGAGGTCGCGGGGCACCGGATCGCGCGGCTGCAGGTGCTCGACCCGCGCTGGTCGCGGCCGGTGCCGCCCGACGAGCTGGCGGCCGCGGTGTCCGGGGCGAGGATCCGCGGCCTCGGCCGGCGCGGGAAGTACATCCTGATGGGGCTCGACGGCGACCGCACGCTGGTCATGCACCTGCGGATGACCGGCAACCTGATCCTCCGCGAGGGCGAGCGGATGATCGACCCCTCGGAGGGGCGGCGGCTGTACCAGAGCGAGCGCTCGACCGAGGAACGCCACCTGCGCGCCCGCTTCGAGCTCGACGACGGCCGCGAGCTCTGGTTCACCGACCCGCGCCGCTTCGGCGAGGCCTTCCTGATCGAGGACGCCGGATTGGAGGCGCGCTTCGAGGGACGCGTCGGCATCGAGCCGCTCTCCCCGGAGTTCACCGCCGAGGCTCTGGGCGCGATGGCGGCCGGGCGCCGGGCGCCGCTGAAGTCGTTCCTGCTCGACCAGTCCGGGGTCGCCGGAGTCGGCAACATCTACGCCGACGAGGCGCTCTTCCGCGCCCGCCTGCACCCGCTCTCCCCGGCCGAGTCGATGAAGCCCGAGCACCTGGCGGCGCTGCGCGACGCGGTCATCGCCGCCCTGGAGGCGGGGATCGACAACGGCGGCTCCTCGATCGACGACTACCGCGACGCCCGCGGCGAGCGGGGGACGATGCAGGACGAGTTCCTCGTCCACACCCGCGAGGGCGAGCCGTGCCCGGAGTGCGGCGATGCGATCGTCCGCATCGTCGTCGGCGGCCGCTCGACCTACTACTGCCCGAGCTGCCAGGTGCGGCTGCGCAAACGCCCCCGCCGCCGCACCAAACGCCGCTGAGCCCCCGGCGGTTCCCTCGCCCAGGTGCGTCGCTTCTGCAGTTTTGGGGGTCCATGGACCCCCAAAATCTTGTTTCGGCGCGTCCGGTTCGTCGGTCATCTTTGATGACGTGGCCGGAACCACCGTCAAGACCGAGGCGATCGTCCTGCGCAGCATCCGTTATGGGGAGGCGGACCGCATCCTCCACCTCTACTCGCGTAGCCACGGCCGGATCGGGGCGATCGCCAAGGGTGCCCGCAAACCGAAGTCCCGCTTCGGGGGGCGGCTGGAGCCGTTCTTCCGACTCGACCTGATGCTGCACGAAGGGCGGGGGGACCTGATGACCGTGACCAGCGCCGCCACGGTCGACGGCTACCCGCGCCTGCGTTCCTCCGGGCCGGCGCTCGGCGCCGGCGCCCGCGCCTGCGACGCGGTGCTGCGGCTGCTCGACTCCGCCGAGCCCAACCTGCCCGCCTACAACCTCCTCTGCCGCTACCTGGGGCTGCTCGACGACCCGGCCGAGGCCCGGGCGGCGAGCCTCGAAGTGGCGCTCTCCTTTCGGTTGAAGCTGGCTCTCGTCGCGGGCTTCGTCCCCGAGCTCGCCTCCTGCGCCCGCTGCGGGGAGGCCGAGCACCTGACCGGCTTCTCCGGCGCTGCCGGCGGCGTCGTCTGCGCCGGCTGCGAAGCGGGCTCCTTCGCCCTCTCCGAGGAAGCCCATGCGTTCATGGTCGAGGCGCTGGCCAAGCCGCTCCATGAGGCCCCCGCCGCCGAGCCGCCCGCGCTGCGCCAGGTCGAGCGGGCCGTGGGGGAGACGCTGGAGCACCACGCCCACGTTCAGCTGCGCGCCGCGGCCTAGCTTTCCTTCCCGGCTTACGTTTTGCCTCTGGGCGAGCGCTTCGCTCACCTTATGATCGACGCATGCCCGCCGCCGCCACCTTCGAGGGCCGGATTCGCGCCTGGGAGGAGGAGTTCCTCGTCCCAGAGGCGACCCGCTCCTATCCCGCCCGGCGCGCCGTCGAGGAGGCCGACAGCCCGGTGCGGACGCCGTTCCAGCGCGACCGCGACCGGATCGTCCACTCCAAGAGCTTTCGCCGGCTGAAGCACAAGACGCAGGTCTTCGTCGCCCCCGAGGGCGATCACTACCGGACCCGGCTCACCCACACGCTGGAGGCCTGCGGGATCGCCCGCACGGTGGCCCGCGCGCTCGGCCTCAACGAGGACCTGACGGAGGCGATCGGCCTCGGGCACGACCTCGGCCACCCGCCCTTCGGCCACGCCGGCGAGGAGGCACTCGACGCCGCGTTGCGCGCCCACGGCGGCGCCGGCTTCCGCCACAACGAGCACTCGCTGCGGGTGGTCGAGGTGCTGGAGCGCGATGGCCGGGGGCTGAACCTGACCGAGCAGGTCCGTGACGGCATCCTCAACCACACCGGCTCCCGCAAGCCGGGGACGCTGGAGGGGCGGATCGTCAAGCTGGTCGACCGCGTCGCCTACATCAACCACGACATCGATGACGCCCTGCGGGCGGGCATCCTGCGACCCGAGGACCTGCCGGCGGCGGAGATCGCGCTGCTCGGGCCGACCGGGTCGCAGCGCATCGACACTCTGGTCGGCGACATTGTCGAGCGCTCCCGCGAGGCCGGCGACATCGTCCAGGGGGAGGAGATCGGCGGCGCGATGCTGCGGCTGCGCAAGTTCATGTTCGACCGCGTCTACCTCGGGCCCGAGGCGCGGCGCGAGCACGACCGGGTCTCCCGCACGATGAACGGACTCTTCGACCACTACCTGGCGAACGTCGAGGAGGTGCCGGGGTGGGATCCGGCGGCCGACGAGCGGCAGCGGGTGGCCGACTACATCGCCGGGATGACCGACCGCTACTGCATCGCCAAGTTCACCGAGCTGACGATCCCGGAGGAGTCGAGATTTTGAGCGCAGGTGCGAGGATCAGCAGATGGCGCTGATCTCCACCGAGAGCCTGGAACGGGTCAAGCAGGCCGCCGACATCGTCGAGGTGATCTCGGCCCACACCGACCTGCGCCGCCAGGGCGCGCGGATGGTCGGCCTCTGCCCGTTCCACGAGGAGCGCACCCCGTCCTTCTCGGTCGACCCGCAGGAAAAGCTCTACCACTGCTTCGGCTGCGGGGTCGGCGGCGACGTGATCAAGTTCGTCGAGGAGAAGGAGGGGCTCGGCTTCGCCGAGGCGGTGGAGGTGCTGGCCGACCGCTACGGAGTCGAGCTGGAGCGCGAGCAGGAGGACCCGCGAGCCGAGGCACGCCGCCAGCGCAAACGCCGGCTCGAGGCGCTGCTGGACCGCAGCGCCGCCTATTACGCCAACTACCTCTGGGAGAGCGGCGAGGCTGAGAAGGCCCGCGAGTACCTGGTCGAGCGGGGACTGCGCGAGCCGGTGCTGCGCGACTTCGGGGTCGGCTTCGCGCCGAGCGCCTGGGACAAGATCCTCGTGCTCGGCCAGCGCGCCGGCTTCAACGTCGAGGAGCTGCGGGGGGTTGGCCTCGTCCAGCGGGGGCGCAGCGGCGGCGAGTACGACCGCTTCCGCTCCCGGATCATGTTCCCGATCCGCGACCGTCGCGGCCGCACCCTCGGCTTCGGCGGCCGGGCGATGCGCTCCGACCAGGGGGCGAAGTACGTCAACACGGCGGAGACCGACTTCTTCCACAAGAGCGAGATGCTCTACGGGATCGACCGGGCGAAAGCGGCGATCGCCAAGGCCGGCCGGGCGGTGGTCGTCGAGGGCTACACCGACGTCCTCGCCCTGCACCAGGCCGGGATCGAGGAGGCCGTGGGGGTGATGGGCACGGCGATCACCGGCGAGCAGGTGGCGACGCTCTCGGGGATGGTCGAGGAGGTGGTGCTCGCCCTCGACGCCGACGCCGCCGGCCAGGAGGCGATGCTACGGGCGCAGCGGGTGGCGGCTGGGCGGCGGATGCGGCTGCGCGTGGCGGCGATGCCGGCGGGCGAGGACCCGGCCGAGATGCTGGCGGAGGAGGGGGGAGCGGAGCGCTTCCGCGCCCTGGTCGGCTCCGCCGTCGAGCTGCCCGCCTTCCAGGTCGGGCTGGTGCTCGACCGCACCGACGTCTCCTCGCCGGCCGAGCGCGACCGCGCCCTGACCGAGGTGGCGCCGGTCCTCGCGGGGCTGGGGGAGACGGCGAGCCGGGACGACCTGGTGCGCCGGGTGGCCGACCGCCTCGACCTCGAGCCGGCGATGGTGATGGGCCGGGTGGTCGCCGCGACCCCGGCCAGCGGCGGGGCCGAGAGCGCGCCGGCCCGGAGCGCCCAGGCCGGCCCGGCGCCGACCGCGCCGCGCCGCCCGGTCGAGCTGACCTCGCGCGAGCGGCGCGAGCGGGCGCTGCTGGCCATGTGCATCGCCCTGCCGCAGGAGGGGCGCGAGTACCTGGCCCGGCTCACCGATGCCCACCTCTCGCCCGGGGGGCTGCGGGCCGCCGCCTGGCTCAAGGAGCACCCCGAGGACCCGGCCTCCAACCTGCCCGGCGACCCCGAGCTGGCCAGCCTCGTCACCGAGCTGGTGATGACGTCCCGCGAGGAGCCGGCATCCCACGAGGCGATGGAGCTCAACTTCCTGCTCCTCGAGCAGCGCCGGCTGGAGGGCGAGATCGCCGCCGCGGGCGAGCGCGGCGACTACGAGCGAAGGGCGGCGCTGAGCCGCGAACGGGCCGGCCTGGTGGAACGGATCGCCCACGCGCAGCGGGTTGGAAGCTGAGTCGGTAAATTCCGAGCGGTCCGGCGCGCGCCGGGCGCCGGTCCGGGGTAGCTCAATCGGCAGAGCATTCGGCTGTTAACCGAAGGGTTGTGGGTTCGAGTCCCACCCCCGGAGCTTTCAGGTTGTCCGTCGATGGATGGAGGCGGGGACGATGAGTCACGAATGGGTTCTCTGGGTGCTGGTTACGGCCAGCGCCCTGCACGTGGTCGAGGAGCATGCGCTCGGCTGGCAGGGCTGGGCGACCGGCTACATCGGGCCGAAGATCCAGGCGATCCCCACCTGGCCGGACTTCTGGGCGACCAACGCCCTGCTGATCGTCTTCGGTGTCGCCGCCGCCGCCGCCGCGGTCGGCTGGCGGGCACCTGGGTTCGCCCTCGCCTTCCCCGCGGTCTGCCTGATCAACGCGGTCTTCTTCCACTTCCTGCCGACCGTCCAGGCGCGCCGGCTCAACCCCGGCTGCATCACCGCGGCGCTGCTCTACGTGCCGATCGGGATCTGGGCCTACGTGGCGGCGGCCGACGACGGCGTGCTCAGCTTCGGGGCCTTCGTACTCAGCATGGCGATCGGTGCCCTGGCGATGGCCTCGGCGGTGGTGATGCTCGCGATCCACCCGCGGCTCGGTTACCCCGATGCCGAGGAGCTGCCCGGGGCCGCGCCCAGGGCGCCGGAAGGGCCGGCGGTCTCCGAAACCCCGGCCGAGCCGGGGCTGTAGCCGGCGGCGGCCTTGCGCGCCGCCAGTCGCTCGATCAGCTCCGCGCCGCGCACCGCCCCGTCGTGCTCCCGCCCCCAGGCGGCGATCGCGCCGGCGCGCGCGGCGAAGGAGGGATCGCCGAGGAGTCGTCGCACCGCCCAGCGCAGCGGGGCCGGGCGGCAGAGCCGCCAGGGCAGGGAGAGACCGGCGCCGGCCCAGTCGACCCGCATCGCCGTCTCGCTCATGTCGCCGGTAATCGGCGAGATCAGCACCGGGGTGCCGGCACCGAGCGCCCGGGCCACCGTGCCGTGGCCGCCGTGGGAGACGACGACCGCGGCGGCAGGCATCAGCTGGCTGTAGCTGAGCCAGTCGACGAGGACGGCGTTCGGCGGCACCTCGATCGGGCTCTGGGGGCGGACCCGGTTGGTGGTCGCGACGACCCGCACCGGCTCGGCGGCAAGCGCCTGCAGGGCGGTGCGGACCAGCCGGTTGTCGGAATCGTGGGCGGTGCTGGGCGCGACAAGGATCAGCGGCTCCTCGCCGGGGGGCAGCTCGATCTCGGGGTGGGGGATCTCGAAGGTCATCGGCCCGGTCACCTCGACGCCCGGCGGCCAGCGGCGGGGGTACTCGAGTTGGGGATAGGTGCCGACGAGCGCCAGGTCGGGGCTGATGCCGCCGTGAAAGCGCGCCAGCGGCGGCAGGCCGAGTCGATGCCGCTGCTGGTTGAGGTCGCGGCGGCCGTGCTCGAGCCCGATCGCCAGCGCCCGCTGCCCGGCCCGCCAGGCGCTCTGCCCGAGGCGCGTGCGCGGCGTCCGCAAGCCGACCGCGAAGAACGGCTGCCCGGGCTCGACGACGGGGTAGATGTGGGGGATCAGGGTCGCCAGCGGCACGCCGGCGCGCTCGGCGGCCAGCGACGGTGCCAGGGTGAGGATGTCGGCGACCGCGACGTGCGGGCGCATCTCGTCCAGGAGCGGCAGCAGCGCCCGGGCGGCCTCGGCGGCGTGGAGGCCGTCGTCGGAGTCGGGCTCCGGCGGCGGGAACATTCGGTATTCCTCGGCCGCCGCGAAGCCTAGGCCCGCGCCCTCGACCGCCCCCCGCCGCTCCTCCCAGGTCTCGACGACCACCTCGTGGCCGCGCGCCGCCAGCGCCCGGCCCAGCGAGATGGCCGGAAAGACGTGCCCGGGATCGCCGAAGGCCGCGACGAGCACCCGGAGTATTGACGAGGTTCTGCGGTTCCCAGGCAAGGACGCAGGTCGACCTACTGGTGGTGCCATTTGGCCGACCGAGGACGCCGCCTGGGGGCCGCAGAAGCCGTCACGGCGTGTCTAGACCCTCGCCGGCTCGCATGAAGACGATCTCCGGCACGTGGCAGGCCGGCGAGGTGCGCAGCAGGAAGCGGACCGCCTCGCCCAGGTCGGAGGCCTGGATCATCTCCTCGGCCGGGACCTGCCCCTTGACGAAGTCGGTCATCGGGGTGTCGACGAAGGCCGGCGCCAGCGCCGTGCACTGGATCCCGGCGGAGCCGGCCTCGCGGTGGGTCGACTGGGTGAAGTTGATCACCGCGGCCTTGGTCGCGGCGTAGATCGAGAGCCATGCCTGGCCGGCTTTGCCGGCGATCGAGGCGGTGTTGACGATCAGGGCCTTGCCGTGCTCGGCGCCGGCCTCGCGCAGCATCGGCAGACCCTCGCGGGTCCCGAGGATCAGCGCCCGCAGGTTGATCGCCAGCTGCATGTCGAGGTGTTTGGTCTGGATTTCCTCCATCGGTGCCCCGATCCCGACGCCGGCGTTGTTGACCAGGCAGTCGAGCCGGCCGTACTTCTCCTTGTGGCGCCCGAAGGCGGCGAGGACGTCGTCCTCCTCGGCCATGTTGCCGGCGACCGCCTCGACCTCGAGGCCCGCGTCGCGCAGCCCGGACGCGGCCTCCTCGAGCTTCTCGGGGCGGCGCGAGGACACCGTCAGCGCGTAACCCTCCTCACCCAGGGTGCGGGCGATTGCCAGTCCGATCCCACTCGAAGCCCCGGTTACCAGGGCCGCTCGCTGCGCCATATCGATCTCCTCCGCTCTGCGACGACCGAGGCAGCCTATACAGCGCCCAGCCAGGCGGGGCGGGAGCGCAGGCGCGAGGCACTGTCTGAGAACATGCCGCCGATGCGTGCCAGCCGCCCCGTATGCGCTTTGGCCTGCCTGCTTTTCCTCGCGGCGGCGGTCAGCGGCTGTGGCGGGTCGGGCGGTGGTACCTCGACCGGCGGCGAAGGCGGGGGCTCCGCCGGGAGTGCCGAAAGCCGTCCGGCGCCGCCGAAGAGCGCCTTTCCCGCCGCTCAGGGCAAGACGCTGCGGGAAATCCTCGACAACCCCGAATACAAGCCGACCGAACTGATCGTCGAACCGGAAGCGATGGTGTTCTACCCCGGGTCCAACCGCTACCCCTTCGGGGTCGTCAAGAAGGAAGGCAGCCCTGTCAGCAATGCCGAAATCGCCCTCTACTTCGCCCGGGTGCCGACGCCGAAGCGCGGCTCGAAGTCGAAATCCGGCAACCGGGGCCAGCGGGCGAAAGCCGAAAAACAGGCGCTGGACGAACCGGCCGTCGGGCCTTTCCCGGCGAAGATCGAAAGCCTCGGGACCCAGCCCGCCTTCCGCTCGAAGACGACCGCCGACGATCCGAACGCGGCCACGGTCGTCTACTCCTCCCAGATCGACTTCCCGAGCGACGGCGATTGGCGGATCGGCGCGCTGATCAAGACCGGGGACGAAATCAGCGCCACTCCGCTGCCGAGCGTGACGGTGGGCGAATTCACCCGCATCCCAAGGGCCGGCCAGCAGGCGCCGAAGATACATACGCCGACCGCAAAGGAAGTCGGCGGTGACCTATCGAAGATCACCACTCGAATCCCGCCGGACACCCAGAACACGGTGGATTTCGCGGAAGCCCTTGGAAAAGAACCGATCCTGCTCTTGTTTGCGACCCCCCAGTTCTGCCAGAGTCGGGTTTGCGGCCCCGTCGTCGACGTGGCCGAGGAAGCCAAAGAGCGATACGGAGACAAGGCAGCCTTCATCCACATGGAGATCTTCAACGACAACCGCCCCCAGGACCACGTCCGCCCGCAGGTGCGCGCCTTCCACCTGCCCAGCGAACCGTGGCTCTTCGCGGTCAACCGCCACGGCGTCGTTAGCTCCGCGATCGAGGGCGCCTTCGGCAAGGAACTGATGGACCAAACGGTTGAGAAGGTGATCTCCGAATGAGCGACAACAAAGCCGCCACCGACACCGAGCTGCTCGAGTCCTTCGCCGAGGAGGCGCGGCGCCGCTGCGACGTGATCGCCGCCGGCCTGGCCACCGCGACCACCGATTTCGAGACCATGCGGGCCGAAGCGCACGCGCTGCGCGGCACCGCCGGGGTCGTCGGCCTGCGCCGCCTCGCCGAGCTGGCCGGCCTGATGGAGTCAGACCTCGCCGAAGCGAAGAAGACCGGCGTCATCCGCGGCGGCCGCGACCACCAGATCGCCGACGCGGCCAAGGCCCTCGCCGAGGGCGCCGCCGCGGCCGCCAAAGGCGAAGAGGAGCCCCCCGACGTCGGTCGCTCCCTCGCCCAGCTCTTCAGCGCCTGAGCGCCAACTTCCGCGCTACGCTCGCGTCCATCTGCTGTCGACACCAGATGGTTGGTGCGGACGCAGATGCACGGGGCAGTAGCTCAGTTGGTTAGAGCAGCGGACTCATAATCCGTCGGTCCCTGGTTCGAGTCCAGGCTGCCCCACTAGAACGGCCTCACTCGAACCGGCGCCAGAAGAAACGCCGGCGCCGGCGCCCCGCTTGCCACCCCGGCCCTTGGCCAGCTGAGGATCGGCAAGGCTGGCGAACGGCTCGGCAATCTCGGCGTCCTTGATCCGGTCGTCGTAGACGAGGAGGCGGTCAAAGAGCGCCTGGTTCCACTGGCGGCGCAGGTGCCCCGGGGCGGCCAGGTAGGCTCGCTGGCAATCGGCCAGCAGGTCGAGCGCCTTGCCGAGGGTGTCCTCGACGTCGCCGAAGGAGGTCTCGGCTATCTCGATCTGCCGTTCGGCCTGCGTGGCCTCGGTGCTCAGTCGCTCCTGCTCGGAGCGCAGCAGGTCGACCGGCACCGCCCCGGCGTAGTAGGCGTGGAGAAGCTTCTCGCGCTCCTCGTTCACCTTGGCGAGACGCTGGCGCTGGCGGGTTAGCTCGGCTTCGGCCTCCTTGCGGATCCCGGCCATTGCCTTGCTGAGCTTGCGCCGGACCCGCTCGACCTGGCGGCGCGGCAGCCGGACCTCGCCGTAGATCCGCTCGACCGCCGTCTCGATCAGGTCCACCGGCACGTAGGGCTGCTTGCAGCCGGTGCCCCTGGTGCGCCCGAGGCAATAGAAGTAGGGATAGCGGCCACCGTTGCCCCTGGCCCAGGTCAGGCTCATGCGGGCGCCGCAGCGCCCGCAGTAGAGGGAGCCCTTCAGGTAGTGGTGGTGCTTTCGGTCCTTCTCGGTCGCGTTCGTATGGGCCGCCATCACCGCCTTGGCCCGCTCGAAGGTCGTCTTGTCGATCAGCGGCTCGTGGCGCCCCTCGTACTCGACGCCGTCGTAGCGAACGATTCCGACGTAGTAGGGGTTCTGCAGCAGGGAGGCCAGCTGGGCGCGGCCGAGCGGTTTTGCGGCCTTGGCCGGAGTGGGGCGGGTGCGCAGGCCGCGCTCGGTCAGCGCGGCGAGCAGGGTGTCGATCGTGTAGGCGCCCGAGGCGTAGGCGGCAAAGGCCCAGCGCATGTGAAGGCCGCGCTCGGGGTCGACTTCGACGGTTCTGATCTCGCGGCCCTCGATCACCTTGCGCACGTTCAGGTAGCCGATCGGAGCCCTGCCGGGGGTGCCGCCTGACTTCGCCTTCTGTACCAGCCCCTTCATCGCCTCGGCCGCCAGGTTGGCCGAGTAGAACTCCGCGTTGGCGGCGACGATCGCGTGCATGAAGCGCCCGACCGGGGTGCGGTCGATGTTCTCGGTCACCGAGACAAGCTCGACCCCGGCTTCGTGCAGGGCGTAGGTGATGGTCGCGTCGTCGTAGCGGTTGCGGGCGAGGCGATCGACCTTGTGGACGATCACGACATCGAGATCCCGCTTGGCCTCCAGGCGAGCCAGGAGCGCCTTGAGTTCAGGGCGGTCGGCGGTCTTCGCCGACTCGCCCCGATCGACGTACTCGGCGACGACCTCGGCTTCAAGCTCTGCGGCCTTCGCCTGGCAGGCCTCCCGCTGGGCGGGGATCGAGTAGCCCTCCGGCTCACGGCCCCGGTTGGCCTGGGCCGCCGTGGAGACCCGCAGGTAGATCGCCGCCCGCTTCATCGCCGACATGGTTGCTCGATGAACGAGGCCTCTCCAGTCCGGCGCTGCCGCTGGCCGGAGGCCTCGCCCGGCCGAGCCGCCAAGGCCAGCAGCGCGGCGACGAAGCGGTCCAGGTCGACCTCGCGCCGGTCGACGGCCAAGACCCGCGCCGAGCGCGCCCTGCCGGCGGCACGCGGCTGCTCGTGATGACCCTGGCGCCGCCGCCCCATCTACGCCGCCCCCCTCATAGGGGCGGCCCGGGCCGGCGATTCGCCGGTGAGCCGCTGCCTCGCCAGCGCGGAGGCGAGAGTGCAGGCGCCGGGCGGAAGGGGCGCCTCGACCTGCACCGAGGAGAGCAGATCCGGAGTCAGAGCGCGACGACCATTGCGTGACACAGAGATTTCGGCAAGAACGGAGGGCCCGCAGGTGGCGCCGGGCTGCGGAAAAACGGTCCTCCCCGGAAGATCGAAAGCGTCCGGATAAGCGACCGAACAAGCGACCGGTGAAACGACCGCCCTAACGGCGCAGAAGCGACCGCTGATGAGGTCGCAGGGGGCCGGTGCGCGGAGGCCCGCTATGCGCGCCTCCGGCGATGGGTGGCGCGAGTGGCGGGAAGGCTCAGGCGGCCGGGCGCAGGGGACGGGCACCGCTGCCGGCGGCCCTGCTCGGTCGGGGTCGGAAACGCCTCCACGATTCGTGGATAGCTCGACGAAAACGAGAAGTCAAGTCGCGGAAATCGGGAGTGTCAAAAAGCGGCAATCGGTTCCTATCGCGGCCTATTTGCTCGCTTTGACTCGGATTCCGAGCTACCGTCGCCGCGCCAAATTGAATAGTGCCCCGGCGGCGCTGAAGACGCCCCGGGGCCGGCACCGAAGGACTAGCTTCGATGCAACCGAGACCGTACTCGCCGAAGTGCTCTTCGGCGGCCTCGCGGCGTGCCTTCGGTGCCCTACCGAGAGGAGGGCACGATGCCCCAAGCAAGCACCGTCACGATCTCAGGCCCCCAGCGCCAGGCATTCCGCCTGATGCTCCTACAGAACCTCAGCGGCATCGCCGACCTGTGGCTCGCCTTCACCGACGGCAGGACCGCCACCGCCGCGCAGCTGGGGAGGCAGTTCGGGCAAGACCTGCGGCTGATGGACGACCTCGGCTGGGGAGCGGAGATGGAGGAGGTCGAGCTGACGATGGCGCCCGCCGATCTCGCCGAGGTGCTGCAGCGGCTGCGCGCCGATGCCGAAGGCGGCCTGCGGGAAGGAAGCCACGAGCGCCAGGTCCGCGAAGCCGACGAGGAGACCCGGGCGCGCTACCGCTTCGTGATGGACACCTGCCAGGGCCTCTTGCTCCTGCTCGCCACCCTCGCGGAGGGCCAGCAATGAGCGCCGCCAAGAAGCGCCTGCGACCGGGCGAGCTTGACGGCTTGGTCCTGGCCTACCTGCGCAAGCACGAGAAGGACGGCCCGCTGACTGCGACGGCGATCGCCAAGGGCCTCGGTGGGCGCTCGGCCGGGGCGGTGGCCAACTGCCTAGCGCGGTTGGCGAAGAAGCGACAGGTTCGCAATGTCACGCGCAAGCCGCGGGCGTACCGGCCAGGTAGATGAACGTGCAGGTGATCTCCCCCGCTCGGAACGCGACTGGCAAGGCGATTTGGGCCTTGAAAGGCCGCAATTTGGGACAAACGGGGTCACTTTTTCCCGCCGCGGCACCATCGACACTAAGGGGTGCTGTCCGACAGGGGCAGTGGGAGAACCTCTGAAAGGACGCAACCAAATGTCGAAGCGAGAAGAACATACAAACGGAACCGGCGGAAACGGAGCGACGGTGGCCGCGCCCCAGAGGCGGACCTACGTCAGCCAGACCGACGTGCCCCGGCACACGATCGACGAAGCCCTCAGGGTGGGGCGCGCCATCGCCGAGAACTACGGCAAGCAGCCGACGCGGCCGCTTGCCGTTGCGAAGGCCATGGGAATGCAGCCCACGAGTGGCAAGTTTAAGACGCTTACGGGAGCGTCAGTCGCCTTCGGTCTGACCGAGGGCGGCTCTCAGGCAGAGGTCATTTCCCTGACGGAACTCGGGCGCCGGATCGTCGCGCCAACGGTGGAGGGCGACGATTTCGTTGCCAAGCGTGAGGCGGCGCTGCGGCCTCGGGTGATGCGCGAATATCTAGAAAAGTACGACGGCTCACCCCTCCCTTCGCCACAGATTGGGCAGAACGTTCTTGAGGAGGATATGGGCGTTTCGAGTGATCACAGTGAGCGTGCCCAAGGGATGATTGTCGGGACCGCCGACGCCCTGGGCCTCCTGACCGATATCAACGGCTCCCGGTACGTGGACCTCAGTGCGGTACCGAGTTCGGGCCCAGACCCCGCGGCGCACGACAATGGCGTGCCGGGGGAGGATGCAACCAGTCCCGTCGATGCACTCGGGGACCCTGACCCGCCCGCCGCCCCGATCGGTCCCGTCGAGTCTTCACGTCCGGCGGCGATCTTCGTGGGCGCCCGGAAGGGCAGGGCTCGCGACCAACTCACCAAATTGCTTACCGAGTACGGCATTCCGCACAAGGTGGCCGAGGATGAGGCGAATCGTGCCAGACCGATTCCGACCAAGGTCAAGGAGACGATGGAAGAATGCGGCGCCGCGATCCTGATCTTCACGGCCGACGAGGAATTTCGAGACGCTGAGGGCAACTGCATCTGGAGGCCGAGCGACAACGTCGTACATGAGTTGGGGGCGGCTGGGATGGCCTACGGCGATCGCATCATCATTTTCAAAGAAACCCAGGTTCAGCTGGCGAGCAACTTTGAAAGCATCGGCTTCATTGAGTTTGATGGCGGTCAATTGGATGCGCGGGTCAACGAGCTGCTTCGCGAGCTGATCGCTCTCAAAATTCTCACGCTTTCGGTTAACGCCTAGACCGCCCCGCCGAGCCCCATTCGGGGAGTCGCTCGGGGTCGCTACCATCGGGCCACATGGGCGAGACGGACGAGATCAGGAAGCTCCGGAACGAAGTCAAAGACCTCCGCACGCTGGTCGAGGAGTTGGCTGCCGCGGCTGGGCTTGAAAACGTGGTCGAGGCGCACCGCGCCAGAAATCGAGAGCAAAGGCAGCGGCGGGCCCAACAATTCAGCGAGGCCTCGCTCGGACGTAAACGCCGACCGCCTCCCGGCGGTTGAGGTTGGGGGCCGCGCAAGCGTGGCGTACGAGATCGACTTCGAGCGACGGTATCCGTGCCCGTGCGGGGCTCGACCTGGAGCCTCCGAGAACGGATCTAGACTCAATCCGTGCCTTACAGCGCGCAGATCTATCCCCTGCTGTTTTCCTCTCCGAGCGACGCTTCTGGAGATGTGCACACGGCGGCCGAGGCTGTCTCCCGTTGGAACGTCATTTACGGTCGAGAGTTTGGATCGAACGTCATGCCGCTCTATTGGGCATCTCATGCTGCCGCTGAGTTTGGCGTGCGCCCTCAGGAGTCTCTTAATAAGCAACTCGTCGAGCAGGCGGACATCGTCATTGCCTTGTTCTGGCACCGGCTTGGGACCGACACCGGCGAGGCAGAGTCAGGCACTGTCGAGGAGATCGAGAGGGCCTATGCCCGAGGGGCTAGCGTCGCCGTGCTTCGTTGCACTCGCCCGGTATCGCCGCCAGACCTCGACCACGACCAAGTACAGAAACTCGACACCTATCTGGAGAAGATTCGAGACAAAGCCCTGATCTTGGAGTACGACGATGACGACCGTCTAAGGCAGCACGTCGAGGCAATCCTGACGCGCATCGTAAGTGCATCTGCCGCGCAGGCCGAGGCCCAAGTCGAGGTTGAAAAGCCGGGCTCTTCGAGCGGACAGGCCGAAAACCCGGCACAGGTATGGCCCCGAGTCGACCGGCGTGAAGGCGTCAAGACGGACAATCAAGGTCGCGTCAAAACGGAGAATCGGTGGTTTCTCGTTCTGTCGAACACTGGCAAGGAGCCGGCCCTGCATGTCCGGTACGTCTTGGAGCCCGACGGAGACGGAGATGCGCCGATGGACATGGGAGGCGATCGAGAGCTGGAGTCGCTCGCCCCTGGCACGGAGGCGACGAGCCAGCTCTACTTGCATTCCGGCGTTGCTGATCAAGCCCGATGCACCGTCACCTGGGAGGACTCTGCCGGGGATCATGAGAGCTTCGCAACGCTGCGCTTCTACTAGTAGTCGCTTTTCAGCGTAGCCCCGGCCGGCTCTCCTTCCCCCGGCCCTGGGGCTCTCGACTGAGGTGCAAGCTTCGGATGGCCCTGACCCGCCCATGGTTCAAATACCGTCCAGGCTGCCCCACTGCCTTCCTGCACGGCCTCCCATGGCGGGGGGAGAGTCACCGACCCGGAGCCCTTGGGGGACCGTGACCATGCCCGAGCCAGGAATGCTTGCCGCTTCTCAGGAACTGATGGAGGAGCTGATGGGTTCCGTTGTGACGATCGACTTCGTGCTCCGGACCCTGATGGACCTCCCGGCGGAGGTGCTTCCCGGCGGCGACAGGTCTGAAGCGATTCGGGAGCTGTTGACCGCGAGTGTCTGCCACGAGGTGATGATCCTCGGTGAGGACGCGTGCCGAGCGGCGACCAGACTGATCGAGAAGGTCGTCGAAAGGATGGCCGACGATGCCGGTTCGGCTGCACAGCTCGCAGAGGCCGGCCGGCAAACCTGCTGAGTCCTCTTGCACGATTGGTGTAGATCTGTGCCTCTGGGTAACCTATGAGCGTGGCGGCCCGTCCCAAGCGAATCAACGTGACCCTCGACGAGGAGCACGCGAACAAGCTTGCGCGTCTCTCCGAGCGGACCCACATCCAGGAGGGGACGCTTGCCCGATCGTTGCTGTCAACCGCGTTGGACGATGCCGAGCCCGATGTGTCCCGGATCACCGAGATCCTCGATGCGATCCCCGGCGCGTGGGAGCGGACGCAGGAAGGGCTCGCACAGGCCGCTCGTGGCGAAGGCACGCCGCTCGACGAGCTGGCCTGAGTGGCCCAGGTAATCGTCACCCCGCGAGCCAAGCGGGACGTCGATGAGGCGGTCGCGGCGCTCAGCTTGCCCGAAGACACTTGGACGCGGGTCGCACGGTCGCTGCGGGTGCTCGAAGTCTTTCCGTTGGCTGGACCCGAGCTTGAGGGCAGGTGGGCCCCAGCTCGATTTGTCCTCGGTCCCTGGTCCTGGATGGTCCTGCTTTATCGCTACGACGAGCCATCGGATTGCGCCCTCATCGTCGCGATGCATGACGCCCGATCGGCCGCCGCGCCGCGCTCCGACGGTCC
>DASVWP010000018.1:0-3901 GCA_036393155.1 Solirubrobacterales bacterium | reverse complement strand
CGGCTCGCGAACGTGTACGGGCCCCGCAACTACTCGGGTCCGATCCCGACGTTCTTCAAGCGGCTGAGCGCCGGCCAGGAGTGCACGGTCACCGACACCCGCCGCGACACCGTGTTCGTCGACGACCTGCTCGAGCTGGTGCTCGCAGCGCTCGACCAGGGCGAGACGGGCAAGTTCGATGTCTGCTCGGGGCAGGCGTACCCGATCCGGTTCTACTACGACGCCGTCGCCGGCGCGCTCGGCGGCGCCCCCGACCCGGCGATGGTGCCCGCCCCGGCCGGCGACGTCGCCGAGATGGAACTCGACCCGATCCCGGCCGCGGCGACGTTCGGCTGGCGCGCGACGACGCCGCTGACCAGGGGGATCGCCGAGACGGTCGCCTGGTACCAGGTGCACGGGGTCGGCGACACGTACTCGCATCTGCGGCTGGGGGCGGCTGGGTGAACCAGGACGGCCATCTGCGCCGGCTGATCCGCGAAGCGGTCGAGGCGGCGGTCGAGAAGGCCGCCGGCCCGGCCTGCGTGATGCTCTCGGGCGGGATCGACTCGTCGACGGTCGCCAGCTTCGCCACAGAGCTGCCCCTGGTCACCGGCTGGTACGACGCGAAGGGGTTCGACGAGCGCGAGTACGCCCGCCTGGTCGCCGACGGCCGCGAGTGGCTGGAGGTGGAGATCACCCCGGACGACCTGGTGGAGTGCGCCGGCGCCGCCGTCAAGGCGCTGCAAGGGTTGCGCTGCGGGCCGGGCGCGATCGGCCAGTACGTCGTCGACCGGGCGATCGCCGACGAGGGCTTCCAGACGATCCTGACCGGCGAGGGGGGCGACGAGCTGTTCGGCGGCTACGCCCGCCAGCTGATCGTCGCCGGCTTCCCCCGCCCGCCCGGCTACGAGACCATGCGGCTGCCCGCCGGCTACCCGGCCACGCTCGAGGCGGCGCTCGAGGTGGAGTGGGCGGCGCTCAGGCAGCTGTGCAAGGTCGACGAGCGCGTCGCCGGCGCGCACGGCCTGACCGTGACGCCGCCGCTGCTCGATCCGTGGCTGGTCGGCTGGGTGCACACCCGCCCCGCCGACGAGCGGATCTGGAAGCGGCTGCTGCGCTCGGCGATGCGGGGCACGGTCCCGGACCGGATCCTCGACCGCCAGGGCAAGCAGGGGTTCCCGGCGCCGTTCGTCGCCTGGGCGCAAGAGGACCCGGTGCGCGGCTTCCTCGAGGAACGGATCGGCTACGTCCCCGACCCCCGCGAGCCGTACAGCCGCCAGTGGTGGTACGACCTGCAGGACTCCTACCAGCCCGCGCTCGCCATCAGCACGGAGTTCGCCCAGTGACGGTGACGGCGCTTCTGTCCTGGTACGACGAGCCGCTGAACCTGCTCACCGACGCGGTGCTCAGCCTGCGCGGCTTCTGCGACCGGCTGATCGCCCTCGACGGCGCCTACGCGTTCACCCCGGACGCCGAGCCGGCGAGCCCGCCCGGGCAGGCGGACGCGATCCGGATGGCCGCCGACGCGGCCGGCATCGACGGCGTCGTCGTCCAGCCGGGCCGCCTGTGGGCCGGCCAGATCGAGAAGCGCCAGTACCTGTTCGACCTCGCCGCCGGGCCGCCGGCCGACTGGCTGCTGATCCACGACGCCGACCACGAGCTCGACGGCGACCCCGTCCGGTTCCGGGCGTTCCTGGCCGGGCTCCCCCCGGACGTGGTCACGATCGAGGCGCAGTACCGGACGCCGGCGGTCGCCGGCCGCCAGCTCACCCCCTGGCACGAGTGGCTGACCCGGGAGACGTTCTTCACGCCGCTCCTGTTCCGGGCCCTGCCCGAGCTGCGGGTCGAGCGCCACCATTGGTGGTACAGCGGCCTGCTCCAGGGGGAACGGGTCGCGCTCTGGGGCTGGGACGACTCCGGCGGCGAACTCGACGGGGCAGGACTCTATCCTCCCGGCCGGCACGAGCAGACCAAGACGTTCAAGGTCCGCCACCGCTGCTTCGAACGGCCCGAACCGCTGCTCGCCCGCCAGCGCGGCCTGTACGCGGCCCGCGCCGACCTGGTCGCCGCCGCAGGAGTCGAACCGTGAACACGCTCACCCGGCCGCGGCCGCGGCGCCTGCTGCGCGGCGACTACCAGCGCAACTACGAGCGGATCTGCGCCGACCACCTCGCCGCCTTCGACCAGACGGGCCTGAACCCGTTCATGGACGAGGACAACTGGCAGATGATCGAGGCGGAGACGGTCACCCTGATCCGCAAGTACGCCCGGCCGGGCCAGTCGATCCTGGACGCCGGGGTCGGGATGGGACGGATCCTCGCCCAGCTCCCCGACCTCGACCGGTACGGCGTCGACATCGCCGCCGGCTACCTGCCGTTCGCCGAGGCCGCCGGGATCCAGGTCGAGCACGCCGCGATCGAGAAGCTCCCCTACCCGAGCGCTCACTTCGACCACGTCGTGTGCACCGACGTGCTCGAGCACGTCATCGATCTGAACGCCTGCCTGTGGGAGATCCTGCGCGTCCTCAAGCCGGCCGGGCTCCTGTTCGTGCGCGTCCCTGACCGGGAGGACCTCGCCCCCTACCTGGCAGACGAGTACCCGTACCGGTTCGTGCACCTGCGCTCCTTCGCCGAGCCCGAGCTGCGGCTGCTGCTCGATCGCGTGTTCGGCCTCGAGATCGTCCAGACCTGGGTCGGCGGCGAACTCAGCGTCGTCGCCCGCAAGCCGCGGAGCATCCCGTGAGCGTGCTCAGGGAGAGCGTCCGGTTCGGGAACTCGCCGGAAGCGTGGTCGGCGCGGGCGCGCAACCTGCCCGACCCGTGGGAGGCGTGCGGCTGGTCCCGCCGCGGCCAGCTGGAGCGCGCGATGCGCGTCGTCTCCGAGCTGCACGTCGAGCGGGGCGACCGGATCCTCGACTACGGCTGCGGCACCGGCGTCCTGACCGAGCTGCTGCCCGCCCACGTCGCGCGCGGCTACGTCGGCTACGACCGGGCCGAAGGGATGATCGAGCGCGCCCGGCTGGAGCATCCGGGCTGGACGTTCCAGCTCTGGCTGCCAGCCGGCCCGTTCGACCTGGCCGCGTGCGTGGGCCCGTTCAACCTGCCGGGCGGCTGGGCGAAAGAGGACACCTGGCAGACGCTGCGCCAGGTCTGGGAGCGGACACTTCGCACCCTGGTCGTGTCGCTGTACTCCGGCGACGACGAGCGCTGCCTCCGCTACGACGCCGACGAGGTCGCCCGCTTCGGCGAGGGCCTCGGCTGCTTCTCCCGGGTCGAGCGGTGGCGCCACAACGACCTGCTCCTGGTGGCCCGCCGATGATCGTCACCGCCCACCAGACCAACCTCCTGCCGGGAGTGTCGGTGGTGTCGAAGATCGCCGCAGCCGACGTGTTCATCGCCTGCGACGAGTTCCAATTCACGCTCGGCGGCTTCGTCAACCGCAACCGGCTCGCCGACGGGACACCGCTGACAGCCCCGTATGACCGGCGCGACAAGTTCGCGCCGATCAACCGGGTCCGGCTCGCCAGCACCCCGATCCGCTGGCGCGAGGTGCTCGCCCGCACCCTCGAACAGCGCGTCCCGGGCGGCCACGTGTACGCCGCCCTCGCCCGCCGCCCTTGGCGGCTCCTGGTCGGGCTGAACGTCGCCCTGCTCGAGCAGCTGCTCGACGACCTCGCGATCCGGACGGAATGGGTGTTCCAGTCGCACCTCGAATCCGGCAAGTGCTACGGCCCGATCGTCTCCGACGACCGCGACGAGCTGGTGCCCGCGTCGGAGCGGCTGGCGGCGATGACCGCCGAGGTCGGCGGCGACGTCTACCTGTCCGGCGCCTCCGGCCGCCGCTACCTGGACGAGACCCCGTTCGCGGAGCGCGGCATCCGCGTCGACTACTTCGACCCCGCCGGGCCGAACCCGTCCGCGGTC
>DASVWP010000017.1:0-2580 GCA_036393155.1 Solirubrobacterales bacterium | reverse complement strand
AGGTCTGGGTCAAGAACGACGCCGCCAACCCGACCCATTCGTTCAAGGACCGGGTCGTCGCCGTGGCCCTCGCGCGGGCGCTCGAGCTCGGCTACCAGACGGTCGCCTGCGCCTCGACCGGCAATCTCGCCAACGCCGTCGCCGCCCAGGCGGCCGCGCTCGGCATGGACTCCTACGTCTTCATCCCGTCCGACCTCGAGGAGCAGAAGATCCTCGCCACCGGCGTCTACGGCACGAACCTCGTCGCCGTGCGGGGCAACTACGACGACGTCAACCGCCTGTGCACCGAGCTGTCGGGCGAGCACGAGTCGTGGGCGTTCGTGAACGTCAACCTGCGCCCCTACTACGCCGAGGGCTCCAAGACGCTCGCGTATGAGACCGTCGAGCAGCTCGGCTGGCAGCTGCCGGACCGGGTGGTCAGCCCGATCGCCTCCGGGTCGCTGTTCACCAAGCTCGGCCGCGGTTTCCAGGAGTGGCTGGACCTCGGGCTCGTCTCGGGATCCCAGCCGATCTTCAACGGCGCCCAGGCCGAGGGCTGCAGCCCGGTCGCGACCGCCTTCGCCGAAGGATGGGACGTCTGCAAGCCACAGCGGCCCGAGACGATCGCCAAGAGCCTGGCGATCGGCGACCCGGCCGACGGGCCCTACGCGGTCGAGCACGCGCGCCGGACCGGCGGCGGCATCGACGCGGTCACGGACGAGGAGATCCGCAGCGGGATCCGGCTGCTCGCCGAGACCACGGGGATCTTCACCGAGACCGCCGGCGGGGTCACCGTCGGCGTCCTGCGCAAGCTGGCCGAGCGGGGCGAGATCGCGGCCGGGGAGCGGGTCGTCGTCTACATCACCGGCGAGGGGCTGAAGACGCTCGACGCCGTGCGCGATACGTTCCAGATGCACGAGATCGACCCCGACCTCGACAGCTTCGAGGCCGAGTTCTGCCAGGAGGTAGCCGTCTAGATGAGCGTCACCGTGAAGATCCCGACCCAGCTGCGAGCCGCCGCCGGCGGCAAATCAGAGGTCGAGGTGAGCGGCGCGACCGTCGGCGAGGCGCTCGACGCGGTCTTCGCCGCCCACACCGAACTGCGCGAGCGGATCACCCAGGACGGGGACCTGCGCCGCTTCGTCAACGTCTACGTCTCCGGCGAGGACATCCGCTTCCAGCAGGGGCTCGATACCGCGCTCAACGAGGGCGACGAGGTGACGATCCTTCCGGCAGTAGCGGGCGGTTGCTGAAGCCGCCCGTCGTCGTCCTCTGCGGGGGGCGGGGAACGCGTCTGCGCGAGCGCACCGAGTCGGTGCCGAAGGCGCTGGTCGAGATCGGCGGCCGGCCGATCGTCTGGCACGTGATCCAGATCTACGCCGCGCAGGGGTTCGAGCGCTTCCTGCTCGCCACCGGCTACCTCGGAGAGGCGGTCGAGGAGTTCGCCGCCCGCGAGCGCTGGCCGGACGGGGTGGAGGTCGAGTGCGTCGACACCGGGCTCGACACCCCGACCGGGGGACGGATCGCCCGACTGGCGGGGCGCCTCGAGGGCGGGACCTTCTGCGCCACCTATGCCGACGGCGTCGCCGACGTCGACCTCGACGCGCTGCTCGCCTTCCACCGCGACGGGGGTGCGCTGACGACGCTCACCGTCGTGCGGCCGCACCTGCAGTGGGGGGTGGCTGAGCTGGACGGCGAGCGGGTTCGCGGCTTCGCCGAGAAGCCGCGCAGCGAGCACTGGATCAACGGCGGCTTTCTCTGCTTCGAGCCCGGTGCCCTCGATTACCTGGACCAGGACAGCGTGCTGGAGCGCGAGCCGCTGGCGCGCCTGGCCGCTGACGGCGAGTTGCGCGCCTTCCGCCACCGGGGCTTCTGGGACTGCATGGACACCTACAAGGACGCGGTCGTGCTCAACGACCTGTGGGCCGGCGGGGACGCGCCGTGGCGGGTCTGGGACAGCGCCGGGGCGGGAGCGTCCCGGTGAAGCGCGCGCTGGTCACCGGCGGGCACGGCTTCGTCGCCTCGCACCTGGCGCGGGCGCTGCTGGAACGCGGCGACGCGGTGACGGTGCTCGACCTCGGCTCGCCGCCGGTCTCCGGGTTGCGGCTGCAGGGGATCGCCGGTGACGTGGAGATGGTCACCGCGGACCTGCGCGACGCCCGGGTGGTTGACGCGACGGTCGAGTCGAGCGAGTTCGACGTCGTCTTCCACCTCGCCGCCCAGACCCTGGTCGGCCCGGCGATGGCCGACCCCACGGCCACGTTCGAGACCAACGTGCGCGGGACCTGGACTCTGCTGGAGGCCTGTCGCCGGGCCGAGGTGCCGGCGGTCGTCGTCGCCTCCTCGGACAAGGCCTACGGGCCCAGCGAGGAGCTGCCCTACCGCGAGGACATGCAGCTGCGCCCGGCCTCACCGTACGAGGCGAGCAAGGCGGCGGCCGACGCGATCGCGCTCAGCTACCGGCCGGCGTTCGGGCTGCCGGTCGCGGTGACCCGCTTCGCCAACGTCTACGGCGGCGGCGACCTCAACTTCTCGCGGCTGATCCCGGAAGCGATCGCCGCGGTGCTGGACGGCCGGCGGCCGCAGATCCGCTCCGACGGC
>DASVWP010000016.1:0-11152 GCA_036393155.1 Solirubrobacterales bacterium | reverse complement strand
CCTTGTCGCCGGACTTCCGGCGGGAGAACAGCTTGCGAAAACTCGAGCGCCGGCGCCAACCGACCCGGGAGCGGGCGTCCTGCTTAACCCAGCCCGTCTTCTCCGGGTCGTACGGGAAGGTCGGCTGCCACTGTTCGAGGTCGACGACGCCGATGTTGCTCCACTGCCCGCCGGCCGAATCGAAGTGGAGCTCGACGACGGCGACCCGGGCGGCCATCAGCTCGCGAGTGAAGGCGTCGTTGTAGGCCTCGCGGAGCGGCTCGGGCCAGTCTTCGTCCTGCTGGCGCCAACAGCGCTTGTGGAATCCGGTCGTCTGGGCGCGGTGCTCAGCCCCGTCGGCGATGGTCACCACGGGGTAGGCCTGGCCGCCGGAGCGGGCGAGCTCGATCGCCTCATGCGAGTCGTCGCGACCCATGCGGGCGGCTTCGACCTCAGAAGGGTGGGCCATGCGCCCAGCGTAACGAGAGCCCGCGGGCACGAACCGCCCGTCGCCGCCGCTCAGGCCGCCGCGACCGGCACGAACTCAGGTCTTCCTGCGGAAGCGGTTGCGCTTCATCCACAGACCGAGCCCGAAGAGGCCGAGCGAGCCGGGGATGCCGAGGATCACGAGGCCCATGTCGGTGTTGAGGGCCGAGGCGACGAAGGCGGCGAGGGTCAGCGCCCAGCAGAGGACCGCCGCCACCCACCACCACGCCGGGGGCAGGATCGGTTGGGGGGTCTGGTCCGGGGCCTTCATTGCTGCTGCCTGCCCGCTGCGGCTACGCCGGCTCCGGCAGCGCCCGGGGCATCATGCTCGCCCGCGTCGACGGCATCAGCAGGGCCGAGACGCAGACCATCGCGAAAGCCGTCCCCTGGAGGATGAGGCCGACCGGGCTGGGGGAGAGCGGGTCGCCGAAGACGAGGATGCCGCCGAGGATCTGGGTCGCGTTGGCGACCAGGCCCATCAGGCCGATCGTCTCGATCGCGTCGCCGCTCTGCAGTGCCGCCACGGTCGCGTACTGCGCCAGGCAGCCGCAGGCCAGGGCCAGCGGCGCCAGCGAGGCGAACAGCGCCCAGTCGCCGCCGCTCGCGCCGGTCAGGGCCTTGACCGCGATGCCCGCAAGGGCGATCAACAGGCCGGCGAGGACCGCGAGGGGGACGCCGCAGCGGGCGAAGCGGCCGGCACGGTGGCCGACGGCGATCGCCGCGGCGAGCAGGACCAGACCGCCCTCGAAGCTGGCGATCGCCGCGACCGAGAAGCTGGAGTGGGTGCCGTGGATGCCGGGCAGGGTGATGGCCAGGAGGGCGAGGCCGGCGGCGCCGAGCGCCACCGCGAACCACTGCCGGCGCTCCACCCGGTCGCCGAAGAGGCGCTGGGCGATCACGGCGAGCGTCACCGCGCCACCTGCCAGCACCGCCTGGACCAGCGAGATCGGCGCCATCGAGAGCGCCGCGACGTGGACCATCCAGGCCAGGGCCGCGAGTCCCCAGCCGGCGAGGAACCAGCGTGAGCCGGCGAGCCCCCGGATGCTCTGGAGCGGCCGGTTGAGCCGCACGGGATGGGCGCCCTGGCAGCCGCGGTGCTTGAGCAGCGAGGCGAGGTTGGTCATCAGCGCCACCGCCACCGCCAGGCCGATCCCGATCTCCACGCCGAGCTCCTCGCTTCCGCTAGGCCGCGGCCTTGGGTCGGCGGCGCCGGTTGCGCCGTTGCCGGTTCCGGTTCGAGCGGCCCGGCTTCGCGGATGCGACCGCCACGGCCGTTGCGGCCGACTGCCCCCCGAGCTCGCCCTCGAGCCCGAGGGAAGCGGCGATCTTGCGCATTTCCTCGGCCTGGTCGGCGAGCACGAAGCTGACGCCGGTCCCGGTGCGCCCGGCCCGGCCGGTGCGGCCGATCCGGTGCACGTAGGCCTCGCGGTCCGCGGGCGCGTCGTAGTTGACGACCAGGCCGACGTCGGCGACGTCGATCCCGCGGGCGGCGACGTCGGTCGCCACCAGGGTCATCACCTCGCCGCGCTCGAACCGTCCGAGGGCGCGTTCGCGCTGGCTCTGGGTCTTGTCCCCGTGCATGGCGACGGCGACGACGTCGTGGCCGCGCAGGCGTTTGACCAGCCGGTCGGCGCCGCGCTTGGTGCGCACGAAGACCAGCGAGCGCACGGGCTCGCCGTCGTTCAAGTGCTCGACCAGCCGCTCCAGCTTGGCGGCCTGCGACTCGACCGAGAGGAAGCGGTGCTCGACGTCGGCCTTGGTCTGCTCGCTGGCCGCGTGGACGTGGGAGCGCGCGTCCTCGGTGTAGGCGGCCGCCACCTGGCCGGCCGCGCCCTCCAGGGTGGCGGAGAAGAACAGCGTCTGGCGCTCGGCCGGGGCCTGCTTGACGATCCGGTCGACGGCGGGGCGGAAGCCCATGTCGAGCATCCGGTCGGCCTCGTCGAGGACGAGGACGCGCAGGCGCTTCAGCGAGACGTCGCCGCGCCCGAGCAGGTCCTCGAGCCGCCCGGGGGTGGCGACGAGGATGTCGGCCCGCCGCGCCGCGGCGACCTGCGGGCCGAAGCCGACGCCGCCGTAGACGGCGGCGATCCGCAGTCGGCGGGCACGCGCCAGGGCGTCCAGCTCGTCGACGATCTGGCCGGCGAGCTCGCGGGTCGGGGCGAGGATCAGGGCCTGCGGGCCCTGATCGCGGGGGTCCAGCAGGTCGACGAGCGGCACGCCGAAGGCGAGCGTCTTGCCGGACCCGGTGGGGGACTGGACGAGCAGGTCGTGGCCGGCGAGGGCGTCGCGGATGACGAGCTCCTGGACCGGGAAGGGACTGGTGATCGAGCGCGCGCGGAGGGCGTCGAGCACAGGCTGGGAGGTGCCGAGATCGGCAAAGGTAGTGATGTTGCTTGCTCCTGAGTTGAACGGCTTGGGGAGATCCTGCGACCCCAAGGCGCCAACGGCACGCGGAGGAAACGGAACCTCTCGGGCGGCGGATTCGAGCCAGACCCGACCAGGCCAAGGTAGCAGCCCGGCCTCGCCTTGCCCGGCGGGGTGGCCGTCTGTGCAGGCGTTAGTGCGGCTTCAGGGCCCAGAGGAACTTGCCGTCGCCGGCCGGCTTTTCGTCCGAGGCGCAGTTGCCCTGGGGCGGGAAGGAGCCGCACTGGCTCAGTTCGGCGAAGTCGACCGCCCAGTCGCCCGCGAACTGGACGCAGGGCTGGCCGCTGATCAGCGGGTCGCCGGGGCAGGTCAGGTAGGCGTTCGGACCGACGCCACCGATCAGATGCAGGTCCGCCGGGATCTTTTCGTGGTCGGAGGTCGCGGAGACCGAGGCGGTGTCGCCAGACCGCAGGGCCGCGTCGCCGCTGAACGCCGTCTTCGCCCCGACTCCGGCGGTGACGGCGTAGCGGCAGTGGGTCGTGTCGAGGACGACCGTCGCCGAGCCGAACGGCGGCAGCGACGGGCCCTGGTAGGTCTCCCGGCCCGAGCTCGTCGTGCTGCCGCCTTCCATGAAGCTCTCTTCGTCTTCGACGCTGACGTTGCCGCCCCGCACCTTGCCGGAGAAGAAGTAGACCCCGGCGAACTTCCCCTTGCCCCTCGTCCTGTGGTTGAGCTTCAGCTCCAGGCTGGCACCGGTCCGCCGCAGGGAGATCGTCTCGCTGCTGTTAGTTCCTTCGATCGGTCCGCTCGCGGTGCCGCTGAAGGAGATGTAGGCGTGGCCGGTGAACGAATGGACCCCGGCGAGCGAGGCGCAGGCACTGGCTGCGGCCGGCGCGAAGGAGAGGGCGCCGAGCGCCACGCCGAGCGCGATCGCCAGTCGGACTCTCCTGCCCACGCGAATCCTCGCCCCCGAACCCACGCCGCCAGCTTCCTTCCTCGCGGTCGGCCTGTCAACGCCGTGGAGCGTGCTCTGGCCGCCGCTAAGGTCGGCGGTCGGCCATGGAGCAGTCCTCGACCACCGAGCGGACCCCGCACGAGCGCTCGCCCGTGCCGCCCCGGTCTGCCCCGGCCGGCGACGCCCAGCAGGGCCTGGCGGCGTTTCGCCGCGTCCTCGGGCGCCCGCGCGTCCTCACGCTGGCCACGGCCTCGGTCCTGGCGCGGCTGCCGGCCGGGATGGGGGCGGTGGCGCTGGTCATCTATGTCCACTCCCGCACCGGGTCCTTCGGGGCCGCGGGCGCGGCCGCCGGCGCCTTCACGATTGGCCTCGGCGCCTCGGGCCCGCTGTTGGCGCGATTGGTCGACCGTCGCGGCACGCGGCCGGTCCTCGTCCCCGGCGGGATCCTCGCCTCGCTGGCCCTCGTCGGAGTCGTCGCGCTCGGCGACAACGGCGCCGGGACGCCGGCCCTGGTCGTGGTCAGCGGCCTCACGGGAGCCGCCTTCCCGCCGATCGGCGGCGTCCTGCGACAGGTCTGGTCGACGGTGGCCGGGGAGGAGGACCTGATCACCGCCTACGCGATCGACTCGATCCTGATCGAGGCCCTGTTCGTCGTCGGGCCGCTGCTGGCCGGGCTGCTGATCGCGACGTTGGGTGCCGGCGACGCGCTCCTGGTGGCGGCGGCCCTGGGCGGCGCCGGCACGCTGTGGTTCGCCGCCCAGCCCGAGGTCGGCGGCCTGCCGCGGGCGCCGGCCCACCACCACACCCGCGCCGGGGCCCTGGCCTCGGTGACGATCCGCCTGCTGATCCTCGCCGGGATCCCGCTCGGCGCCACCTTCGGCGCCCTCGACGTCGCCCTGCCGGCCTTCGGCGCCGCCCACGGCAGCGCCGCCCTCGGCGGTCTGTTCACCGCCTGCCTGGCGGCGGGCTCGGCGCTGGGAGGGCTCGTCTATGCCACGCGGCCGCACCGGCTCGGCCATCCGGCGCTGACCTTCGTCAGGCTCAGCGTGCTGCAGCCGCTCACCTGCCTACCGCTCGTCCTCGCTCCCTCGGTGGCGGCGATGGTGCCGCTGGCCCTCCTCTCGGGCGTCTGCGTGGCTCCGCTGGTCACCGTTCGCAACCAGATCACCCAGGCGGCGATGCCGCCCGGTACCGGCACCGAGGCCTTCAGCTGGCTCGGGCTCTCGATCACGTTCGGGGCGAGCGCCGGCGCGGCCCTCGCCGGTCCGCTGGTCGAGGCGGGAGGGTGGCGCCTGGGAGCGCTGCTGGCCTGCGCGCTGCCGGCGCTCGGCCTGCCGGTCCTGCTGTGGCGCCGCGCCGTCCTGGAGCCGGGCTCCCACCGCGCTACGGGCTAGAGCGAGGCCTGCTCAGTGGTGATGCGAGTGCCCGTGGCCGCGCACGGTGTGCCAGGAGTCCCAGGTGATCTTGAGGATGACGCCGGTGATCGCCAGGCCGATCAGCGGGTCGGCGATCGGCAGGCCGATGGCGACGACGATCGCGCTGGCGATGACGGCGAGGCTGACGTAGGCGTCGGCGCGGGCGTGGTTGCCGTCGGCGATCAGCGCCGGGCTGTCGAGGCGGTGGCCGGCGCGGGTGCGGATGATCGCCGCGACCCAGTTGCCGCTGTAGCCGAGGAGGCCGGCGCCGGCGAGCGCCCAGAGGTCGGTCGGGGTGCGTGGGTGGATCAGGCGCGAGATCGCCTCGACGCCGGCGACGCAGGCGGAGACGAAGATCGCCGCGACGACGAACAGGCCGGCGATCCGCTCGGCCCGTTCGGAGCGCAGCAGGAAGGCGATGCCAAGGGGGATCGCGGTCGCGGCGTCGCCGAAGTTGTGAATCAGGTCGGCGAGCAGGGCGACGCTGCCGCTGAGGACGTAGATCGCCAGCTGTCCCAGGGCGGTGAGGCCGAGGACCGCGAGCGAGAGGCCGACCGCCACCAGCCCGGCCCGTGAGCGTTTGATGCTCGGGTCGATCAGGCCGTGGCTGTGCCCGTGTCCTCCGTGGTCGTGATGGTGATGGTCGTGCGCGTGCGGCGCGTGCGAGTGGGCGGGGGGCGGTGCTTCGAGGTCGGCGTCGTGCACGCGCCTATCGTCGCATCACGGCTGGCTGCGCAACCTTCTGCCGGCGAGGAAGGCCGCCGCGGTGGCGCCGACCAGGATCACGACTCCGGCGACGATCCAGCCGGCCGCGAGGTCGCCATCGCCGTTGCGGGACATCATCGGCCCGTAGCCGACCCATCCCGAGGAGCCGGGGCTCGGGCCTGCGCCGCCCATCATCCCCCCGCCGGCCATCAGCCCGGTGGCGCCCATCATCCCCGCGAAGCGGGCGGGCAGGACCGGCCCGCCGCAGCCAGCGATGCGGCGCCCCATGACCACGTGCATCCGCGTCTCGCCGGCCTCCCCCATCATCCGCCGCATAGCCTCGTTCATCGCTTCGTGCCGCGCCGGCGAGCCGAGCGCGCGCCCCATCGCGTACTCGCCGACATGGTCGAACTGGGTGGCGCTGACCGTGCCGCAGCGTAGCTCGCCGCTTTCGATCTGCTTCAGGACGCGAGCCCCGTCGGCTTCCTCGCGAGCGATCGCGGCGGACGCCGGCAGGGCGGGGGAGAGGACCAGAGCCAAGGCGGCGACCACAGGGGGAAGAAGCCACCTTGAAGGGACCGAGGTCCAAAACTTGCCGGCGCCCGCCACGTGAACGACGCTACCCGGCCCTTTCGATGCGGCAATCCGGGAAATCCCGAGCGTTCGCTTTCGGTACTTACCCGAGAGCGAAGGCGGCCCCGGGGGGCGGCTTTGTGGGGCCCGACGAAAGCCCGCCCGGTCGGGGGGTTGACAGTCAAGCATCGCGGGGGCGTATGTTGCCGCCGTGGCAACTCTCATCCACTTCGTCGGCCGGGATCAGCTGATGGTGCGCGAGAGTGAGGAGGAGGTGCGGGCGGCCTTCGAGCGCGGCGCCGGTCTGCCCCTGGCGCTGACCCACCAGCGCACCGGCAATCGGGTCTTCGTCAATCCCGGCCAGGTGACTTACTGGCAGGCGCGGGCGGCCACCCGGGCCGACTCCTACCGGGCGGGGATGGCCCGCATCCCCAGCCTCAGCTAGGCCCGCCGCCCGGAACCCAGTGCGGCCGCAGGTAGGCCTCCTCGAAGCCGGCGCGCAGGGTGTTGCGGTAGCTGCTCGCGGCCTGCCCCTGCACCCTGGCGCCGGTCTCGACGAAGAGCAGCTCGCAGCCGGCGTCGGCGGCGTCGAGGATGCGCCGGCGCAGCAGGGCGAGCTGGCACCCGCGCCGCCGGCCGCCCTCCAGGGTGGCCGCGATTCCGAGCTCGGCCACCTCGCCATCGACCAGCATCGCCCCGCAGGCCTGAGCCACCCCGTCCACCCGCGCCACGTAGCAGCGCCAGCCGTCGGTCCTCGGCAGCTGCGCGAAGTAGCCCGCGGCCCAGGCCGGCAGTCCGAACCCGGTGGCCGCGATCATCCCGAACGGCTCTCCGGTCCCGCTGCCCACCTCGACGACCTCGACCCCGCCGGGGGCCGGGAAGCGCGGCGGGTGGGCGTCGCGGACGAACTTCATCCAGGGGCGGTCGGGCTCGAAGCCCGCCTCGCTCAGCCACCGCTCCGCCGCCGCGCTCTGCGGCAGCCCGGGAGCAACCGGCACGCACGGAGTAACGCCCTTTGATGCGGCCCAATCGACCGCCGCGGCCAGGTCCCCGCTCGCCACCGCTTCGGGCTCGGACGCGCCGAGGACGAGATTGAGCATCTCGCGGGTCGGCAGCGCCGCGGTAATCGTCGCCTGCACGGGGCCGAAGTCGCGCAGCTCGACGCCGTGCTCCGCGGCCTCGGCCGCCGGCATCGATTCCCAGATCTCGCGCCAAAAGCGCCGCTCCACCGAGTCGAGCCTCGCGGGGTCGTACTCGACTCCGCCGGGGGTGGCCGCGCGTCCCATTCGCGCGACGAGCATAGATCGAGCCGATAGCGGTTATCTGTCAGCCTGATGAGCGTGAGCGCCATCGCCACGACCGCGGCCCCCCGCCGGCATTCCGCCGAGGTGCCGGAGGACCAGGTGATCGTCCTCTTCGGCGCCACCGGCGACCTGGCGCGCCGCAAGCTGCTGCCGGGGATGTTCCACCTCGCCCAGGTGGGCCTGATGCCGCAGCGCTTCCGCATCATCGGCACCGCCCGCAGCGAGATCGAAACCGACGAATTCCGCCAGCTGGCCTGGGAGGCGGTCGACGCCTCCAGCCGGCGCTCTCCGGACCGCGAGGCCTGGGAGCAGTTCGCCGACACCCTGCAGTTCGCCGGCGTCGGCGATGGCTTCGGTCAGCTCGATGACCTGATCGCCGCCGCACGCAGGGAGATGGGGGAGGACGTGCGGCTGCTCTTCTACCTCTCGCTGCCGCCGCGGGCCGCCGCCGACACCGTGAAGGAGATCGGCGAGATGGGGCTCGGCCCGGGCTCGCGGGTGATCATGGAGAAGCCCTTCGGGGTCGACCTCGAGTCCTCCCGCAAGCTCAACGAGGAGCTGCACTCGGTGTTCGCCGAGCACTGCATCTTCCGCATCGACCACTACCTCGGCCGGGAGGCGGTCCAGAACCTGCTGGCGCTGCGGTTCGCCAACGGCATGTTCGAGCCGGTCTGGAACCGCAACCACATCGACCACGTCCAGATCGACGTGCCCGAGACGCTCTCGATCGAGATGCGCGGCTCCTTCTACGAGCAGACGGGCGCCTTCCGCGACATGGTCGTCACCCACCTTTTCCAGGTGCTCGGCTTCGTCGCCATGGAGCCGCCGACCTCGCTGCAGCCCAAACCGCTGGGCCTGGAGCGGGAGAAGGTCTTCGACTCGATGAAGCCGCTCTCGCCCGACGACGTGGTCCGCGGCCAATACGACGGCTATCGCCAGGAGGAGGGCGTCGCGACCGACTCCGACGCCGAGACCTTCGTCGCCCTGAAGGCCTTCGTCGACAACTGGCGCTGGGAGGACGTCCCGTTCTTCCTGCGCACCGGCAAGCGGATGGCGGAGAGCCGTCACCTGCTGACGATCGCCTTCCGCGAGCCGCCGCGGCGGATGTTCCCCCTCGACTGCGACCAGATCGCCGAGTCCTTCGGCCGCGACCACCTGACCTTCGAGCTCGGCGATCCCGGCAGCATCTCGGCCTCCTTCCTGGCCAAGGTGCCGGGGCCGACGATGCAGCTCGGCGAGGCGCACATGCACTTCACCTACGCCAACACCTTTGGCGGCGCCGAGCAGGCGCTCGACCCCTACGAGCGGCTGATCCACGACGTGATGGTCGGCGACCGCACGCTGTTCACCAGTTCCGACGCGATCGAGCGGCTGTGGGAGATCTCCGAGCCGGTGCTCGAGCAGCCGCCGCGGGTGCGGCCCTACGCCCCCGACAGCTGGGGCCCGCCGGAGAGCGACGCCCTGATCGCACCGCGGCGCTGGCACCTGCCCAGCGACCACATCTGAGCGGAACGGAAAAGGGCCCCGGAAGGGGCCCCTTGTTTCCGAAGGACGTACCACCAGGGAGTTCTAAGTCGCTGGCTCGTCGGTCCTCGAGCTTTGAAGTTCTAGTCGCCGCAACCCCGGCGACGTTTCCATAAACACCGCTGGGACAGAAAAGTTGCACCAGTTGCATCGGCAATTGCAGCCAGACCTTTAACGGCCCCGTCGAGGAGACGGATTCGGCATTGCCGCTGCTAGATTCAGGCTCCCCGGGCGTATAGCTCAGTTGGGAGAGCGCCGCCTCGACAAGGCGGAGGTCACTGGTTCGAGCCCAGTTACGCCCATTTTTCCTCCCCAGTGCCACTCCTTGCGGTCGCTCCGACGCCAGCTTTGCGCCGAATTACGGTCGTGGCGCACGCCTTCCGCGGCCATTCTGGCTCGGTGATGAAAGCCAGCCTGGCTGTCCGTCTCCCGGGCGGTGAAGGCGTCCTGCGAGGAGGCAAGGATGAGCACCAAGGACACCGGCGGAGAGGAACTCGCCGTCAGATTCGATCCCAAAGCCGGCCCGGTCGACGGCGGCTTCGAAGTCGGCAAGCTGCGGTTCATCGTCGGCAGCGACGAGGACTGTGACTTCGTCATTCACGATCCCGAGATCTCGGGCGAGCACCTGTCTCTGAAAATGCTCGACGGCCACGTCGAGGTGCACGACCTCGGCTCGCGCACCGGCACCTTCGTCAACGGCAGCCGGATCACGGCGCCGACCCTGGTGGAGCCGGGGGACGAACTCAAGCTCGGCAACTCGGTCCTGAAGGCGCAGCTCGTGGAGCCCGAGGTGGCCCCGCCGGCGCCGGCACCCGGTCGCGGCGGGGGCGAAGGACCGCCCCCGGTACAGCCTTCGCGTCCGCCGGGAGGCCGACGGCCCTCTCGCCTCGTGGTCACGATCGGCGCGGTCGCCGTGGGCCTGGTCGCCCTGGTGGCGATCCTCGCCGTTGCGGGCGTCTTCTCCGGGGGCGGCGGGGCCCTGAGCGAGCAGGAAGTGATCGCCAAGGACAAGCCGGCGACGCTGATGGTGATCACCCGCGAGAAGACGGCCTCGCCGCTCACCACGATCTTTGGCAATGGCGGCACCCTCCTCGCCGGCGGGACCGCCTGGGTCTACGACGCGTCGAAGGGTCTGATCGTCACCAACGCCCACGTGGTGGTGAACGGCGACACCTTCGAGGCGGGATACGACTCCACCAACCTGGTTCACGCGACCCTGGTCGGCGTCGACCTCCCCGATGACATCGCCGTCCTGCGCCTGCCGCCGGCGCTGCTCTCCGGGTTGACGACGATGGAACGGGCCACGGCCGCCGACGTCAAGCAGGGGGATACCGTCTACGCCCTCGGGTTCCCGGGCAACTCGACGTCTGAAATCGACTTCCTGAAAACGCCGTTCCAGGCGACCAGCGGGACGATTTCGGCCACCAGCGGCGTCAGCGCGACGGTCAACACGGACGCGCTCGGGGAACCGGAAAACGAAAACGCCGGGGTGCTGCACTCCGACCTCTACCAGACCGACGCGGCGGTCAATCCCGGTAACTCCGGTGGGCCGCTGGTCAACGACCACGGCGAACTGGTCGGGATGAACGAGGCGGCTTCCGGGAGCACGCAGAACCAGGGCTACGCGATCCCCGTGTCGAAGCTCAACGAAGTGCTGCCGCAGCTCGCGAAAGGCGAATCGATCGGCTGGCCCGGGTTCGGGACGACCGCCCTCTCGCCCAGCGATGCCGAATACCTCGGCGGCGAAGGGCTGATCATGACCGCGGTCGCCAAAGACACGCCGGCCGACCAGGAAGGGCTGGGCCGCTACCTGGCCGAAGCGAGCAAGTTCGGCAACTTCGTGATCG
>DASVWP010000015.1:0-19468 GCA_036393155.1 Solirubrobacterales bacterium | reverse complement strand
ATCTGGCGCAGCGGATCCGCAGCGGCAATCTCAGCGTCCGGGTCACGGCCCTCGGCCAGCTCGACGCCAACGGCGACGGCAAGCTGGAGCTGAACTCGGTCGACCGGCGCTCCCAGCCACTCGAAGGGATCGCCCACGACGGCCTCTGCAGCAGCACGCCGCAGATCCGCGTCCGCCCCGGCCGCCAGGTCTCGCTGCCGCTGCCGATCTGCGGCACCGAGATGCGCTGGCGGATCCAGCAGCAGCCGCGGCACGGCGGCGCCCGGATCCGCCACGGCCGGCTGCTCTACAGCGCTTCGCGCAGGTTCCGCGGCAGCGACTCGCTCGTCCTCGCCGGGGCCGCGCGCGGCGGCGCGACCGCCTCGGCTACGCCCGTCTCGGCCCCGGTCCAGATCACCGTCGGCACCGCCGGCGGCGCCGTCGTCCGCGCCCTCGGCGACTCGGTCACCGCCGGCTTCGGCTACTACGACAACGGCTCGCTGATGGGGCTGCTGAGCCTGCCGGAATGCCGGCCGGGCGTGAAGCCCTACAACGACGCCTGCTCCTCGAACTCGACCAACACCGACGCCGAAGAAGGCAAGCTCGCCTACGCCCCCGACTACGGGCTCTCCAACAACGTCTCCTGGGCCGCCCAGTGGGCGAACGAGCACGGGATCACCAACTTCGAGAACCTCGCGGTCAGCGGCTCCGAACCGTCCGACTGGGCGCCGGGCGGCGACCTGCACTCGCTGACCGCGGAAATCGAGTCCGAAAACCCCGACTACGTCCTGCTGACGATGGGGGCCAACCCGCTGCTCTCGGAAATGCTCTTCGGCATCGACCACATGGGCTGCGCGATCTACGCGGACGTCTTCGGCGGCTACGAGGAATGCATCGAAGAAGCGTTCGCCGGCGTGCACCTGCAGCGCGAACTGAAGAAGCTCTACGCCGACCTCGTGGCGCACACCGAAGCGACGATCTACGTGATGCAGTACCACCTCTCGATCCCCTCGGTCGCGCTCGCCTACACGGCGACCCAGATCGCCGAGATGGTCAAGCTGCTGAACCGCGAAATCGCCAAGGTGGCCGGCGAAGTCAGCAGGACCAGGCTGCAGGTGATCGCGCCGCCGCACTTCAACGTCGGCGTCGACCTCTCGCCCGTCTACCCCTCCCACTACTCCTGCTCGCGGCTCGGCTACAAGGTCGACGGCCCGAGCGTGCAGACCGAAGCGACCCAGGACGAGCTGCTGCTCCTGCACCCGCTCTCCTTCTGCTCCGGGCCCGTGCCGAAGGGCCCGGAATGGGTGATCAGCGGCGACACCGGCATCCACCCGAGCGCCGCCGGCTACGCCCAGATGGCCTCGCAGGTGCCGGCACCGACCGGTCCGTAGCGTCGGCCGGAAAGCGCGCCGGTCGTCCGGCGCGCCCCCGTTAGTAGCGGTAGTGCGCTGGCTTGTAGGGACCCTCGACCGGGATTCCGAGGTAAGCCGACTGCTCCGGCGTCAGCTCGGTCAGCTCGACGCCGAGCGCGGCGAGGTGCAGCCGCGCCACTTTCTCGTCGAGGTGCTTGGGCAGGACGTAGACCTGCTTCGCAGCGAACCCGTCCGGCTCGCTGAACAGCTCGATCTGGGCGATCACCTGGTTGGTGAAGGAATTCGACATCACGAAGCTCGGGTGCCCGGTGGCGTTGCCGAGGTTCAGCAGCCGGCCCTCGGAGAGGACGATCACCGAGTGGCCGTCGGGGAAGCTCCACTCGTCGACCTGCGGCTTGATCTCGATCCGCTTGGCGTCGGACTCTTCCAGCCCGGCCATGTCGATCTCGTTGTCGAAGTGGCCGATGTTGCCGACGATCGCGTTGTGCTTCATTCGCGCCATGTGCCCGGCGGTGATGATGTCGCGGTTGCCGGTGGCGGTGACGAAGATGTCGGCGGTCTCAACGACGTCGTCGAGCCGGCGCACCTCGTAGCCCTCCATCGCCGCCTGCAGGGCGCAGATCGGGTCGATCTCGGTGACGATCACCCGCGCGCCCTGGCCGCGCAGCGAGGAGGCGCAGCCCTTGCCGACGTCGCCGTAGCCGCAGACCACGGCGACCTTGCCGCCGATCATCACGTCGGTGGCGCGGTTGATGCCGTCGATCAGCGAGTGGCGGCAGCCGTAGAGGTTGTCGAACTTCGACTTGGTGACCGAGTCGTTGACGTTGATCGCCGGGAACAGCAGGTCGCCGGTCTCGGCCAGCTGGTAGAGCCGGTGCACGCCGGTCGTCGTCTCCTCGGTCACGCCCTTGATCTGGGCGGCGATCTTGGTCCAGCGCTGCGGGTCGGCCTCGAGCGAGCGCTGCAGGGTCGCGAGGACGATCCGGAACTCCTCCGACTGGGCGGTCGAGGGGTCCGGCACGGCGCCGGCCTGCTCGAACTCGACGCCCTTGTGGACGAGCAGCGTCGCGTCGCCGCCGTCGTCGAGGATCATGTTCGGCCCCTCGCCGTCGGGCCACAGCAGCGCCTGTTCGGTGCACCACCAGTACTCCTCCAGCGTCTCGCCCTTCCAGGCGAAGACGGGGATCCCGGCGGCGGCGATCGCCGCCGCGGCGTGGTCCTGGGTGGAGAAGATGTTGCAGGAGGCCCAGCGCACCTGGGCGCCGAGGGCGACCAGGGTCTCGATCAGCACCGCCGTCTGCACCGTCATGTGCAGGGAGCCGGTGATCCGCGCGCCTTTCAGCGGACGGGAGGCGCCGTACTCCTCGCGCGTCTGCATCAGGCCGGGCATCTCGACCTCGGCGAGGGAAATCTCCTTGCGCCCGAAGTCGGCAAGGCCGATGTCGGCGACCTTGTAGTCCTGCGTTGCGGTGCTGGTCATCGAATCCCTGTCCTGTGGTCGAAGTTGCGTGATTCGTTTCGAGTCGGAAGCGACATATCCTACGGACGTGCGCGTCCTCGGGATCGTTCACCAGGGCGATGCCGGGCCGGGCGTCTTCGCCGAGGCGATTCGCGCCGCCGGCGCCGAGCTCGACGAATGGGCGCTGACCGAGGAGGCGCGGCCCCCCGCGGACCCGCTGGCCTATGACGCCGTCTTCACCCTCGGCGGCTCGATGAACGTCGACGAAGCCGAGCGCCACCGCTGGCTGCGGAAGGAGCGGGAGCTGCTGCGCGACCTCCTGGCCCAGGAGGTTCCCCTGCTCGGGCTGTGCCTGGGCGGGCAGATGGTCGCCCAGGCGGCGGGGGTCGAGCCGGCCCGGGCGGCGCGGCCGGAGATCGGCTGGCACCGGGTCGAGTTGACCGAGGAGGGACGCGCCGACCCCGTGCTGGGCCCCCTGGCTCCGGGCTTCGAGGCCTTCCAGTGGCACAGCTACGAGTTCCCCCTGCCGCCCGGGGCGAGCGCCCTGGCCCGCAGCGAGGTCTGCCTGCAGGCGGCGCGGATCGGCAGCCGCGCCTGGGCGCTGCAGTTCCACCCCGAGGTCAGCGCCGCCGACGCCCTGCACTGGATCGAGGACTATCGCTCCGACCCCGACGGGGTGCGGATCGGCATCGACCCCCTGGCGCTCAGAGCCGAGACCGAAGCGAAGATCGGCGCCTTCAACGAGCTCGGCCGCGAGCTCTGCGGCCGCTGGCTCGCAGCGGCTGGGTGAACGATCGATCGATTGAACGAGGAACGTTCGCGACAATGACCACACCGGGATGGGGTCAATATCGCGAACGTTTCAGCAGGCGTCCGGATCCAGCGGCGGCGGGACGGTCATTCGACCTGACCCGGAGTCAGGTAGGCCCCGGAGAGGCCGCCGTCGACGAGGAAGGTGCTGGCGGTGACGAAGCTGGAGTCCTCGCCGGCGAGGAAGAGGGCCGCCTTGGCGATCTCCTCGGCCTCGCCGAAGCGGCCCATCGGGATGTGGACCATGCGCTTGGCGGCCCGCTCGGGGTCCTTGGCGAACAGCTCCTTCAGCAGCGGCGTGTTGACCGGGCCCGGGCAGAGCGCGTTGACGCGGACGCCGCGGGCTGCGAACTCGACGCCGAGCTCGCGGGAGAGCGAGAGCACGCCGCCCTTGGAGGCGGTGTAGGAGATCTGGGAGACCGCGGCGCCCATCGTCGCGACGAAGGAGGCGACGTTGATCACCGAGCCGCCGCCGGCCTCCAGCATCGGCGGGATCCCGTGCTTGCAGCAGAGGAAGACGCTGCGCAGGTTGACGTCCTGGACCCGCTGCCAGGCCTCCAGCGAGGTCTCGATCACCGAGCTGTCGTCGGTCGGGTTGATGCCGGCGTTGTTCATCAGCACGTCGACCCGGCCGAGCTCGCCGACCACGCGCTCGAAGGCGGCGCCGACCTGGGCCTCGTCGGAGACGTCGGCCTGGATCGTCAGCTCCCCCTCGGCCTCCGCCGAGAGGTCGAGGCCGACGACGCGCGCCCCCTCGGCGGCGAACAGCCGCGCCGCGGCGGCGCCGATCCCGCTCGCCGTGCCGGTGATCACGCAGACCTTGCCATCGAGCCTTCCAGCCATCACTCCTCCGTCGCGTAGTAGACGTTCTTCAGGTCCGTGTAGTGCTCCAGCGCGTCGGGGCCGAGCTCGCGGCCGACGCCCGACTGCTTGAAGCCGCCGAAGGGGGTCGAGACGCGCACCGAGTTGTTGGAGTTGATCGAGAGCACGCCGGTGTCGATCGCCCGCGCGACCCGCAGCGCCTTCGCCCCGTCGCGGGTCCAGACCGAGCCCGAGAGGCCGTAGATCGTCTGGTTGGCGAGCGCCACCGCCTCGGCCTCGCCGTCGAAGGGGATCACGCAGGCGACCGGGCCGAAGATCTCCTCGCGCGCCGCCCGCTCCTCGTTGGACATCGGCCCCAGGACGGTCGGCGGGAACCAGTAGCCACGGCCCTCGGGGGCCCGGCCGCGGATCGCCACCGGGGCATCGTCGGGGACATAGCCGCCGACGGTCTCCCGCTGGCCGGCCGAGATCAGCGGGCCCATCTGCGTCTCCTCGGCCAGCGGGTCGCCGACCCGCAGCGACTCCACGTGGGGCGCCAGCGCGGCGAGGAAATCGTCGACGGCGGAGCGCTCGACGAGGATCCGCGAGCGCGCGCAGCAGTCCTGGCCGGCGTTGCCGAAGACGGCCCCCGGCGCCGCCGCCGCGGCCGCCTCGAGGTCGGCGTCGGCGAAGATGAGGTTGGCCGACTTGCCGCCCAGCTCCAGGGTCACCCGCTTGATCGTCCGCGCCGCCCCGGCGGCGATCCCGCGGCCGACCTCGGTCGAGCCCGTGAAGGCGATCTTGGCGACGTCGGGGTGCTCGACCAGGCGCTGGCCGCAGACGCTGCCGGGGCCGGCGACGACGTTCAGCACGCCGTCGGGCAGCCCCGCCTCGAGGGCGATCCGCTCCAGGCGCAGCGCGCTCAACGGAGTCAGCTCGGCCGGCTTGAGGACGATCGTGTTGCCGGCGGCGAGCGCCGGCGCGACCTTCCAGGAGGCGATCGTCAGCGGGAAGTTCCAGGGGACGATCAGCCCGACCACGCCGAGCGGCTCGCGGAAGGTCATGTCGATGCCGCCGGCGACCGGGATCGTCTGCCCGAGCAGGCGCTCCGGGGCGCCCGCGTAGTAGCGGAAGGTCTCGACGACCATGCCGATCTCGCCGCGGGCGTCGCCGATCGGCTTGCCAGCGTTGCGCGCCTCCAGCACCGCCAGCTCCTCGGCGCGGCCCTCGATCGCGTCGGCCAGACGGCGCATCGCCGCCGAGCGCTCGGCCGGCGGGACCGCCCGCCAGCCGGGGAAGGCGGCCTTCGCCCGGGCGACCGCTTCGTCGACCTCGGTGGCACCGGCCCGGGGGATCTCCGCCATCACCTCCTCGGTTGCCGGCTCGATGACCCCGAGAAGGCTCATGCGGTGCTCCTTTCGCGTGCTTCGGCATAAGTCCGGGCCGCGGCGACGAAGCTGCCGACCACCTCGCTGCGCACGTCCTCCTCCGGGTGCCAGACGACGCCGAGGCAGAACTCGCCGTCGGGCAGCTCGATCGCCTCCGCCAGGTCGTCCTCGACGCCCCAGCCGGTCACCCGCAGGCCCTCGCCGAGGCGGTCGATCCCCTGGTGGTGGTGGGAGCGGACGCCGACCCGCTCGGCGCCGCAGGCGCGCGCGGCGAGCGTGCCGGGCTCCAGCCGCACGTCGTGCTCGCCGAAGACGCCGGGCACCGCGCGGTGGCCCTCGTGGCCGGTCACGTCGGGGAGGTGCTGGACCAGGGTGCCGCCGAGGGCGACGTTCAGCATCTGCATGCCGCGGCAGATCCCCAGGACCGGCACCCCGCGCTCGATCGCCCGCCCCACCAGCGCCAGCTCGAAGCGATCGCGCTCGGGCCAGGTGCCGCGGGTTTCGGGATGCGGCTCGGCGCCGTAGGAGCCGGGGTCGACGTCGGCGCCGCCGGCCAGCAGCAGGCCGTCGATCCGGTCGAGCAGCTGGTCGGGCTCCTCGGTCACCGCCTCGCCGGGAACCAGCAGCAGCGCCAGGCCGCCGGCCCGCTGCACGGCGAGCGCGTAGTTGCGCGGGGCGAGCGCCACCGCCTCGTTGCGCCAGGCGCCCCAGCTGACCCGCTCCAGGGCCGCGCAGATCCCGATCGCGGGCGCACTCATGCCGGCGCCGCCTCGCCAGGGGTCGACATCAGAGCCTCTCGAAGCCCCGGTAGCGCTCCCAGTCGGTGACCGCGGCCTCGAAGGCGGCGATCTCGACCCCCGCCCGGTTCAGGTAGTGGTCGACGACCTCGGAGCCGAACGCCTCGGCGGCCACCTCGCTGGCGGCGAAGGCGTCGCGGGCGGCGTAGATGTTCCGGGGCACCCGCGGCTTGTCGGACTTGTAGGCGTCCCCCTCGAAGACCGCCTCCAGCGGCAGCTCGCGCTCGATCCCGTGCAGGCCGGCGGCGATCATCGCGCTCAGCGCCAGGTAGGGATTGACGTCGGCTCCGGGCAGCCGGTTCTCGACCCGCAGCCCCTCGCCGTGGCCGACCACCCGCAGCGAGCAGGTGCGGTTGTCGCGGCCCCAGGCGATCGCGGTCGGCGCGAAGGAGCCGGGCGCGAAGCGCTTGTAGGAGTTGACGTGCGGCGCGTACATCAGCGTCAGCTCCCGCATGCAGGCCAGCTGCCCGGCGACGAAGTGCTCGAACAGCGACTCGTCGGCGGCGAAGGCGTTGGCGCCGTCGGGCCCGGCCAGCGAGCAGTGGATGTGGCACGAGTTGCCCTCGCGCTCGTTGAACTTCGCCATGAAGGTGATCGCGTGCCCCTCCTGGGCGGCGATCTCCTTGGCGCCGTTCTTGTAGATCGCGTGGTCGTCGGCGCAGCGCAGCGCCCCCTCGTAGCGGAAGTTGACCTCGTGCTGTCCCAGGTTGCACTCGCCCTTGGAGTTCTCGACCGTCATCTCCGCCCCGGCCATCTCGTTGCGGATGCGGCGGATCAGCGGCTCGACCCGGGCGCTGCCGAGCAGCGAGTAGTCGATGTTGTAGAGGTTGGCCGGCTCCAGATCGCGGAAGCCGCGCTTCCAGGCGTCCTCGTAGGTGTTGCGGAAGACGATGAACTCGAGCTCGGTGGCGGCGTTGGCGGCGAAGCCGCGCTCGGCGAGCCGGGCCAGCTGGCGGCGCAGGATCTGCCGCGGCGAGGCGACGACGTCGCGGCCGTCCTGCCACTGCAGGTCGGCCATGACCAGCGCCGTCCCCGGCTGCCAGGGGACCGGCCGCAGCGTCTCCAGGTCCGGCTGCATCTCGAAGTCGCCGTAGCCGGTGTCCCAGGAGGACATCGCGTAGCCGCCGACCGTTTCCATGTCGACGTCGACGGCGAGCAGGTAGTTGCACCCCTCGGCGCCGTGCTCGAGCACGTCGCCGAGGAAGTGCGAGGCGGTCAGCCGCTTGCCCTGCAGCCGCCCCTCCATGTCGGCGATCGCCAGGAGCACGGTGTCCACCGCGCCCTCGGCAACCGCTTTTTTCAGCTCCTCGATAGTCACCCGGGGAAATCTACGGGGCAGCCGGGCCGACCTCGGGGACCGGGCCGATCTCTTCCTCCAGCTCGATCTCCCTCACCTGGCCGGTGAAGTGCTTGCGGGCACTCACCCCCCAGGTGATCGCGGCGAAGGCGATCACCACACCCACCGTGAGCGGCGCGTAGTTCAGGGCCTCCCAGGTGAATTCACTGTTCCACGGCACCGCCGCGGGAGTGAACGGGAGGCAGAAGATGATCGTGATCAGCGCCACCCAGAAGGTGGCGAAGCTGTTCATCCACTTGTACTTGCGGCCGTTGTTCCACGGCCCCGCCTGGAAGTCGTCGCCTTTGCGCCAGCGCAGGAAGATCGGGATCACGTAGGCGATGTAGAGCCCGATCACGCAGACCGAGACGACGGCGAAGAAGGCGAAGGGGACGGCTTCGCCGTTGGACTTGCCCTTCAGCGCCGGCAGGGTGATCAGCAGGGCGAAGAAGGCCATCGTCATCACCGCGTACAGCGGCACCCGCTCGGAGTTGACGCGGGAGATCACCGCGGAGGCGCGGCGGCCGAAGCCGCGGTCGCGGGAGAACGCGTAACACATGCGCGAGGCGCTGGTCAGGCAGGCGGCGCCGCAGAAGAGCTGGCCGACCACCGAGATGATGAGGACGAACTTGCCCCAGCCGGTGCCGAGCGCTTCGACCAGCAGCAGCGGCGCGAAGCCTTCGGATTCGTTCGCCCCGGCGACGCTCTGGACCGAGAAGGTAATCGCCAGCAGGACGATCCAGCCGATCACGGCCGAGTAGAAGATCGAGCGCCAGACGCCCTTGGCGGCGCTCATCTCCGCCCCGTGCGTCTCCTCGGAGATGTGCGCCGAGGCATCGAAGCCGGTGATCGTGTACTGGGTCAGCAGGAAGCCGAGCGGCAGCACGTAGAACCAGTACATGCCTTCGCCGAAGCCGCTGTTGTTGAGCCGCTGGCCGAAGACGAAGCTGAAGCTCTGGTGGGTGTCGGGGACGACGATCAGGACGATGACGATCGCCGCGACGCCGATCACGTGCCACCAGACCGAGACGCTGTTGACCAGCGACAGCATGTGGGTGCGGCGGATGTTCACCGCGACGTGGACGGCGAGGATCAGCACGAACAGGAGGAAGGTCTCCTGCAGGATGTGCGCGCTGTCGCCGAAGTTGATCCCGAAGACGTTCACTTCGTAGAGGCCGAGGATCACGTTCATGAAGGTGGCGGCGGCGTAGTCGACCGAGGCGACGACGGCGACCAGGCCGATCAGGTTGAACCAGCCCGTGAACCAGGCCCAGACGGGTCCGCCGAGCTTGCCGGCCCACCAGTAGATCCCCCCGGCCGTCGGGTAGGCGGAGACCAGCTCCGACATGCAGAAGCCGATGATCAGGATCGGGATCGAGATCAGCGGCCAGCCGATCGAGATCGCGATCGGCCCGCCGTTGTTCCACGCCTGCCCGTAGGTCGTGAAGCAGCCGGCGAGGATCGAGATGATCGTGAACGAGATCGCGAAGTTGGAGAACCCACTCCACGCCCGGTTCAGGGTCTGTTTGTAGCCCAGTTCCGCAAGTCGTTGTTCATCACGATCCGGGGACGAAACGCTGCTCTCCATGCCGCCTCTCTTCCTGCAGTGCGATAAAAGGTGTGCTGAACCGACCTATCGGGGTTCCGGGCGAGCCTAGACCGGGCGCCAGACCCCTGTCAATGCCGACCTGGAGAAATTTCTCCGCGACGACTTGGCCTCGCTGGCAGACAACCTGGATCGCCTCGCCGCCGCCCTCGGCCCGCTCGAAGGAGAGCCCGCGCCGCTGGAGGGAGGGATCACCAACCGCAACTACCGCGCCCGCTTCGGCGGTCGCGAGGTGGTGGTCCGCCTGCCCGGGAAGGACACCGAGCTGCTGGACATCGACCGCGCCGCCGAGGCGGCGGCCAACCGCTGCGCGGCCCGCGCCGGGGTGGCGCCCGGGGTGGCGGCGCTGCTCGACGACCCTCCCTGCCTGGTCACCGACTTCGTCGAGGGCGAGGCGATGAGCCCCGAGGAGCTGCGCGCGCCGGCGGCCCTGGCCGAGGTGGCGGCGCTGCTGCGAACGATCCACGCCTGCGGCGAGACCCTGCCGAGCAGCTTCTCGGCCCTGGGCATCGCCGCGGCCTACGCCGAGCGGGCGCGCTCGCGCGGCGGCGAGGTCCCGGCCGCCTACGGCCCCGCGCACGAGGCGGCGGCGCGGATCGAGCGGGCGCTCGGCGCGGAGCCGCCCGTCCCCTCTCACAACGACCTCCTGGCCGCCAACTTCCTGCGCTCCGCCGAGGGCATCCGCCTGGTCGACTGGGAGTACGCGGGGATGGGCAGCCGCTGGTTCGACCTCGGCAACTTCGCGGTCAACAACGAGCTCGGCGCGGCCGAGGAGGAGGCGCTGCTGGCGGCCTACTTCGAGGAGCCGCCGAGCGCCGGCCGGCTCGCGGCGCTGCGGCTGATGCGCTTCATGTCGGACTTCCGCGAGGCGATGTGGGGCGTCCTGCAGGCGACGATCTCCGACCTCGACTTCGACTTCGACGAGTACGCCGGCAGGCACTTCGAACGGCTGCGGGAGAGCGCCGCCGACCCTGGCTTCGAGACCGCCCTGAAGGAGGCGAGCGATGGCACGGAATGACCTACCGGACGCGGCGCGCTGCGTGATCGTCGGCGGCGGCGTCGGCGGCACCTCGCTCGCCTACCACCTGACCAAGCTCGGCTGGTCCGACGTGATCCTGCTCGACCGCGACCAGCTCACCTCCGGCTCCACCTTCCACTCCGCCGGCCTGGTCGGGCAGCTGCGCGGCTCGGTCTCGCTGACCAGGATGATGATGCACTCGGTCGAGCTCTACCGGCGGATCGGCGCGGAGTCGGAGTTCGACCCCGGCTGGACCGAATGCGGCGGCATCCGCCTCGCCTCCAGCGAGGAGCGGATGGAGGAGCTGCGCCGCCAGGCCGGCTGGGCGAAGACCTTCGGGCTGCCGCTGGAGCTGATCTCCGCCTCCGAGGCCCAGGAGCTGTTCCCGCTGATGTCGACCGAGGGCGTGCTCGGCGCCGCCTGGCTGCCGACCGACGGCTACATCGATCCCTCGCAGCTGACCTACGCGCTGGCCGACGGCGCCCGCCAGGGCGGGGCGCGGATCTTCACCAACACGCGGGTCACCGGGATCGAGGTCCGCGAGGGCCGGGTGCGCGGTGTGCGCACCGAGCGCGGCGACGTCGCCGCGGAGGTGGTGGTCGACGCCGGCGGCATGTTCGCGGCGGAGATCGCGCGGATGGCCGGGGTGCGGGTGCCGCTGCTGCCGATGTCCCACCAGTACCTGGTCACCCAGCCGCTGGACGAGGTGGCGGCGGCGCGGCGCGGTCCCGGCGGCGAGCGGCGCAACCTGCCGACGCTGCGCGACCTCGACCTGCTCGTCTACTACCGCGAGGACGGCGACGGGCTGGTGATGGGTGGCTACGAGCGCCACAGCGAGCCGGCCTTCCTCCCCCACGGCACCGGCGGCCTGGAGGCGATCCCGCCCGACTTCAACGGCCGCCTGCTGGAAGAGGAGTGGGACCGCTTCGAGGAGATCACCGAGAACTCCAAGCGCCGGGTGCCGGCGATGGAGCGGATCAAGGTGACGAAGCTGATCAACGGCCCGGAGGCCTTCACGCCCGACAACGAGTTCTGCCTCGGCGAGACCGAGGTGGCCGGGTTCTTCGTCTGCGCGGGCTTCTGCGCCCACGGCCTCGCCGGGGCCGGGGGGATCGGGAAGGTGATGGCCGAGTGGATCGCCGAGGGCGAGCCGAGCCTCGACCTCTGGCACATGGACATCCGCCGCTTCGGCGCCCAGTACCGCTCGCCCTCCTACACCCACGCGCGGATCAAGGAGACCTACGAGACCTACTACGACATCCGCTATCCCAACCACGAGCGCAGCGCCGGGCGCCCGCTGCGGATCTCGCCGGCCAACCTCTGGCACCGCGAGCACGGCGCCGCCTTCGGCGAGAAGTCCGGCTGGGAGCGGGTCAACTGGTACGAGGCAAACGCGGCGGCCGGCGAGGAGTCGCTGCGTCCCCGCGGCTGGGCCGGGCAGCACTGGTCGCCGGCGATCGGCGCCGAGCACCGCGCCTGCCGCGAGGCGGTGGCCCTGTTCGACGAGACCTCCTTCGCCAAGCTGGAGATCTCCGGCGCCGGCGCGGCGGAGTTCCTCGAAGGGCTCTGCGACAACCGGGTCGCCCGCGGGGTCGGCCAGATCACCTACACCCAGATGCTCAACCGCCGCGGCGGCATCGAGTGCGACTTCACCGTCGCCCGGCTCGCCGAGGAGCGATTCGGGATCGTCACCGGGACCGCCTTCGGCAACCACGACCGCGAGTGGATGCGGCGCCACCTCCCGGGCGACGGCAGCGTGCAGATCCAGGACGTCACCTCGCAGCTCGCCTGCTTCGGGATCTGGGGGCCGCGGGCGCGCGACGTGCTGGCGGCGCTCACCCCGCAGGACCTCGGCGAGGAGGCCTTCCCCTACATGTCGCTGCGCGAGATCACCGTCGGGCACGTGCCGGTGCGGGCGCTGCGGGTGACCTACGTCGGCGAGCTCGGCTGGGAGCTCTACTGCCCGAGCGAGTACGGGCTGGGCCTGTGGCGGGCGCTGTGGGAGGCCGGGCGCGAGCACGGGATGCTCGCCGGCGGCTACCGGGCGATCGACAGCCTGCGACTGGAGAAGGGCTACCGCGTCTGGGGCGCCGACATCACCCCCGACGAGACGCCCTATGAGGGCGGCGTCGGCTTCTGCGTCAAGCTCGACAAGGAGGGCGGCTTCGTCGGGCGCGAGGCCCTGGTCGAGGCGAAGGAGCGCGGAGCGCGGGCGCTGCTGCGCTGCATCGTGCTGGAGGACCCGCGCTCGATCGCCCTCGGCAACGAGCCGGTGCGGGTCGGCGGCGAGGCGGGCGAGATCGTCGGCCGGGTGACCACCGGCGGCTACGGCTACACGGTCGAGCGCTCGATCGCCTACGCCTACCTGCCGCCGCGCTCGGCCGAGCCGGGGACGGCGGTCGAGGTGGAGATCTTCGGCAGCTGGATCCGCGGCGAGGTGGCGCAGGAGCCGCTCTTCGACCCCAAGGGGGAGCGGATCCGGGCCTGAGCGACGCCGGTGGACGCCGCCCTCAGGCGGTGGCGGGTTCGAGCCGTGCCGGGGCGGGCAGCAGGCCGGCGAGGATGTGCTCGGTGCCCTCGCTGTGTTCGCGCAGGGTGCGCACCGCGCGGGCGGCGTCGCCCTTGCGCAGCGCCTTGACGATCCGCGCGTGCTGCTCGTTGGAGCGGGCGAGCACTTCCGGCGGATGGGCGATCAGCGCGATCAGGTCGGTCATCTGCGCCTGCACGTCGGTCATCGCGCTGAGCAGCCGCGGCGAGCCCGCCGCCTCGGCGATGCCAATGTGGAAGCGGATGTCGGTGCGCCGGTACTCCTCGAATTCCTCGACCTCGGCGGCCATCTTCTCGACCAGCTCCTCCAGCCGGTCCAGCTGCGCCTCGCTCCCCCGCTCCGCCGCCAGCAGCGCCGCGCCGGATTCGATCGCCACCCGGTAGTCGAGGATTGCCCAGGCGCCCTGGTCCAGCGGCTCCCCGTCGTGCTCGACCAGCGGCGGCTCGGCGGCGACGAAGGTGCCTCCTTTGCGACCCCGCAAGGCAATCAGGTGCCCGCTCTGGACCAGCGTGGTCAAGGCCTGGCGCAAAGTCGAGCGGGAGATCCGCAGCTGCCGCGCCAGCTCTCGCTCCGGTGGCAGTTTGCTCCCCGGCGCCAACAATCCCAAACGGATCGCTCCCCCCAGCCGCTCCACGGTCTCCTCGAAGGTGGTGGGTGGCTGGACCGGCAAGAACACCGCCTCCAACGCCGCGTCCCGTTCCATGACGGGTAACGGTACCGCGCCGGCAGCGGTTCGGCGGGGGCTCAGGCTCCTTTCGCGTCCAGGTACAGCAGCACCGCCTCCCGGATCAGGCTGTTGATCGTCCTGTCCTCCGCGCGCGCCTGCTCGTAGAGCCGGTTCAGTTCGTCGTTGCTGATCCGGTAGCCGACGCGCCCCATGGTTTCCAGGTCACCGGCAAGAACGTGCTTGCTGAGGAAGACCCGCTTGGCCTTGGACAGGTCATAGCCCCTTTCCGCCTCGTCGGCCAGGGCCTCGATCACCTCGGGCGTGAGTTCATCGCCCTGCTTCGTTTTCGGGTAACGCTTCTTCTTCACGGCTCCTCTTGCCATCGTTTCGCCTCCTCGTAGTCCAACCGGTAGCGATCCCGCAGCTCCATCGCGTGAATCACCAGCAGCGTGTCGTTCTCTGGTTCGACCGCCATCACCTCGAGGGCCCTGCCCCGGTCGTCGTCCCCGACGAAGACAAGCCGCGGACTGGCCTCCGCCGGCGCTCCGGGCGGCGGAGGCTCGGCGAAACGCAGTCGGCACCGTGAGAAGACGTGGTGAACGCTCCGCCTCGGGATCCGGTGCTTGCTCGCCGCCCGTGCCCACCTGACCTTTTCGTATTCAGACAAAACATTGCGCCTGACAAACGTAGCACTGCGCTCTCGGTCGAGCACGAGCTTCAGCAGCCACTGCGGATCCACCTCTTCGTAGCGTCCGTCGTCATCGGCGGCGAGGTTCTCGTCCCAGAGATAGACGAACGCCCGGCCGGCGCTGTCGAGGTGAAGGTAGCGCCGCGTTTCCCAGTGCTTGTAGGCGTGGAGGACGAGGCCGTTCTCCAGCTGTGCTTCGAACATCCACATGAACTCGTCGACGTGGTCCGGCGCGAGCTCGATCAGTGGCGCCCAGTCCGGCCGCTCCCAGTCCCCGGTCATCCGCCCCTTGATCGGCCGCATGAAATGCACGCCGAGGACCCTCACGAAAGAGGTGTGACCGAACAAGACGCGGGAGCGCCGGAAGTGGAACTTCTTCGCGCCGAAACCGGCGCGGGCTCAGATCAGCAGGTCGGCCGCGGTCGGCGGCACGCCGTAGGCGGCGCGCAGCTCTTCCAGCGGCACCTCGGTCGCCGCCCAGAAGTCCCAGCCCTCGTCGACGACGTCGACCGTGGTCGCCGCGCCGCGGTCCCAGGCGGTCCAGAAGCGGCGCGGGTCATAGGCACCGCGGAAGCTCTGGGCGATCTCGTTGAGCTTGATCCCGAGGTGCCAGCTGTAGAGGACCGGCAGCACCTCCGCCGCCATCGGGTGGTCGGGGTGCATGGCGCCGATGAAGGTGGAGACGCAGATCTCCCCCGCCTGCGAGGTCGAATAGCCGGAGAGGACGTGGGAGCTGTCGTGGGGCGTGGTGAAGCCCTCGGCCAGTCCGGCCGGGTTGCCGGGGAAGGCGAAGGAGTTGCGCTTGAAGTGGTCGTAGAAGGCGCGGCCGAAGCTCTCCGCCGGCAGCTTCCCGAGCGCTTCGTAGCGCGCCTCCAGCTCGGGGTCGGGAGCGTCGCCGTAGGGCAGGAAGGGCGCCACCGGACCGAGCTTCAGCCGCTCGACGTCGAGTTTCGGGAAGCTCTCGGCGTTCTTGCGGACGATGCAGGCGGTGGCCTGGGCGATCTCGTCGGCGGCGGTCTCGGCGAGGATCTGCAGGTAGCCCTCGTGGACGTCGAGGGCCCGCGCGTACTCGCCCACGAGGCCGATCTTCTCCGCGTCGACGACCCCGTCGGCGAGCGCCATCACCGCCAGCATCCGCACCGCCTGCCTGGCCTCCTCGCGGTCGGCGAGCTCCGCGGCCAGCCGCTCCGGCCCGACCGGTTCCAGCGCTTCGACGTCGACCGGGTCGAGCCCGAGGACGATCGTCGCGGCGCCGGCGATCGTGCCCCGGTCCAGGGCGGTGACCCCGTCCTCCCCGTGCTCCAGGGCGATCGCCCGCATCGCGCCGAGGATCGCGTCAGCCTGGTTCCGGGGGATCCGCAGCAGCATCGCCCGGGATCGTGCCAGACGCGCCCCGCCCGGCGGCCGGCGGCTAGGCGAGCAGCAGCCCGACCAGGAGCAGGACGACGCCGACCGCACCGGCGGCGCCGCCGATCCCCAGCAGCCAGCGCCGTCGCACGATGATCGAGACCGAGGCGAGGACGATCCCCACCTCGAGCGCCACCTCGGCCAGCTCGTAGTCGATGTGCTGGGTGTCGGCGTGTTCGACTTCGCGCTCGTTGGCGGCGATCTCCTCATGCAGCGTTTCGTCGCGCGGCTTCAGCCGCTGGGCGATCCGCTGCTCGTGCCGACTCGCCACTGCCGAGGTCCGGCGCTCCAGCGGGGTCCCCTTGCCGAGCGCCCAGAGCATCGTCTCGTTGCCACTGGCGACGTCAATCTGGACCCGGTTGCTCGCCAGCTGGGCGCTGGTGTCGGCACGGTGGGTCTCTTCGGTGACCACCGCTTTCATCGCCTCGTTGGAGAGGAAGGTGGCGACGGCGAGACAGGCCGCCATCACCGCCACCGCGAGGGCGGCGTGGCGTGCGTAGTGCGGTCCGACCTCGCCGCCCGCGGCGTGGTGGCCCTGCTCGAAGCGCTCGAAGGAGCGGTGCGCCTCCATCGAGGAGGCTTCCTACCAGCCGGGTCGGGCGTTTCCTCGCGGGCGGGCGGCGGCTGAGCTCAGCGTCAGGAGCCCGAGGCCGCCCAGCCGCTCCAGCGCCCGACGTCGACCGCCAGCACGGCGCCGGCGGCGCGCTGGCGCGGGTAGCGCTCGCGCAGCAGCTCCACGGCGCGGCGGGCCTCGGAATCGCCGGGGTCGAGGACGCGCCCGTGGCCGTCGGCCCGCGCCCACCAAAGAGCGTCCCAGTCGGCATCGTCGTAGTGGTCGACGAGCACGGCGACGGCGGGGTTCTCGCGCACGTTGGCGAGCCGCCGCAGCGAGGTGGTGCGCTTGGGTTTGGCGTCGACGGCGCTGTAGATGCGCTCGCCGTCGAGCGCGAAGGCGATCGGGACGAGGTGGGGGCGGCCGTCGCGGTCGGCGGTGGCGAGGCGGGCGACCCGGGCCGCGGCGAAGCGCTCGCGGGCCTCCCCGGCGGTCATCCCTCGCCGGTCAGCTCGGCGATCGCCGCCTCCCAGCGCTCGAGCGCCGCTTCGACGACGTCGCGCCCGGCGGAGGGGACCCAGCGCACGGCGCGGTGGCAGCCGGCCTCCCGCAGCCGCTCCAGCTCGGCCGCCTTGGCGGGGGCGCTGATGACCATGAAGTCGATCGGGCGCTCGGCGCGGGCCCGCAGCTCGGTGGCGCGGTCGAAGATGCCCTCGCCGCCGGGCATGTAGTTGGGGAACCAGGCGTCGCCGAAGGCCAGGACCCGCTCCAGCACGGTGGGCCCGTTGCCGCCGACCAGCACCGGCGGGTGCGGCCGCTGCGCCGGCTTCGGCCAGGACCAGATGCGGTCGAAGTCGACGAGCTCGCCGTGGTAGCTCGCCTCGTCCTCGGTCCAGATCGCCTTCATCGCCTCGATCCGCTCCTGCATCAGCCGCATCCGCGTCCGCGGGTCGGTGCCGTGGTTGGCCATCTCCTCGCGGTTCCAGCCGGCGCCGACGCCGAACTCGAAGCGTCCGCCGGAGAGGCGGTCCAGCGAGGCAACCTCTTTGGCGGTGGTGATCGGGTCGCGCTCGACCACCAGGCAGATGCCGCTGCCGACCCGCAGCCGCGAGGTCGCCGCGGCGGCCGCGGTGAGGGCGACGAAGAGGTCGTAAGTGTGGCTGTATTTGCGCGGCAGCTCGCCCCCCGCCGGATAGGGCGACTGCCGGGCGGCCGGGATGTGGGTGTGCTCGGCGAAGAACAGCGACTCGTGGCCGCGCTGCTCGACCAGGCGGGCGATCTCGTCAGGATCGAGCGCGTCGGCGGTGGGGAAGTAGCCGATGCCGAATTCCATCGCCAGGGAACGATACGGATGCGGCCACCTCGGCAACCGCACCATCGGCAACGGCATCGCGCTGCTGACCTACAAGCGAATCTGAGCAAGGGGCGCCGCGAGGCGCCACCCCTACGGGGCGGGCTCTTCGAAGGTGTGCTGGTACTGGGTCGCCGGGCCGCTGCCGTAGATCGGTTCGAAGGGTTCCTGCGGAACACAGGGCGGGGCTGGGGCTTCGGTGCTACTTGAGCCGCCTCCGAAGGCGTATCTCTTGATGTCTTCGAAGAATGCCTGGGCTTCTTCTTGGGTCGTGTGATGTTCCGTTTTCTCGACGCGTTCTTCGAACGAAGGGCTCGAAGCAGTGGTGGGAGAAATCGTTACGGTCAGACCACTGGTGCACGGTCGAGTATCGAAGCTGGGCAGCGAACCGGAAGTCAGTCCTTCAGCCCATTTCGGCGGGCTATAGGCGCTGCTTCGATTGATCGCCAAGCGGCTGGGATAGGTGGCGAGCGATTCCGCGGTGATCGGGCCAACGACACGCAAGTAGTGCGGTGGTTCTCCCTTTTCTTCTCCGGGAAGAATTCCATTGAACGTTGCCGCGAGGTTCGCGAAGAAGGAGGTGAAGCCCGCCTTGTAGAGCTTCAGCCCGACGAGGATCGGGTTGAGGTTGCGCAGGAACGGTTCGGTAGCCCGCAGCAGCGGCGGGAAATCATCGCGGAGGAGCTTGCGCGCCGCCGGGAACCCGGTCGTGGCGTGGGCGATCACCGGCACGAGCCCTTCGAACAGCGCCTTCGATTCCGGCGCCAGCTTGGCGGCCGCGATCAGCGTCGGCGAGAGCTGTTCGGCCGCCGGGACCAGCTGGCGCATCAGCGGGTCGGCCTTGATCGAGAAGCCCTTGAGGCGGTTCAGCGTCAGCTTCGACTCGTCGAGGAAGGTCGGAAAGGCGCGGAACAGCGCTTCGATGTCGCGGCTACGGCGGGCCGTGGTCTGGAAGACGGCGTTGGAGTTGCGGATCAGGCTCTGGAGCTGCCCTTCGCGGCCGCGCAGCGCCTGGAAGGTGGTGGTGCCGTTGCGGAACAGCTGGCCGACCGCGACCCGCTGGGTGTCGAGGATGCGGAACAGCCGTTCGAATTCGGTGAAGGCGGGTTCGAACTCGCCGATCGCGTAGGACAGGCCCTGGCCCTGGCCCTCGATCGCCACCGCGGCTTCCTGCATCCAGCTCTGGAAGGCGGCGCGGGTTTCCGGGCTGAAGGTGCGGAAGATCTCGTCGAGCTGGACCGATTCGGCGACGTTGGCCTCGGGCAGGGTGCCGCCGTCGGCCAGCCGCGGCCCGTTCTTCGCGCCCGGCGTGAGTTCGATGTAGGTCTCGCCGAGCAGCGTCTTGGTGCGCAGGATCGCCCGCGTCGACTTGGGCAGCGGCGCGTACTGGTCTTCGATGTCGACCGTGGCCAGCGCCTGCTTGCCATTGGGGGCCAGTTCGATGTTCTGGACTTTGCCGACGTTGACGCCGGAGATCCGCACGTCGGACTGTTCGGCCAGCTGGGTGGCCTCGTTGAACGGCACCTTGAGCTCGTAGGGCTTGGCCTTGAAGGGGGTCGGGCCGCCGAAGGTGACCCAGAGGAAGAGCAGGATGCCGAAGCAGGACAACGCGAAGGCGGTGATCACGAGGAGCTGCGTGGTGCTGGGGGCGCGCTTACTCATTTGACGGCTTCCGCACGGGCTTTGG
>DASVWP010000014.1:0-2386 GCA_036393155.1 Solirubrobacterales bacterium | reverse complement strand
GCGTCGGCGAGGGTGTCGATCAGCCGGCGCGCGTCGGCGACCTCGAGAAAGATCTGCTGCTGCAGGACGGCCTCGCCGGCGAGCCGTAGGCTGCCGGAGACGAGCTCGAGGTTTGCCTCGTTGCGCCGGTCGCGCGCCTGGTAGGCGACGATCACCCACGGCTCGTCCGGCTCGAGGTCGACGGCGAGCAGGAAGTGCTCTTTCTCGCTGAACTCCTCCCTGATGAGCCGCGGCCACGTTCCGCCGGCGTCGGACGCGAAGCCAACGCACGAGCAGGGGCGCATGTCGTCTGTGAGGACGACGCAGCGGCCGGGCGAGTGCGCGTCGTGGCCGCAGCCGGGGCAGGTGGTGACGGCGTCAGGCACGGGAGCACCAGACCTGGTGTGGTTCCTGCTCGAGGTAGGCGCCGCATTCGTGGCAGACGTCCGGGGCGGCGGCGGCGTGTTCGCCTTCGGCGGGCTCGGTGTCGCCGGGCTCGTCGAGGTGGTCCCAGTCGGCCGCGGTGACGCGAGGCTTGTCGATGGTGACCCGGTAGTTGACGTAGGGGTTGCCGCCGCCGGCGGGGAGCTTCTCGCCGAGCCGTTCGATGTGGACGAGGTCGCCGACGCTCGGCTTGGCGCGGCGCATCTCCTGCTTCAACGCCTCGTGCATCAGCCAGACCGCGAACTCGCGCCCGGAGATGGCCTCTTCGAAGATCGCGATCCCGACCCGGCCGCGGTGTTTGGCGTGCCCGAACTCGAGCCGGCGGAACACGCCGACGATCTCGTCGCCTTCGGCGGCGGGCTGCCAGGCGGGCGGGAACGGCTCATGAGCCCGGGCGCGCAGCCTGTCGGCGCGCTGCTGGAGGTCGCCGGACACCGGGCTACACTCCGGCCTGTCGGGCTGCGGATTCCTGCTGCGGCTCGCTGGGGGAGTCGTTCGCCGCCGCACCCACCTGCGGCGTCGAGGCTCCCCCGTCTTCGTCGCGGATCACCGCCGGCCCTTCCAGGAGCCAGCCGACCGAGACGACGAGCACCCGCGAGATCTCCCTGAGCCGGGACAGCGTGGGGGCGGTCTTCCCGGCCTCCCACCAGCGCACCGCGCGGTCGCCGACCCCGACCGCCGCGCCGAGCTCCTTGGTCGAGAGACCCTTGCGCTCCCGGGCGATCCGGATCCTCCCGGCGAGCGTTCTGACGTCCCCCTTCGGCTGCCCCACCTTCGCCACGGCGGACACGACTACCGCACCTGCACCGGAACTCGCAACGGTGTGGAAAACCTTCTACCCGCAAAGTGCGCGAAAAACCTGCACGACCGCACCCGAACCGGAAGTAGCACTACCGCGAATCGGGTAGGCTCGGGCCTTGCGTCGGCCCCTGCGGCGGGCCGGCGGTACCTCGGAACGGAAAGGCCAGGTGGGAAAAGGTGGGATCTCAGGAGGAACTGCCCGATTTCGCTGTGCGGCTGCGGGCGGCTCGTGAACGTGCCGGCGTCACCCAGGAGGAACTCGCCCGCCGTCTGGGGATGAGCACGAAGGGCTACCGCGCCTACGAAGCCGGGAGACGGCCCGGCGAGGAACGGCTCGCCGACATCGCTCTGGCGCTCGGTGTCGGCGTCGCCGACCTGTTCATCGACAACAGCCTGACCGCCCTGCGCCGCGAGGTATCCAGACTCGCGGCCCGCGTCCGGGCACTAGAGCAGCACCGTACAAACGACGATCCGCCGGCGGCCAGCGCCGGCGTGACCAGCCACTAGACAACCCAAAGGGGGATTGATGGATCACCGCAAGACGGACGTCCGCTGCACCCTGCGCGACCTCGCAGCGCTCCTGATCGTCACCAGCGCCACCGCGTTCATCGTCTGGCGCATGATCGCGCTCGGCCACAGTGACCCGCGCGACCCGTACATGGCCGTCCTGTTCCTGTTCTGCGCAGTCGCGATCGGGTTCGGCGCCGGCGCCCGCTACGGCTCCCGCGTCAGCCGCCGCCTCGGCGAGTTCGTCGGCTACATGGAAGGGCAGCGCGACGCCGCCGAGGGCCTGCACCGGTTCCCTCTCCGCAACCGGGTCAGGCCGGAATGAGCGTCCAGGAGGATCTCCCAGACCGGATCCGGGCGGCGCGCCAGCGCGCCGGCGTGACCCAAGAGGAACTCGCGCGCCGTCTCGGCATGAGCACGAAGGGCTACCGGGCCTACGAGAGCACCCGTGAACCCGTCCCGGAGCGGCTCGCCCAGATCGCCGACGCGCTCGGGATCAGCCTGGCCGAGCTTCTCGTCGACGACGGCCTCGCCGGCGTCCGCCGCGAGCTGGCCCGGCTCCGGAACGACATCCGCCTCGTCCGCCGCGAGCTGGTCGACACGCTCGACCAGGTCAATGGCTGCCGGCAGGAGATCTCCCACCTGCAGCGGCAGC
>DASVWP010000013.1:0-3490 GCA_036393155.1 Solirubrobacterales bacterium | reverse complement strand
GTTCGGGTCGGCCATCACTCTGCCTCCTCCAGCACCGCGAGCAGCGCGTAGAGGGCGTCGTGCTCGGCCTTGACCTGCTCGTATTCGTTCCCCTCGTCGTTGCCCGCGGCCGCCTCGGCGAGGAAGGCGCGGACCTCCTGGTCGGGGACCGTGATCATGCCGCGGCCGAGCCCTCGCAGGAGGCGGTGAAGATTGGCGGCGAACCGCTCGGTGGCGTTCACCAGGGGAGGGAGTCGAAGTGAAGAGCGGCGCGGGTCGGCAGGACCGAGGCGCCCTCGCGGCGCAGAAGGCCGGCGCGGACCAGGTCGCCGACAGCACGCTCGGTGGGCTCGCCCCCTTCCGGTTCGATCTCACGGCCCAGCTCGCAGAGCGTGAGGATCGCCGGATGGCGGTCCAGAACGACGATCAGGACCGCATGCTGGGCCCGAGCGTCTTCCGCGGCGGTGATCGGTTCTCGGCGGTCGCCCCCCGATCCGGGGCTACTCTCTCCGTGCATCGGAAGGCTCGTCCTTTCGGTGCCGGGCCCCGGGGCGTTAGAGCGCTGCCGGGGCCGTTATTTGGTCTTGTCGCGCCGAAAGTAGGTGGACCGGAAGCCCGTCTCAAGGCCCCGGCCAGGCGTCACTCGAAGCTCACCTTGCCCCAGGGCTTGCCCCAGAGGGCGTTTTGCACCCTCCTGTCTGCATCCCAGAAAGACGAAAACCCTGCGATTTGCAGGGCTTCCGTGAAATAGCGGGGGCGGGATTCGAACCCGCGACCTTCGGGTTATGAGCCCGACGAGCTACCTGGCTGCTCCACCCCGCGGCGGACCTTGGATGGTAGCAATTGGGCGGGGGCGGGATCAAGGGATGGTTGGCTTCTGGGAGTGTCTTTGCGGGAGGTCTTCTCTCGTAGAGTGCGCGGCCATGCCGGATGGGGCGACACGGGTCGCGGTGATCGACGTCGGGACGAACTCGGCGCGGTTGCTGGTGGCCGACGTGGCCGGGGGGCGGGTCTCGGTGGTGGAGCGGCGCAGCACGGTGACGCGGCTGGGACGAGGGGTCGACCTGTCGGGCCGACTCTCGGCGGAGGCGATCGAGGACGCATGCGCGGCGATCGGCGAGTACGTGGCCGCGCTCGGGGAGCTGGGCGCCGAGAAGGTCGACGCGATCGCGACCAGCGCGGTGCGCGACGCCGAGAACGGCTCCGCCTTCATCGCCGAGCTGCGGGAGCGCTTCGCGCTCTCGGCCCGGGTGCTCGACGGCGAGGAGGAGGCGCGGCTCACCTACCTGGGCGCCACCTCGGAGCACGTGCCGAGCGCGCCGACGCTGGTCGTCGACATCGGTGGCGGCTCGACCGAGATGATCGTCGGCACCGGCTCCGACATCTCCTTCCACACCTCGCTGCAGGCCGGCGTGGTCCGTCACAGCGAGCGGCACGTCGCCTCCGACCCGCCGACGGCGGCCGAGCTGGAAGCCCTGGCAACCGACGTCCGGGGCCTGATCGTGGGGGCCCTCGAGGAGGGGGTCCGGGCCGAGGAGGGGATCGCCGTCGCCGGCACCCCCACCTCCCTCGCGGCGATCGAGCTCGAGCTCGTGCCCTATGACCCGGCCCAGGTCCACGGCCACGTGCTGGCGCTGCCGGAGATCCAGCGGATGTTCTCGCGCCTGGCCTCGGTGCCACTCGCCGAACGGGTGCAAATCCCCGGCCTGCACGCCGACCGGGCGCCGACGATCGTCGCCGGCGTGGTGATCCTGGTCGAGACGATGCGCGCCTTCGGGCTCGACTCGATCACCGTCTCCGAGCACGACATCCTCTACGGCACCGCGATCGCCGCCGCCCGCTGATCGATCCGCCCGACCCTCGCAAACCGCTTGGGAATCGGAAAATCCCCCCTCGGCCGACGGCCGGGGAACGATCCTCGAACCGGACTGTTAAGTAGGGGAACTTCTAGGTACCCGTTGTACATACTGGCATCGGGCTGTAGGACATTCCGGTCATATCACCGCTCTAACCACGAAAAGTAGGTAGGAAGTTGCTACCTTCTTCTCAGTAGGGGCATACGCGCCAACTGGACGCAAAGGACAGCGAAGCGCATAATTCCCCTCACCGGATGGAGGTGGGGTTCGCCCGACCTTAAGCCGGTAATACAGGGCTTAGGCGATTGCCGCATCATGGCGCCTCCCGCCGTCTGAGCCCATCTAATACACGTGGTCCCTGAAGACGTACCCCTGCCCGTCCTGAGGGACCAACTTGAATCGGTCGTCAGCAATGGCGGCCGATTCTCGTTTCGGGACCAAACCGGCAGCCAACTCAGGACCCGCGAGCCCCTGAGCCCCGGGGTCCCCGACCCCGCTAAGCCAGGTTCGACTTGCGCGGGTAGACGACCTCGGGGTCCGTGAGGACGTTGACCAAGGTCGGCCGCCCGGAGGCGAAGGCCCGCTCGAGGGCGGGCCGCAGCTCGTCGGGATGGCGGACGAGGATGCCGTCGCAGCCGAGCGATTCGACCAGCTGGTCGTAGCGGGTCTCGGGCCGCAGCTCGGCCGCCACCGAATAGCCGTAGAGGAACTTCATCGGATGGTGCTCGAGCGCCCAGATGCCGTTGTTCCCCATGACGCCGACGACGCCCAGCCCATGCCGGGCCATCGTGTCGAACTCCATGCCGGCAAACCCGAACGCCCCGTCGCCGAGCAGCAGGCAGACCTGGCGGGCGGGGTGGGCGATCTTGGCGCCAATCGCCTGCCCGGGGCCGGCGCCGAGGCAGCCGAAGGGCCCGGGGTCCATCCAGCAGCCCGGCTGGTAGGTGTCGATGAAGCGCCCGGCGTAGGAGACGAAGTCGCCGCCGTCGCCGACCACGATCGCGTCGCGGTCCAGCACTTCGCCCAGCTCGCGGTAGACGCGCACCGGGTGCAGCGGCGAGCGCGGGTCGTCGAGCTCCTCCCGCTCGGCCGCCCGCTTCTCCCGCTCCTGCGAGCCCAGCTCCTCGAGCCAGCGGCCGCTGCGCGGCTCGGTCGCGCCGAGCGCCTCGCGGATCGCCGCCAGCCCGGCGCGCACGTCGCCGACCAGGTCGACGTCCGGCGCCCGGTTGGCCTGCAGCGCGTTGGGCGCGGCATCGAGGCGGATGATCTTCGCCTCCTCGCCGAAGCTGCCGCCGAAGCCGAGCCGGAAGTCCATCGGCACGCCGATCACCAGCGCCACGTCGGCCCCCTTCAGCCCCATCCCGCGAGCCCGGCTGAAGGCCAGCTCGTGGTCAGCCGGCAGGCAGCCGCGGCCGAGACCGTTGAGGAAGACGGGAATGCCCAGCGCCTCGGCCAGCTGCCGCAGCTCCTCCTCCCCGTGGCCCCAGTAGAGGCCGGTGCCGGCCATGATCGCCGGCCGCTCGGCGGCGGCGAGAAGGGCCGCCGCCTCTTCCACCCCGGCGGCGGCCGGGCCGGGAGCGGGGTCGGGCGGCGCGGGGATCTCGGGCTCGGCCTCGGTGAAGACGACGTCGAGGGGATAGTCGACGAAGGTCGGC
>DASVWP010000012.1:0-4972 GCA_036393155.1 Solirubrobacterales bacterium | reverse complement strand
CGCCCGGCAGCGCCGCGGCCGCGGCGGCCAGGCCGGGGTCGGCGAGGGCGTCGAGGAGGGGGGCCAGCGCTCCGGGGGCGAGCTCGGGCGCGCCGTGCAGCAGCACCACGGTCTCGCCCGCGGCGAGCTCGGCGGCCCGGGCCGCGCTTGCGGCGAGGCCCTCGCGTCGCTCGTTGCGGAGGATCCGGACGTCGCCTTCCAGGCCGGCGAGCAGCGGCTCCAGGTCGGGCGCCGCGTCGTCGACCACGATCACCTCGTGCTCGGGCCGGGGGTCGAGCGCGGCCAGTGAGAGCAGGCAGCGCCGCGCCCGCTCGCGGTCGCAGTCGAGGTGGGCGACGATCGTCACCGGCATGCTCATGCGCCGCCCTCCATGCCGGTTACCTCCTCAAGCCGCAGCGCCCACTCCTCGTCCTCGTTGATCAGCAACGAACCCTGGGCGAAGCGCAGGCCGTTGACGTAGAGGCCGATCGAATCGTCGATGCGCCGGTCGAGCTCGACGACGGCGCCGGCCCCCAGGCCGACGATCGTCGCCAGCGAGGCGCGGGCGCGGCCGAGCTCCGCCCAGACCCGCACCGGGACCTCGCCGAGCGATTGCGAGAGCTCGGAGTTCGGGGTGCTGGGGGCCAACGGGGCGTTGGGCGCCGGGGCCGCGATGCCGGCCAGGTGGGCCAGGCCCTCGGCCGCGTCGGGCTCGATCGCGGCCGTCACCTGGACCGCCCGCCGCGAGCCGCTGCGGCCGGGCTTGGCCCGCAGGACACGGATCCCCTCGACGCAGAGGCCGAGGCCGTCGGCGACCCGGGTCCCCAGCTCCAGCGTCTCTCCGGGCTGCAGCAGCAGCGCCCGCGAGGCGGGGATCTCGGTGCCGGGGATCTCCGCGCAGAGCTCGACCTCGACCCCGGCGAGCCCGTCGTGCAGCTGCTGGCGCTCGGCGGGGGTTGGCGCCTCGTCGCCATCGGCGTGGCGCCCGAGGATCCGCCTCTCGACCGGGGCGATCGCCCGGTGGGGGACGAGCAGGGTGAGCATGAACTCGGTGCCCTGCATGCGCGCCCGCATCGCCAGCGAGAGGGTCGGCTCGGAGACTCCGGCCACCTGGGCGGTCTCCAGCTGGGTATCGACGGCGGCGAGCCGCAGGTCGACGCCGGCCAGGTCGCGCCAGACGACGGTCAGCTGGGTCAGCATCCCGTCGAAGAGCCGCCGCGCCAGCGCCAGGTCGATCTCGGTCAGCCGCCGCTCGGGCGGCGTCTCGTCGCAGGGCCCGCTGAGCAGCGACTCGATCCCGGTGAGGATGAAGCCGAGGTCGGCCGCGAAGAGCACGTGGGTGCCGACCTCCTCGAGCCCCACCACGGCGCACAGCGCCGAGGAGGAGAGGCGGTCGTGGGCGTTGGCCCAGGTCAGCTGGGTGACCTCGGAGACCTCGAGCTCGATTGGCAGTCGCAGCTCGGCCGAGAGCCGGGTGGAGGAGGTGCGGCAGAAGGCGGCCAGCGCCCGCTGCAGGCGCCGCTCGTGGTCCGGCGTGAACTTGGTCGGCCGGGTGAAGTCGATCCGCTTCGTCGTCGCGCTCATCGCTCGACACCTCCGTTTGCCACCGCGGAACGGCGTTCGATCTCTTCCAGCAGGGCGGCGCGACGCGCCTCCGCGGAGGCGCGGGCGGCGTCGGCCTCGGCGACCGCCAGGTAACGCCAGACCAGGACTGCCAGCGCCCAGCCCGCCATGTAGCCGATGACGCCGGCGATCAGGGCCCGCAGGCCCACCGTGCCGAGCGGCAGCCCCGCGTTCAGGCAGAGGAGGGCGACGAAGGCGAAGGCGCCGAGTCCGCCCCAGCCGCGCGCCAGCTCGATCTGCCGGCTGGCCCGCGGGTGGTCGCAGAGGCGGATCGGGTGCTCGCCGGTCACGGCGTCACCCTTCGCGCCAGCTCGCGCGGCTCGGCCGGGGCGAGCTCGGCCGCGCTCTCGGCGACGTAGCCGAGCGGCAGGCCGGCCCGGATCGCCACGTCGAGGACGCCGCCGAGGTGGGAGGTCTCGCCGGCGCTGGTGATCAGCAGGCGGTTGGGCCGCAGGGCGGCGAGGCCCTCCAGCAGCTCCGTCCCGGCGGCGGCGGCGGTGCCGGCCCGCATCGCCAGGTGCACCTCGGCGCCCTTCAGCTTGCCGAGGCGCCGGGCGGCCTCGGCCAGCCCCTCGGCCCCGCCCCAGAGCGCCGGCGTCTCGACCAGCAGCAGCCCCTCGGGCCTGAGCCCGCGCGCCGGCAGCTCCTCCAGCGCCAGCCGCTCCACGGCGATCCCGGCGGCTTCATGCGCCGCGGCGATCGCCGCGATCGCCGCCGACTTGCCCGAGCCGGCCGGCCCGACCATCACGACCGTCCGCGCCCCCGGCCCCGCCAGCGGCGCCACCGGGATCCGCAGCGCCAGCTCGTTCCGCACCAGCGTCCGCAACCGCCCCGCACCGGCAAACGGCATCGCGCTCGCAACCACGGCCTCCACGACCTCGCGGGCGATGTCCTCACCCAGCCCGGTTCCCACCATCGCCTCAATCAACGCCCGAGCCTTCGGCGGCCCTACCGGCTCCACCGGCTCGGTCCGTGCCTCACTCAGCATTTCCGCAAACGGCTGGGCCTGCCCCACCAGCTCCTGAATGGCAGTCGTCGCCAGCCCCTCCCGAGTGGCCCCGTCGTTCCGCACGACGTGCTGTTCCTCGTCGGCCATGAACGCGTGCCCCGCGGGTGGCGCGGTAGGGGGAACCAGCCCCGAGGAAGCTTCAGCTACCGGAGGGGCTGGTGGGTCCCCTGCCGCGACAGGACCCGCGGGCAACGCGCCCTCGTCCTGAGCCTCGGAGAACCCTTCCGCCGGCTCTTCGTCGTAAACGTCCACCCCCGGCCCTCCCGGCCGCGCGTCGACCTCCACGCATCGCTTCTGGAAGAACCCACCCACGCCGCCGATCAACCCCTCGCGCTGCCGCACGATCACCGCATCCGCCCCCAGCTCCTCGCGAATCTGCGGCAGCAGGGACTCGATCGTCTCGCCCCGGTAGGTCCGCAGGCCGGCCTCGGCCGTCATCGTCTCGTTCATACCTGGACCACCCCCATGTTCTCGACCCGGACTCCGGGCACGATCTCGTTGTAGGAACAAACCGTCAGCTGCGGCAGCGACTGCTCGCAGAGATGTCGAAGATGGCGGCGCGCGCGGGCCGAGCAGAGCAGCACGGGGCGCCCGCCCTGGGCCAGCGCCGCCTCGAGCTGGGAGCCCAGCGAGGCGAGCAGCGCCTGCGCGCGCGTCGGCTCCATCGCCAGCAGCTCGCCGTCGGGCGTCTGGGCGATCGCTTCGGTGACCTCCTGCTCGATCGCCGGGTCGAGGGAGATCGCCCGCAGCCGCATCGAGGGGTCGAGGTGGGGGGCGGTGATCGTCCGCCCCAGCACCTGGCGCGCGTACTCGGCCAGCACCGCGGTGTCGCGGGTGACGCGGGACTTGTCGCCGATCGCCTCGACGATCGCGCCGAGGTCCTTGATCGGCACGCCCTCGCGCAGCAGCGCCTGCAGCACCCGCTGCACCTCGCCCAGCGAGAGCAGCTCCGGGACGACCTCCTCGACCGCGGCGGCGTTGGTCTCCTTCAGGCCGTCGAGCAGCTTGCGCGTCTCCTGGCGGCTCAGCAGCTCGGCGGCGTGGTTGCGGATCGTCTCGGTCAGGTGGGTGGCGAGGACCGATTCGCCGTCGACGACGGTGTAGCCGAGCGCCTCGGCTTCCGGGCGCGAGGCGTCCGGCACCCAGGTCGCCGGCAGGCCGAAGGCGGGCTCCGTCGTCGCCACGCCGGGCAGCTGCCCGGCGGCCTCGCCGGAGTCCATCGCCAGCTGGTGTCCGGGCATCAGCCTGCTGCGGGCGACCTCGGTCCCCCGCACCCGCAGCACGTACTCGTGCGCGTCGAGGCCGAGCTCGTCGTGGATGCGGACCGGCGGGATCACCGTCCCCAGCTCGGCGGCCAGCTGGCGCCGGATGCCGGTGACCCGGGCCATCAGGCCGCCGCCGGAGCTCTGGTCGACCAGCGGCACCAGCCCGAACCCGATCGCCAGCTCCAGCGGGTCGACCTGCAGCGAGGGGCTCGCGTCCTCGGGCCCCGGCGGCAGCTGCGGGGTGCCCTCCTCGAGCTGCTTCGCCTCGCCCGCCGGCTCGGGCATCCCGTCGCGGATCGCGTAGGCGACGCAGGCCAGAGCGCCGCCGATCAGCAGGAACGGCAGTTTCGGCAGGCCGGGGACGAGGGCGAAGGCGCAGATCACCGCGGCGGCGACCATCGGCGCCTTCTTCTGGGCGAAGATCTGGCGGGCGATGTCGTTGCCGAGGTCCCGCTGGGAGGCGGCGCGGGTGACGATGATGCCGGCGGCGACCGAGATCAGGAGCGCCGGGATCTGCGCCGCCAGGCCGTCGCCGACGGTCAGCAGCGAGTAGTGCTGGGTCGCTTCTTCGAAGGAGATCCCCTGCTGCATCACCCCGACGACGATGCCGCCGACGAGGTTGATCATCACGATCAGGATGCCGGCGATCGCGTCGCCTTTGACGAACTTCGAGGCGCCGTCCATCGCCCCGTAGAAGTCGGCCTCGCGGGCGATGTCTTCGCGGCGCTGGTGGGCCTGCTGGTCGGTGATCTGGCCGGCGTTGAGGTCGGCGTCGATCGCCATCTGCTTGCCCGGCATCGCGTCGAGGGTGAAGCGGGCGGCCACCTCGGCGACCCGGCCGGCGCCGTTGGTGACGACGACGAACTGGATCACGATGAGGATGAAGAAGACGACCAGCCCGACCACCACGTTGCCGCCGACGACGAAGTGGCCGAACGCTTCGACGACCTCGCCGCCTTCGCCGTGGAGGAGGATCTGGCGCGTCACCGAGACGTTAATCGCCAGCCGGAACATCGTCGTCAGCAGCAGCATGCTCGGGAAGGCGGCGAAGTCGAGCGCCCGCGGCACGTAGAGGGTGGCGACGACGATCGCGATC
>DASVWP010000011.1:0-4840 GCA_036393155.1 Solirubrobacterales bacterium | reverse complement strand
ACTTCGCCGCCCATCGTCTGCGGTTCGGACACTTCGGTGCCGTTGCCGGTCACTTCCAGCGGGTGGTTGACGATCGGCGCGAAGACCGTGGTCGAGTTCGCCGCCAGCGGCGCGATCACTCCCCCGAGCGTGCCGGGGAAGACTTCGGCGTCCTTCAGCTTCGAGGTCTGCCCCTTCATCGCCAGCAGGCCGTCTTCGTCGTGCCCGTTGTGGACGCCGACCGGGGTCTTCCAGACCGGCTTGCCGGTTTCGGCGTCGACGGCGACGACGATCCCCGACTTGCCGGCCCCGATCGCCAGCTCCTTGCCGCCGGAGTTGACGAGGATAGGCGAGTCCTGGAAGTCCCAGTCGTAGATGTCGTGCGGGGTCAGCTGGTAGTACCACTCGAGCTTCCCCGTCTTGGCGTTGAGTTTGACCATCGAGTCGGTGTAGAGGTTTGGCCCCGGCCGGCTCGCGCCCCACGGCTTGCCGGAGGATCCCGGGTAGGGCGCAGGGTTACCCACGCCGAAGTACATGTTTCCCTTTTCGTCGAAGGACGGCGGGTACCAGAGGCCGCCGCCGGAGTTCGTCTTCGGATCCCCCCAGAGGCTGTTCGGGACCGTGTTGAAGTGCCAGACTTTCTTGCCGGTCTTGGCGTCGAGCGCCCAGAGGATCCCGACGCCCCCGGCCGGGTAGCTCGAGCTGGCGTTGGTCGGCGTGGTCGAGACGTAGACCAGGCCTTCGTGGTAGCCGGGCGCCATGTCGATGCTTTCGCCTTCGCCGTTGCCGGACCGCAGCAGCGGCACCGACCAGACTTCTTCGCCGCTTTCCTGCTTCAACGCGAAGGCCTTGGTCGGAGTGGCGCCGAAGACCATGCCTTCGGCGACGACGACGCCGTTGGGCCCCTGGTCGGATTCTCCGAACTTGGTTTCCCATTCGACGTTGCCGTTTTCGATGTTGATCGCCTGCACGTTGGACTCCAGGTCCTGCGAGTAGAGGATCTTGCCGGCGACCACCGGCGTGGAGGCGTAGGCGCCGTAGGTGCTTTCCGCTTCCAGCGGCAGCGACCAGGCCGATTCCAGTTGGTTGGCATTGGAGCTGTTGATCGGCCCTTTGACGAAGCGGCTGTTGGCGAGGTCGACCCCGGGGTAGGCGTCGCCTTTGAATTCGGCGCTGCCGCCGCCGCCCGAGGAGCCGCCGCAGCCCGAGAGCGCGACCAGCACCGCGACCACCGCCACCGCCACCGCAACGGCGGCACGGCTCGACCTTCTCGACCACGACAGCGACATCGAATCCTCCCTAATCGATTAATAAAGGCTGATCCAGCATATTGCCGGATTTCCCTGCAAATGGAGCTCCCAGTTCCGCCAGCAAGGGCGACAGCACGCGGTTGGCGAGCAGCCCGAGGCTGCCGAGGTTGGCGAAGCCGGGCCCTTGGCTGAGGCCGGCGAGGCCGGGGATGTGCAGCCGTGGGCCCACCCCCTCCAGTTCCAGGCCGCGGCCGAAGCGGATCTCGCTCTGCGGCGGGCGGTCCCAGAGCGGCCCGGTGTGGCTCTCGATCTCCGCCCGCACCTCTTCGGGGAAGAGGCCGTGCAGCTGCGCCAGCAGGTCGAAGCCGGTGCAGTTGACGACGAAGTCGTAGGGGTCGCCGACCACCCCGCCCGGAGTCTCGTATTCGAGCGAGACCCCCTCCCCGCCCGGTCCGGCGGCGACGTGGACGACGCGCCCGGTGACGAACTCGCAGGCCTCGTCGTCGGCGATCCGGCTGAGCACGGTCTGGTCGAAGACGCCGCGGTCGCAGTGTTTGACGAAGTCGCGGCGCATCTGCAGGTCCAGGCCCTCCCAGCCGACGTCGTCGGGGTCGGCGAAGACCCGGTTCTCGAGGAAGCTCTCGCCGCGGCTCATCGGCAGGCTCGGGGTGAAGATCGTCAGCCGCGCCCGGGGCCGGAAGGCGCGCAGGAAGACGAGGGCGCTGAGCGCGCTCTCGCCGCCGCCGACGATCGCGATCCGCGTCTCGCGGTCCTCGGGCACCCGGAAGAAGTCGCGCCGGGGGCTGTCGCAGTGGAACATCCGCTCCTCGACCGCGGGGTCGTGCGGGAAGGCGTGGTGCACGCCGGGCCCGGTCAGCAGCAGGGCGCGGCCGGTGTGGCGCTCCGGATCCCCAGGATCGCCGCGGTCGGTCACCTCGACCGTCCAGCGCTCTCCCCCGGAGGCGAGCGCGACCTCGGTCACCCGCCCGTGCAGGACCGTCACCCCCGCGGTCGCCCGTTCGAGCACCCAGCCGAGGTACTCGCCGTAGTCGCGGTGGCGCACCGGCGGCGAGCCGGAGTTGACCCAGGGCGCGTATTCGTGGCGTTCCATCGCGAAGCGCTGCCAGCTCAGCGGCAGCAGGGCGGCGTCGATCTCCTCGCCCGCCTCGCCGAACTGGCGGTGGCTGCGGTAGGGGAAGCCGACGTCCTTGATCGGCGGGATCGCCAGCGGCTCCTCGCCGGAGGTCATCCCGTTGCGCCCCAGCCAGGACGCGGCCGGCTCGGTTTTCTCGATCACCGTGACCGAGACCGAGGCGAGGCCCAGGGTGTTGATCGCGTGCACCTTGCTGGCGATCGCGGCGGCCTTGGCCCCGGCGCCGACGATCACCAGATCCGCGTCGGGCCTCACGGCTGCCTCCTCTTGGGTCGGGGTCGGTTCGCTCATCTCTCGGCGCCCCTAGACCGCGGCGAGGGTCCTCTTCGCGGTCTTGCCGGCGGCCCGCGGCTCGGCGATCACCAGCGCGCGGCGGTCGGGGCTGAAGGAGATCGCGCTTTTGCGCATCCCCTCGAAGCGCTCGTCGGCGGGGCGCAGCTCGACGTCGGCGAGCACCGTGCGCACGACCCGCTTCATCTCCATTTCCGCGTAGCTGGCGGCCAGGCAGCGGCGGGTGCCGCCGCCGAACGGGATCCAGGCGTACGTCGGCGCCGGTTTGCCGAGGAAGCGCTCCGGCAGGAACTGCTGGGGGTCCGGGTAGTGCTCCTCGCTGAAGTGGATCAGCGGGATGCAGGGCGCCACCGTGGTCCCCGCGGGCAGGTCGTAACCGCCCAGAGTCATCGGCTCCAGCAGCGTCCGCACGACCACCGGCACCGGCGGGCGCATCCGCAGCGTCTCCTTGATCACCGCGTCGAGGTAGGAGCCGTCGCCGCCCGAGACCACTTCCTTGCGCGCCAGCTCCAGCTTGTCGGGGTTGCGCATCAGCCGCTCGAAGACCCAGGCCAGCGAGGTCGAGGTCGGCCCGTCGGTCAGCAGGGTCAGCAATTCGTCGCGCAGCTCGGCGTCGCTGAGCGGCGAGCCGTCCTCGTAGCGGGCCTGCACCAGCATCGTCACCACGCCGGGCGGCGCCGCGTCGGGGTTCTCGCGCCGCCGTCGCGCCTCCGCCATCACCGCCTCCTCGACCGGCTCCATCGCCTCCCGGTAGCCGCGGCTGCGAGCCAGCCGCTCGGGCCCGAAGAGCGCCAGCCTGGTTAGGTTGCGCGGAACGTTCATCCACCGCGTCAGCGCGGTGAGCCGGCGGCGGATCTCGTCGTACCGCCCCTCGGGGTCGGGGCCGAAGACGGCGCGCATCACCACTTCCTGGGTGATCGCCTGCATCCGCGGCCAGAGCTCGAAGGGCTCGCCGACCGGCCAGCTCGCCACCTCCCGCTGGGCCACCTCGGCCATCATCGCCGCGTCGGCGGCGACGCTCTCGCCGTGGAAGGAGGGCAGCATCAGCCGGCGCTTGACCATGTGCTGCGGTTCTTCGGTCAGCATCACCGAGCGCGAGCCGAGCACCGGCCGCAGCAGCGGGTTGGCGACGGCGACGCCGACCTTCGGCCCGGCGGTGAAGACCCGTTTGACGTCGGCCGGGTCGGCCAGGATCACCCAGTCGCCCCAGCGCATGATCCGCAGCGTGAAGGTGTCGCCGTAGCGCTCGTGGCAGCTCTCGAGGAAGGGCAGCGGCCGGCGCATCCAGGCGAGCGCCTGCAGCGCGCGGGGACGGCGCGGCCCGGGCGGCAGGGCGCTCATCGCTCGGCCTCCTCGCGGATCGCGCCGGCGTCGCCGTTGCCCCCGGCGGCCGCCAGGCGCTCCATCAGCTCGTCCTCCTCCTTGCAGGTGGCGGCGATCAGCAGGTCGAAGAGGTCGCCGGTGAACCGCTCGGGCAGGTTCACCTCGGCACCGCGCGCGAGGTAGCGGGCCCGCACCTCCTGGACCCGGTTGGGCTGCATCATCGGGATCTCGTGCTCGCTCTTGTAGACGGCGACTTCGCGGCAGATCTCGAACCGCTCGCCCAGCAGGCGGGCGATCTGGTCGTCGATCTCGTCCAGCCGGCGGCGGAACGGCTCCAGCCCGCTCATCAGGCGGCCTCCAGCGGCGTCTCGCCGGGGTAGGCATCGAGGCACTCGACGCCAGCTTCGGTGTCCTCGTCGCCGAGCAGCCCGGTGGCGAAGGCGTGGCTGCACTCGGCCAGCGTCGGCAGCGAGTAGCCGCCCTCCTGGACCACGCAGACCGGGACGCCGGCGGCGGCCAGCAGGCAGCCGATCGCGGCGAAGACCTCGGGGCCGAGATCCCAGCCTCCGTGCGGGTCGCCGGCCGCGGTGTCGTAGCCGAGCGAGACGACGACCGCCTCGCAGCCGGCGGCCAGCTGGTCGAGCGAGCCGGCCACCTCGGCGACGTATTCCTCGGCCCCAGGCGGGGTGTGGAAGGCGACGGCGCGTTCGCCCTCGACCCGGGGCAGCCGCGCTTCGGGCGGCAGGTTGGTGACCGGGGCCGCGTGCAGCGAGTGCAGCGTCGCCTCCGGGATCCGCTCCAGCAGCGCCGAGGTCCCGTTCGGGTAGTGCAGGTCGAGGTCGAG
>DASVWP010000010.1:0-3134 GCA_036393155.1 Solirubrobacterales bacterium | reverse complement strand
GGGCCGGCGCCAGCGCCCGGACCATCGCCCCGGCGTCCTTGTCGGCGAGGATCGCCAGGCAGGCGACAACGCGGCGGCGGCCGGCGGCCGCCGGCAGCGCCTCGGCCAGGGCGGCGGCCCCATCGGGGTTGTGGGCGGCGTCGAGAAAGGTGGGCGGGCGCTCGGCGATCGGCTCCAGTCGCCCCGGGATCGCCACCGTCGCCGCCACCTCGGCCACCGCGGCGGGGTCGAGCTCGCCGAGAAAGGCCCCGGCGGCGGTTGTCGCGAGGGCGAAGTTGCGCCGCTGGAAGCCGCCGCGGGCCAGCAGGTGGATCTCCGGCCCGGGGTCCTGAGGCGCTCGCAGGAGCCCGGCCCCGCGTTCGGCCGCCGTGCGCTCCGCCAGCGCCTCGACCTCCGGTGAGACGCGGCCGAGGACGAGCGTCGTGTGGTCGCGCAGGACCGCCAGCTTCTCGGCCGCGATCTCGACCTCGGTCTCGCCCAGCCACTCGGTGTGGTCGAGGCCGATCGAGGTGAGCACGGTGACCTGAGAGGGGATCGTGTTGGTGGCGTCGAGCCTCCCCCCCAGCCCGGCCTCGACCGCCGCCGCCTTCACCCGCGCCGCGGCGAGGGCGACGAACGTGGCGGCGGTCGCCGCCTCGAACTGGGTCACCGCGTCCCCCTCATCGAGGGAGCGGTTGACGCCCTCGGCGGCTCGCGCGACCTGCGCCACCGCCTCCGCCCAGGCCTCGGCGCCGATCTCCGCGCCGCCGATCAGCGTCCGCTGGGACCAGCGGTCGGTGTGCGGCGAGACGCAGGCGCCGGCGCGCACGCCGTGGGCTTCCAGCAGCGCCGCGGCCATCCGGGTCACCGAGGACTTGCCGTTGGTGCCGACGACGTGGATCGAGGCGAAGCGGTTCTGCGGCAGCCCCAGCGCCGTGGTCAGCCTGTGCATCCGCTCCAGGCCCAGGCGCCAGCCGACGGGCTCCAGCGAATCCAGGTAGGCGTCCGGGTCCCAGCTCACGCGACGGCTGCTCCGCTTCGCGTCCGCGCGTCCGGTCGCGTCATCCCAGCTCGTCGAGTTCGGAGCGGTAGCGCTCCAGCTTGCCCCGCTCTTCCTCGACGACCTCGGCCGGAGCCTTGGCGACGAAGCCCTCGTTGGCGAGTTTGCGCTCCGCCCGCTCGACCTCGGAGCGCAGCTCCTCGCGGCGCTTCTCCAGCCGGCCGGCGACCGCCTCGGCGTCGAGGTCGGCGGAGGGCAGGACCCGCACCGGCCCCACCGAGGCGACCGGGTCGCCGCCGTCGGGAGCGAACTGGAAGCGCGAGAGCCGGGCCACGAACTCCGGCGGCTCGACGCCCTCGACCCGCGCCGCCAGGACGCTGCCGACCGGGACGTCGACCAGGTCGCGCCAGGCGCGCAGCCGCTGGGTCAGCCCGATCCCCGCCTCGACGTCGGCTTCGGCCGCCTCGTCGAAGAGGCTCTCGTCGACCTGCGGGAAGGGGTGCACGGCGAGGTGCCCGCGGCGCGCCGGGTGGAAGGACCAGATCTCCTCGGTGACGAAGGGCATCGTCGGGTGCAGCAGCGCCAGCACCCTTTCCAGCGTGTAGAGCAGGGTCGCCGAGACGTCCTCCTCGCCGTCGTAGAGCCGCGGCTTGACGATCTCCAGGTACCAGTCGCAGAGGTCGCGCCAGAAGAAGGCGTAGGCCTCCTGGACCGCGTGGGCGAAGTCGTAGGTCTCCAGCTTCCCGGTCACCGAGGCGATCGTCCGCTCCAGGCGCGAGAGCAGCCAGCGGTCCTCGACCCGGGCCGGCCGCGGCGCCGGCTCGACCTCGACCGTGTTGAGGAGGATCAGCCGGCTGGCGTTCCAGAGCTTGTTGGCGAGGTCGGAGCCCTGCTGGACCTTGGCGTCGGAGAAGCGGACGTCCTGGGTCGAGGACATCGCCAGCAGGCCGAAGCGCAGCGCGTCGGCCCCGTGGACGTCGATTTCCTCCAGCGGGTCGATTCCCGTGCCGAGGCTCTTCGACATCCGCCGCCCGTCGCGGGCCTGGATCACCGAGTGCACGTAGACGTCGCGGAACGGCACCGCGCCGGGGAACTCGATCCCGGTCATGATCATCCGCGCCACCCAGAGGAAGAGAATCTCCCGCGCCGTGGTGAGGAAGCTGGTCGGGTAGAAGGCGCGCAGCTCCGGCGTCTCCTCGGGCCAGCCGAGGGTCGCGAAGGGCCAGATCGCCGAGCTGAACCAGGTGTCCAGCACGTCCTCCTCCTGGCGCAGCTCGCCCGCGCAGGAGGCGCAGCGCTCGGGCGCGGACTCGGCGACGTAGGTCTCTTCGCAGGCGTCGCAGTACCAGACCGGGATCCGGTGGCCCCACCAGAGCTGGCGGGAGACGCACCAGGGGCGGATCTCCCGCATCCAGTCGAGGTAGACGCGCTTCCACTGCCCGGGGGCGATCCGCACCTCGTCGCGCTCGACCGCCGCGATCGCCGGTTGTGCCAGCTCGTCCATGCGGCAGAACCACTGCAGCGAGATCAGCGGCTCGATCCGCTCGCCGGAGCGGTGCGAGAACGGCACTGAGTGGGTGTAGGGCTCCTCGGCGCGCAGCCGGCCCTCCTCGCGCAGCGCCGCCACCACCTCCTCCTGGGCCTTGGCGGCGCTGAGCCCGGCGAACCGCCCGGCCTCCTCGGTGAGGTGGCCGTCGGGGCCGATCACCGAGATCTCCTCCAGCCCGTGCCTGCGGCCGATCTCGAAGTCGTTGGGGTCGTGGCCGGGAGTGATCTTCAGCGCCCCGGTGCCGAACTCGACGTCGACGTGCTCGTCGGCGATGATCGGCAGGCGGCGCCCGACCAGCGGCAGCAGGCAGTGGTTGCCGACCAGGTCGGCGTAGCGCTCGTCGCTCGGGTTGACGGCGACGGCGGTGTCGGCCAGCATCGTCTCCGGACGCACGGTGGCCACGGTCAGCACCCGGTCGGAGCCCTCCACCGGATAGTCGATCGAGTACAGGACGTCCTCGACCTCGCGGTTCTCCACCTCGAGGTCGGAGATCGCCGAGCGCGAGCCGGGGTCCCAGTTGACCATGTAGAAGTCGCGGTAGATGTAGCCCTTGTCGTAGAGCTGCTTGAAGACACGGTAGACGGCGGTGACGTAGCCCTCGTCGAG
>DASVWP010000009.1:0-31766 GCA_036393155.1 Solirubrobacterales bacterium | reverse complement strand
GCCGGTTTCCGCCGGCGCCACCGGTGGCGGAGTGGGCGGCGCCTGGCCGCCGGGATGGGATTCAGCCGCCGGGTGTTCGCTCGCGGTCGGGTGTTCGGGCGCTGCCGGGTGCGAGGTCGCCTCCCCTTCGCCCTGGTGGCTCGCTGCCGTTTCCTGTCCCTTGCCGGCGGCGACCGGGAGTTCGGCATGGCCGCTCTGCGCGTGATCCTCGGCGAGAGTCGAGCCGGAGCTCCCCGGAGCGCCGGGAGGTCCGCCGGCGGTCGCCTGGGCACTGCCCCGGCCGGCGCTGCCCGAGCTCGACCCCAGGTGGCTCGCGGCCTGTCGACGGCGAGCGCCGGCGGCACCGTCGTGAGCGGCGGCGCCGCGGGCGGCGGCCCGGACGCGCAGCGCACCGGCCCCCGAGGCCGGCGACCGACCGTCTTCCTGGGCGGTCGAGGCGCCGGCGCCGTTCGCGCCGCCGGACGATCCGAGGTGGATCAGGCCACTGCGATCGGCCACCCCGGCGCCGACGACCGCCACCGCGACCACCGCCGCGGCCGATTTGACGGCCATCGAGCCGCCCACCGCTTTGCTCGCGCCACCGCTCAGCGCGCCGAGGATCCCGCCGCCGCTCCCGGGACCGTGGCCCCCGAGCAGTGCATGGAGGATCCCCGCGGCGGTGGCGGCCGGCAGCGGAGCGATCGCCGCCAGGTCGGTGCGGCGCTCCTTGATCTGGTCGCGGAACGCCCGGCAGCCCTCGCAATGGCGCAGGTGGGCGCGCATGTCGCGCCGCCTGACCACGCGGCCGTCGGCGTCCGACAGCGCCCGCATCACGTCCGTGCAGCTGGTTTCACGCCCCGCGTTCATCTGCTTCAGGTTCAGTCGCGCCTCGTAGATCGTCTGCCGCACCACCGCCGGCGTCGCCCCCAGGCTCTCGCCGATCTCCTCGAAGGAGAGCCCGGCCAGCTCGCGCATCAGCAGGGCTCCCCGCTGGCGTTCCGGCAGGTCCTCCAGGTCGATCAGCAGACGCTGCAGCCGCGCTCGCTGCTCGGCCTGCTCGCTCGGCTCCAGCCCCTGCCCCTCGAGCTCGGCGTCGAGCTCCTGGACCGGACGGCGGCTGCGCACCAGGTCGATTGCCTCGTTGTGGGCGATCCGGTAGAGCCACGGCTTGAGCCGGATCTCCCGCCGCTCGTCGGGCAACGCCCGCATCACCTTGACCATCGTGTTCTGCAGGGCGTCCTGGGCCTCCTGGCTGTCGCCGAGGATCGCCATGCAGTAGCGGTAGAGGTCCTGGCTGTAGCGGCGGTAGATCGCCGCGAAGGCGCGCGAGTCCCCTTCCGCGGCGCGCCGCGTCAGCCGCTCGTCGGAGCTCAACCGGCCGATCGCCGGCAGCCCGGCGGAGTCGCGCGGTGCCGCGAGATCGCTCATGCGGGCCCTTCACTCCCATCGCAAGCCATCTCCAAGAGGTTAGGGGGATGCGTTCCTCTCTCCAACGTTCGATTTGGTCTGCCGTCAGGCCAAATAGGTGCAATCAGCGCGAGGGGGCGCGGCGGCACGGTCCTCATCGAGGCTCGCCCAGCCCCTCGGCAAGCGCGCTCTCGAGCTCGAGCTCGGCGCCGCCGCGGGCGGCGGCGGCGAACCGATCGGCGCCGAGGGCGGCGCGCGAGGCGTCGAGGTGCCGGTCGATCGCCGCCGCTTCGGCGAGCGTGCGCGGTTCGCCCGTGGCGTCGCGCTGGGCACTCGCGGCGCCCCAGAGGCGCGCCGCCAGCTCGTGATCGCCCCCGACCGCCGCGGTCGCCGCCAGCTGCTCGAGGAGCATGACCAGCGAGGGACGGTCGTCGAGCCGGCGCATCGCCTCGACCGCCTCGGCGAGCAGCGCGCCCGCCTCCTCGGGCAGGCCGCGGGCGAGCGTCAGCAGCGCCTGGCCGCTGAGCGTCTGGCCGACGCCCCAGCGGTTGTCGAAGGCGCGGTCCAGCTCGATCGCCTCCGCGAACAGCGCCTCCGCCTCCTCCAGGCGGCCCTGGTCGACGGCGACGACGCCGAGATTGGAGAGCGCGTCGGCGAGCCGGTGGCGGTCGTCGAGCGAGCGGTAGAGGTCGGCCGCCTCCTCGAAGGCGGCGCGGGCGGCGGCGCTGTCGCCGCGCTCGCGTGCCATGATCGCGAGCGAGTTGAGCGCCACCGGGACCTTCGTCCTGTCGCCGGCGAGGCGGAACATCTCGAGCGCTTCGCGGAAGGTCGCCTCGGCGCGCTCGTCGCCTCGCTGGGCGCGCAGGATCCCGAGCGCCTGCAGGGCGCGGCCGCGCAGCAGGGGCGGCGCCTCGGGCGCCGCGGCCAGCGCCCGTTCGAGGCGGGAGCTTCCCTCGGCGCTGTATCCGTGCGTGTACCAGAAGAACCCGAGCGCGGCGGCGATCCGCAGCGCCGGCAGCGGTTCGGCGTGGCCGAGCGCGGCGCGCAGGTTGTCGAGCTCGCGCTCGACCCGCTCGCCCCAGGTCTCCTGGTCGGGCCCCTTGAGGCCGGGCTCGGAGCGCTCGGCAAGCTCCAGGTAGTGGGCGGCGTGGCGATCGCGGACCGGCGAGGAGGGGTCGAGCAGCTCCAGCGCGCGCTCGCGCAGCACCTCCAGCATCGTCCAGCGCTCCGCCAGCCGGCGCAGCAGGCTCTGGCCTGCGAGCCGGTCGAGGTCGGCGGGGCCGGCCTCGAGCACCGCAACGGCGGCCTCGGCGTCGAAGCCGCCGGCGAAGACCCCCAGCGCCGCGAAGCGCTGCCGCTCCGGCTCGTCGAGCAGCCTCAGGCTCCAGTCGATCGCGGCGCGCAGGGCCCGGTGGCGGTCGGGGACGTCGCGCGGGCCGCCGCTGGCGAGGTCGAGGACCGGCAGGTCGGCGGCCATCTCCGCGACGTCCACCCGGTCCACCCGCGAGGCGACCAGCTCGATCGCCAGCGGCAGACGCTCGAGCCGCGCGACGACGTCGGCGACGGCGGGGGTCGGGACGAAGCGACGGTCCCGGGAGCGGGCGCGGGCGCGAGCGCAGAACAGCTCGACCCCCACCTCCTGGTCGAGCGGGTCGACGGCGTACTCGTGCTCCCCGTAGAGGTCGAGGCGCACCCGGCTGGTCGCCAGGACGCGCACCGCCGCGGCGCCGCTCAGCAGAGCGCCGACCTGCGGGGCGGCGTCCAGCACCTGCTCGAAGTTGTCGAGGACGAGCAGGGCGTGCCGGTCGCGCAGCTGGGGAGCGAGGTCGACCTCCGGGTCGAGCTCGACGGCGTGGGCGATCGCCGGCGCCACCGCGGCCGGGTCCCGCAGCGCGGCGAGATCGACGAAGTGGGCGCCGTCGGGGAAGTCGTCCGCGAGCGCCTCCGCGGCGGCCAGCGCCAGCCGGGTCTTCCCGGTCCCGCCCGGGCCGGTGAGGGTGACCAGCCGCGCGGGGCCGCGCAGCAGCGCGGTCAGCTCCTCGACCTCCCGCCGCCGCCCAAGGAACGGGGTGGGCGGAGCGGGCAGATTGCGCCGACGCCGGCTGGCGGGATCCGCGAGCGCCGGGTCCTGGCGGAGGATCGCCTCCTGCAGCTCGCGGAGCTCGGGACCCGGCTCGATCCCCAGCTCCCCGACCATCAGCCCGCGCCCGGCGGCGAAGGCGTCGAGAGCCTCGGACTGGCGCCCGGCGCGGTAGAGCGCGAGCATCAGCAGGCCGCGGGCGCGCTCCCGCAGCGGCTCGGCCGCGACCAGGTTCTGGAGGTCGGGGAGCGCCTCCTCGTGGCCTCCACGCCGCAGACGGCGGTCGGCGAGCCGCTCCCGCGCGGCGAGCCGCAGCTCCTCCAGGCGGGCGATCTCGGTCCGCAGCGAGCCCTCGTAGGAGAGGTCGCAGAGCACCGGACCGCGCCACAACGCCAGCGCCTCGGTCAGCTGCTCCTCGCCGGGCTCGCCGGCGGTGAGCTCCTTGAAGCGGCGCGCATCGGCGGGGGAGACGACCTCGTAGGTCCCGCCGCGGCCGCCGAGGATCGCCTCGGGGCCGAGCGCCGCCCGCAGGCGGCTGACGTAGACCTCGACCGCGTGGCGGGCCGAGGCCGGCGGCGCCTCGCCCCAGACCTCGTCGATCAGCTGCTCGGCCCGCAGCGCCGCGGGCGCGGCGAGCGCCAGGGCGGCGAGGAGCAACCGCTGGCGCGGGGCACCGAGGGCGACGCCGCGCCCCTCGATGCGCGCCTCGAGCTGTCCCAGGATCAGGATTTCCAACTTCCCCCGCTGATCGGCGAGCGTACTGGAGAGCGTTGAGCGTTCGTTGAGCGGCCCCCTCCACCCTGCGGCGCATGAACACGACCAGCTTTCTCCACCGTCTTGTCCTGCCCCGCCGACTTGCCGCTCTCGCGCTCCTGGCGCCGCTCTCGCTCGGCCTCTGCGCCGCCCAGGCGCGGGCCGAAGGCGAGACGCTGACGCTGACCCAGAACGACCCCTCGGCGGTCGTCGGCCGGGCCACCAACTTCACGGCCAGCGGGACGCTGAATCCCGAAGACACGATGTTCGGCTTCGACATCTACATCTTCGTCAAGGACGCCGACATCGACCCGACCTGCGCGGCCGACTTCGAAACCGAGAGCGCCGCCGCCATGCACTCGGGCGGCAACGAGTCCTGGGTCAGCCCCTCGGGCGGCTTCCAGGTCGGTACGGGGCCGACCTACAGCCAGCCGTTCAAGATCACCTTCACCGGCGCCGGCAACTACCTGCTCTGCGGCTACGTCCAGGGCGACTTCTCGACCTTCGCCAGCGCCCAGCTGCGGGGCATCGTCAGCGGGGAAGCGAAGCCCCCGGAACCGCCCCCGGCCGCCGTGCCCAACCTCGTTCGCGCGCCCTGGATCACCCGGGCGGGACACCGGCTCACCTGCCACCCGGGCGCCTGGTCCCCCGCCCCGACCAGCCTCGGCTACAGCTGGTACCTGAAGGGCGGCAGGAAGGTCGGCTCCGGCCCCTCCCTCACCGTCCGGCGGGCCCTGCGCGGTCACAGCGTCCTCTGTCGCGTCACCGCCGCCGACGCCGCCGGCGCGAAGACGGCCTCCACCAGGCCCGTCCGCGCCGGCTGATCCCGGCGGGTGGGTCGCCCTCCGCCGGGGGCGACCCTATCCTTGCCCGCCCTTGTACGACGCCTCTCAGCACCCGATCGGCGGCGGGGCGCGCACCCGTGCGCTTCCGGACTGGCCCGATGCCCGACCTCTCCGCGCCTGGCAGCAGGAGGCGACCGAGGCGGTGCGGGCGCACTCGGGCACCAGCTTCCTGGCCTCGGCCACGCCGGCGGCCGGCAAGACCACCTTCGGCCTGCACATCGCTCACCGGATGCTGAGCGCCGGCTTCGTCTCGCGGGTCATCGTGGCCGGCCCGACCACCCACATCTGCCGCCAGTGGGCGGCCGACGCGGCCCGCTACGGCATCGACCTCGAGCCGAACCGGCCGAACTCGGACGGGCCGGAGTCGACCGACTTCCACGGCGTCGCCGTCACCTACCAGACGATCGCCGCCGGGCCGGAGACCCACCGGCTGGCCGCCGGCCGCCGCCCGACCCTGCTGATCGCCGACGAGCCCCACCATATGGGCGACCAGGCCGCCTGGGGCCTGCAGGCCCGCAAGGCCTTCGACGGCGCCCGCTTCCGGCTGCTTCTCTCCGGCACCCCCTTCCGCTCCGACAACTCGGCGATCCCCTGGGTCGCCTACGACGAGAACGGCCTCAGCCGGGCCGACTACGTCTACGGCTACCCGCAGGCGCTGGTCGACCGGGTCTGCCGCCCGATCACCTTCCTGCCCTATGACGGGGAGATGGAGTGGCTCTCCGACGGCCGGCTGCGCAGCGCCGACTTCGACCTCGTGCTGCCGGCGGCGGAGGCGGCCCGGCGGCTGCGGACGGCGCTGAGCCCGGACGGCGAGTGGATGGGCGAGGTGCTGCGCGACGGCGATGCCCGGCTGAGCGAGGTGCGAGCCGACGGCCACCCCGACGCGGGCGGCCTGGTCATCGCCTCCGACCAGGACCACGCTCGGGAGATCGCGGCGAGGCTGGAGCTGGTCGCGGGGGAGCGACCGGAGCTGGTGATGAGCGACGAGCCCGGGGCCAGCCGGCGGATCGCCGATTTCGCCGCCTCGGACCGACGCTGGCTGGTCTCGGTCCTCATGGTCTCCGAGGGCGTCGACATCCCCCGCCTGCGGGTCGGCGTCTACGCGACGGCGGCGCGGACCGAGCTCTTCTTCCGCCAGGTGGTCGGCCGCTTCATCCGCACCACCCCGGGGCCGCACCGCCAGATGAGCTACCTGCTGATGCCGGCCGACTCGCGCCTCAAGGCGCTCGCCCACGAGATCGAGATGGAGCGCCGGCACGCGCTCGACCTCTCGCCGACCGCCGAGGAGGACGAGGGCGAGGAGCTGGAGGACGCTGGCCCGGAGGACCGCAAGCCCGGAGAAGGCTTCGCCGCCCTGAGCTCGGGCGACGCCGAGCTGGACGAAGCGATCATGAGCGAGACGACGCTCCAGCTCTTCCCCACCGACGACCCGGAGCCGGTGCGGAAGGCAGCCGTTCTCGCGAAACCCAAAGCCCCGCCAGATAACGCCGAGCCGCAGCGGGAGTCGGCCTACGCGACCCGCGAGCGCCTCCGCGGCGAGCGCAGCCGCCTGGTCGCCAACCTCGCCCGCCGTACCAACAAGTCCCACCGCGAGATCCAGGCCCGCATCAACCGCGCCACCCGCGCCCGCTCGGTCTCCAGCGCCACGATCGACCAGCTCGAGCGCGGCAACGCGATGCTGCGCCGCGAGCTCTGGGGCTGAGCCAGAGGGTCGAGGGCTGAGGGGATGCGAACCCCTCAACCTTTCTTAATCGGGAGGAATAGCGGATAATTCCCAAAGTGACTGGGGCCCGCCCGGCGTCACGCCGGCTTTCTCTGATGCGTCGTCGCAGCCGTCGACACTCGTCGAAGGCGCTGCTCGCCATTGCCCTGCTCGCCTCGCTGATCGGCCTGCAGTCGCTGACCGGCACCGCCGCGGCGGCCGTCCCGAGATGGTCCTCGGCACCCCCGCTGCCGGTGGCTCTCGGCGAGGTGGCGGGCGGCATCATCGGCGGCAAGCTCTACCTGGTCGGCGAGGGCAGCCCGGCCACCTTCGCCTACGACCTGGCGACGGAAACGTGGACCAGCAGCGGCCTTGCCGAACGACCGTACCCGGGGACCCACCATGCCGCCGAGGTCGTCGAAGGCAAGCTGTACCTCTTCGGCGGCATCGGGGGCGAATCGGCGGGCAAGGTCCAGATCTACGACCCCGTGGCCAACACCTGGACCGAAGGCGCGCCGATGCCCTTCGCCGCCGGCTCCAGCTCCTCCGCGGTGATCGGCAACCAGGTGTACGTCGCCGGCGGGATCGTCGGCACCTCGACCACCACCCAGGCGGCCCGCTACACCCCGGCGACCGACACCTGGCGGACGATCGCCCCCATGCCCGAGGGCCGCAATCACGCGGCCGCCGAGTCGGACGGCACGAAGATGTACGTCTTCGGGGGGCGCAGTGGCGGCAACGACGTCACCAACGGATTCGACACCGTCCAGATCTACAACCCGGCCACCGACAGTTGGGTGTCGAGCCTCGAACCGGGCTCCACCCTGGCGCCCCTGCCCGAAGCGCGGGGAGGCATGGGCACCGCCGTCTACGCCAACGGCGAATTCTGGGTCATCGGCGGCGAGACGGAAAGCGGGCCCACCGCCACCGCCAACGGCGTCTACAACAGGGTCGACATCTACAACCCGGTCACCAACACCTGGCGGGCCGGTCCGCCGATGCCCACCGCCCGCCACGGCATCTTCCCCATGCTCGACGGCACCCACATCCACGTCATCGGCGGTGGCGTGGAAGCCGGGGACTCGACGTCGACCGTGAACGAGGTCCTCGACCTGGCGCCCGCCAGCGCCGCGTCCTTCTCGAAGAGCTCGCTCGCCGGGGAGACGTCCTTCGCGCCGACCTCGCTCCAGTTCGGCCCCGACGGCAGGCTCTACGTGGCGCAGCTGGACGGGACGATCAAGGTCTACCAGGTGGCGAGGAACGGCAAGGACGAATACGCCGTCACCAGCACCGAAACGATCACCTCGATCCAGTCGATCCCGAACCACAACGATGATGGCACGCTGAACCCGAGCGTCACCGAACGTCAGATCACGGGCCTGCTGGTCGTCGGAACGGCGGCCAATCCGGTCATCTACGTCAGCTCGAGCGACCCGCGCGTCGGCGGCGGCCCGGAAGGCACGAGGACCGGGCTGGACACCAACTCCGGGATCATCAGCAGGCTGACCTGGGACGGTGCGGCCTGGCAGAAGGTGGACCTGGTCCGGGGACTGCCGCGCTCCGAGGAGAACCACTCGACCAACGGCCTGGCGCTCGATCCCACGACCAACACCCTCTACGTGGCCCAAGGCGGTAACACGAACATGGGGGCACCCTCCAACAACTTCGCCAACCTCCCCGAATACGCCCTCTCGGGCGCCATCCTGTCCGTCGATCTGAACGCGATCGGCAACACCACCTACGACCTGCCGACCCTCGACGACAGCGCCCGGCCGGGCGTCAACGACGCCAACGATCCCTTTGGAGGGGACGGGGGCAACAACCAGGCGATCCTCGTCCCGGGCGGCCCGGTGCAGGTGTTCGAGCCCGGGTTCCGCAACCCCTACGACGTGCTGATCGCGAAAAGCGGGCAGATCTACACGATCGACAACGGGGCCAACGCCGGGTGGGGCGACAAGCCGGTGGGCGAGGGTCCCGGCGGCACCTGCACGAACGAAGTCAACGAACCCGGAATCACCGACGTCGACACGCTTCAGCTGGTGACCGAACACGGCTACGGCGGCCACCCCAACCCGACCCGGGGCAACATGGCCAACACCTTCAGCAGCCCCCCGCAGTCGCCGGTGTCGGTCGCCAACCCGGTCGAGTGCGAATGGCGGGACGCCGGAGCGCAGCGCGGCAACATCACCGACTACCCGACCTCGACCAACGGGCTGACCGAATACACCGCGTCGAACTTCGGGGGAGCGCTGGAAGGCGACATCCTCAGCGCCAGCTTCTCCAACGACATCTACTGGGCGCAGCTGGACTCGACGGGCACCAAGCTGCTGGCGGGCGGGGCGCTGTTCCAGAACGTCGGCAACATCCCCCTCGACATCGTCGCCCAGGGCGACAACGAAATGTTCCCGGGAACGATCTGGGTTGCCGACATCGGCAGCGACAGCATCACCGTGTTCGAACCCGAAGACTACGGCGGCTCGGGAGGCAGCACCTGTTCCGGCGCCTACAGCTGGACGCTGGACGAGGACGGCGACGGCTTCTCGAACGCCGACGAGATCGACAACCACACGAACCCATGCTCGGCGGCCGACGTCCCTCCCGACTGGGACGGCGACAAGCTCTCCAACCTCAACGACCCCGACGACGACAACGACGGCGTGCCCGACACGTCCGACCCCTTCCCGATCGACCCGCACAACGGCACGACGACCGGGCTGCCCGTCCGCCTCACCTGGGACAACAACGAACCCCACCCCGGCGGCCTCGCGGGCCTGGGGTTCACCGGGCTGATGACCAACGGTCACACCGACTACGAAACGCTGTTCGACCCCACGAAGATGACGGCCGGGGGAGCGGCCGGGGTGGCGACCATCGACGAAGTCTCAGAAGGCGACGCCCTGGGATCGGAAAACGATCAGGAATACGCCTTCCAGCTCGGCGTGAAACCACAGACCGATCCCTTCACGGTCCACACCCGCATCCTCGCCCCGTTCAAAGGCATCACCCCGCAGGACTACCAGTCCATGGGCACGTTCATCGGCACCGGGGACCAGGACAACTACCTGAAGCTGGTGGTGTCCGCCAACGGCGGCGCCGGAGGCGTCGAAATGCTGAAGGAGGTCGGGGGCGCACCCACGACCCAGGTGCAATCGCCCGTGACGCTCCCAGGGCCCAGTGCCATCGACCTCTACCTCACCGTCGATCCCGCTGCCGACACGGTGCAACCCAGCTTCACGGTTACCGCCGCCGGCACCACCGGCCCGCGCATCCCCGTCGGCGGCCCCGAGCCGATCCCCGGCAACTGGCTCAGCGGCCCGGCGGCGCTGGCGGGGGGGCTGATCAGCACCTCGCGCGGACCCGCTCCCCCCTTCGCCGCCACCTGGGACCTCTTCGAAATCCTCTCCGAACCAAGGCCGACCGAAGGCCCGGCGACGCCGCCGACCCCAAGTCCGCCCGCTCCACCCCCGGCCATCTCCAATCTGTTCACCCTCGGCAAGCCGAAGCTGAACAGGAAACTGGGCACCGCCAACCTGCCGGTCACCGTCCTCGGACCTGGCACCCTGGTCCTCACCGGCAATGGCGTCGTCGAACAGAGAAAGGCCCCGGCCGCGGCGGGCACCGTGAACGTGCTGGTCAGAGCGAAGGGCCGGACGAAGCAGCTCTTGGCGAGCGGCAAAGCGAGAGTGACCGTCAACGTCACCTTCACCCCCACCGGCGGGACCGCGAACAGCAAGCACGAGACGCTGGTCCTCAAGAGCGGCCCGACGAGCGGCCGCCACCCTCGGCATCGATCGGGCTGACCCGGCACCCGCTCTGCGAGCGGGTGCCCAGCGAAGCGGCTGAAGGGATTCGAACCCTCGACCTTCTGCATGGCAATTACGCCGGCCGCGGGCAGTCACTCGCGTAGGAACCAATCGATTTGCAGGGTATTTCCGGGCAGTGCGCTCACCACTTGTCGCCGCCGATATGCCCGGCTGTGCGCCGATATGCGGCGTTTCGGGCACTTCTGGCCAGAAGTGCCCGAAATCACCGAGGCCGGTTTGAATCCGTGTTCACGCTCAGGAGCCGAGTGCAGCACGCACCTTGCCGGCGAATCGCTTCGCCCCGGCGCGCTCGACCGCGGCCAGCAACTCGTTGATCGGGCGCCCTCCCGCCCATTCGGCCGCCTGCAATTCGAGCAGATCGAGGAATCCCTCGGAAGCATCGTCAAAGGCTGACGCGAGGAACGAGTCCGGGGCGACGACCTCGACCCCGTGACCTTGCAGCGCCGAGCTGAGATAGCCACGGTCGTGTGTGAAGAGATAGGCGGCGCCCGAAGCAATCGCCAGCTCGCAGACATGATGGTCGTCCGAGTCGTCGGTGAGGGTGCTGAGGTCGATGCTCGCCGCCACACCGGTCGGATCTATCTCTCCACCGGGGAAGTTCTGGGGCAGGTAGCCGACCCAGCGCGCTGCGGCATCCTTGGAGAGCCCCTTTTTCTCGACGAGCGATCTCCTCGCCTCCGCCAACAACTCCTCGCTCCAGACGAGGTCGAGCAGTTCCAGGCGCTTGGCGACACGCCCCATCAGCTCGTGCAGGACACGTGAGAAGAGGATGTCGCTATCGAGAACCGCGCGCGGAGCGTCTGTGCGGCTCACTCAGCCGGCGCGTCCATCGCGTCGAGATCGCGGGACCACTCGGCCGTAAGGCGATCGTGCTCGGCGCGACGCTCTTCGAGGGCGAGAACCGACGACAGCGGAATCTTCCAGTAGGTCGACCCAGGAAGCCGACGTGCCTCTAGCTTCCCGTAGTCGATCAGCCGCATCACGTGCTGCCGGGAAAAGCCAAGCCGCCGCGCCGCCTGTTGAGGCGAGAGCAGCTCCTGCTCCTCGGCCACGGTCACCGCGACCTGCTTGCCTTCGCGCAACAGCTTGTCAACCTCCTCGGCAACCGAGGCGGCCTTATCACCGGCAATGGGGTCCAGATGCAGCGTCTTCATCGCCACTCACGATAGCAGACAACCTGCCCTACCTGCACATTTTTCGAAGACGGGAGACAAGACAGAGTGGCGCACAGGAGATAATTCGGAAAAACCGGAAACGAATCCAGGTAAGCAGCCGCCGGAGCCCGCGAAGAGATCAATCACCAATAAAGTGAGCCGTCGCCAAGCAGGCACCTGGCGACGGCTCTGAGGCAAACAGGTCTACCCCTACTTGCTCTCTTTGACGGTCGTCCTCGGGTGCCGCTTGGCGTACCCGGGGGTCGTGTACCGGCCGTTGTCCGCCCTCCGGTACTTGGGGGACGATTTCTGAGAGCCACGGCCTCGGCTCCTCCCATCTCTCGCTCGACTCATTTAGATCACCTCCAATCCGCGATTCGTCTTTGCCATGCGGGGATAGACAAGCAGCCGCACAAGACAGCAACTTTGTTTACGCTGCCTGCGCCTCCTCGCCAGCCCGTTCCGGCAGCTCCTTCTGCGGCTCGGCCTGGAGCGTCCTGAGGAAGGCGCTGAGGCGATCAGCGTCCTCCTTGCGGAGACTCCGAGGCAAGTGCAGCTGCGCCATCTCACCGGTCCTAAGCGGGAATGGGAACTGGATCAGCTCTCCCGCCGGCTGCTCCCTGACCCGCTGCAGGGGCCGGGGCTTCACAGACGATGCCGCCGAGACTTTCTTCGCCCCGTTTGCGCCTGCCTTTGAGGAGCGGCTGGGCCGGCGCAACTGCGGCGGCTTTCCAGTGTCGACGAAGGCCAGATACGCCTCCACCGCGTTTCTCAACCTCCGTCCGTAGGCAACAACGCTGTCGTGCTTGTAAGCACCAAGCGTCTTCGTCTCGAACCTGCTGATGACATCCTCGAGGTCAAGCGAGGTCAGGTCCGTGGACTCGTACCCCTCGCCGAAGACCGTTCCGAGAACCTTGCGGGCCGCAGTCTTCCACGGATCAGTCACTGCGGTCGTCGCGTAACCCTTCTCGACCATGTAGTCGCAGAACCCGAAGAGCCCTGCGGCAGTCTTGGAATTGATCTGTGCTGACATCCAATGCTCCTTTCTGTTGGTTGCGGATGTCACGCAACAGATTGAAGAAAGGATCGGATGGAATCCCCGCCCTTGCAATGTCTTTCCGAAAGACAGCCGACAGGAGCACGGAAGGCGGGTGACTTCGGGCATGCCGCTTGTGCGATAGCCAGCCCCAGCAGGACTGATGACCCCCCATCGTCGTAAATCGCCGCGCATCCCGGCGGTTCCAGGCACTAACGCGCGTTAGTGCCTGGAATAACGGCGATATGCGGGGATGGTTTGATTTTGTTCCGGCGACCTGCGCTGGACCCAACCCGCCCACATGCAGGGCATTCGTGAAAAAGCGGCTGATGGGATTCGAACCCACGACCTTCTGCATGGCAAGCAGACGCTCTAGCCAGCTGAGCTACAGCCGCGTGGAACGGGCAGTTTAGCTTGCGGGGGCGTGCAGCGGGGGGACGCGTTCCCCGGTAGCCTCATCGGTCGAGGAGTTCTTTCCCGATGCTGTTTCGCCAGATCATCCACGAGGACCTCGGTTGCGCGTCCTACCTGGTCTCCGACCGGGAATCCGGGGTCGCGGCGGTGGTCGATCCGCAGTGGGACATCGAGCCCTACCGGCGGCTGGCGCGGCTGCACGGGGTGCGGATCGGGCACGTGCTCGAGACCCACAACCACGCCGACCACGTCTCCGGCCACGGGCGGCTGGCGCGGACGACCGGCGCCACGATCCACATCCACGAGCTGGCCGAGGCCGAGTACGAGCACGAGCCGTTCCGCGACGGCTGGGTGCTGGAGCTGGGCGACCTGCGGATCGAGGCGATCCACACCCCTGGCCACCGGCCCGAGCACACCTGCTTCCTGCTCAGCGACCGCAGCCGCGACGGCGCGCCGTGGGCGCTCCTCAGCGGCGACTCGCTGTTCATCGGCGACGTCGCCCGCCCCGACCTCGCGGTCGAGCCCCGCGAAGGCGCCGCCGACATGTTCCGCTCCCTGCACGAGCGCCTGCTGGCGCTGCCCGATGAGGTCGAGGTCTGGCCCGGCCACCTCGGCGGCTCGCTGTGCGGAGGCTCGGGCCTGGACCTGAAGACCTCCTCGACGATCGGCTTCGAGCGGCGCCACAACCGCGCCCTGGCGATCGCCGAGCAGGGCGAGTTCGTCGAGGACGCGGTCGGCTCGCTGGGCGACAAACCGCCGAACGTCGAGAAGATCGTCTCGCTCAACCGCGGCCCGCTGGTCGACGACTTCGGCACGCCGGTGCCGCTTACCCCGCACGAGGTCGAGGAGGCGGTCGCCGCCGGCGCCTGCGTGATCGACGGCCGCACCAACGAGCAGTTCGACGAGGCCCACATCGCCGGCGCCCTCAGCACCTCCGCCTACGACACGGGCTTCGCGACCAAGGTCTCGCGGGTGGCCCCCGAGGGCGCCGAGATCATCGTCGTCGCCGCCTCCGATGGCGACGAGCGGGCGGCGGCCGAGCTGCTCGCCGCGGTCGGGATGCGCGTCCGCGGCTTCCTCGAGGGTGGGATGACCGCCTGGCGGATGGAGGAGCGGCCGGTCTGCCGGATCGAGCTGATCGACCCCGAGGAGCTTGCGAACCGGGTCGAGGGATCCGAGCCGCCGCTGGTGCTCGACGTCCGCAACGACTCCGAGTACGCCTCCGAGCACATCCCCGGCTCCCTGCACATCCCCTACGGCGAGATCGCCGGCCGGCTCGACGAGATTCCGCGGGACCGGACGATCGCGACGATCTGCCGCGGCGGCAAGCGCAGCGGCCTCGCCGCCTCGATCCTCCAGCGCGAGGGCTTCGACGAGGTCGTCCACGTCGGCCAGGGGGTCGGCGTCTGGCGCGACGGCGGCCACCCGGTCGAGAGCGGCGTCGGCGAGACGACGCCGAGCGCCTAACGGCCCCACCTCGCCACCGCCCCGCTACAGGCTGGCCACCGCCTGCTCAACCGGCAACTCGCCGGACACAAGCTCGAAGGTCTTGCCGATCGCGCTCGGCGCCGCCAGCACGGCGGCGAGGACCGCGGCGACGTCGCCGCGCGGGATCTGCCCCCGCTCCAGCCGCTCGCCGACGCGGACCAGGCCCGTCGGGGGCTCGTCGGTGAGTCCGCCCGGCCGGACGATCGTGAAGTCCAGGCCGCTGGCCGCCAGCGCCCTGTCCGCCTCCGCCTTAGCCCGCAGGTACTCGCCGAAGACCTCGCCGCCCTCGACCGGCGGATCGGCCGCCCCCATCGCGCTGATCATCACGTAGCGGCGGATCCCCTCCGCCCTCGCGGCGTCGATCAGCTTGACGGCGCCCTCCAGGTCCATCGTCCGCTTGCGCTCGGCGCCGCTGCCCGACCCGGCGCCCGCGGCGAAGACCACGGCATCGGCGCCTCGCACCGCGGCATGGACGTCGCCCTCGCCCTCCAGGTCGCAGATCACCGGCTCGACGCCCACCGCGTGCAGGTCGTCTTCCTGAACGGGATCGCGGATCAGTCCCCAGACGGCGTCCCCTCGTTCAACGAGGATCCGGCCCAAGAGCAGCGCGATCTTGCCGTGTCCACCCGCGATCGCAACCTCCATGCGGCTCCCTTCGTCGCCAGTCGCCAACTCTTCTACTTAATTTTGAGTAACCTCCGCGTATCACCTGGGAAAGGCAGCCGGATGTCGTCCGGCCCAATGCGGAGGGATCCATGAATCGAAGCAGTTTCGCAGTCGCGCTGACGCTGGCGCTCGGCCTGGTCCTGGCACTGCCCGCGGTGGCGGCGGCCTGGGCCCCGGCGGGGACCGCCACCATCCACCCCGGCGTCCAGACCTTCACGGCCGGCGCCCAGTGCACGGCCAACTTCGTCTTCGAGGAAGGCGAAACCGTCTATCTCGGCCAGGCCGCCCACTGCTCCGGCACCGGCGGGCAGACGGAAACCAACGGCTGCACCAGCGGCTCGCTGCCGATCGGCACCCCGGTCGAAGTCACCGGCGCCGACAAACCGGGTGTGCTCGCCTACAACTCCTGGCTGACCATGCAGGCCAACGGGGAGACCGACCCCAACACCTGCGCCTACAACGACCTGGCGCTGATCCGCATCGACCCGGCCGACGTCGGCAAGGTCAACCCCTCGGTGCCCGGCTTCGGCGGGCCGACCGGGGTCGGCACCGTCGGCGGCCTCGGCTCGACCGTCTACTCCTACGGCAACTCGGAGCTGCGCGGCGGGATCACCAAGCTGAGCCCCAAGCAGGGGATCGTGATCGAAAACGAAGGCGGCGGCTGGAGCCACATCGTCTCCACCGTCTCCCCCGGCATCCCCGGCGACTCCGGCAGCGGCTTCATGAACGAACAGGGCCAGGCGATCGGCATCCTCAGCACGCTGCAGCTGGCCCCGCTCGCCGGGACCAACGGCGTCGGCGACCTCGGCAAGGAGCTCGCCTACCTGCACACCCACACCCAGCTCACCGGCCTGCAGCTGGTGCCCGGCACCGTCGCCTTCAAGGCCAACCTGGTCGAAGCGATCCTCGGCGCCTGAGACTGCCTCATGGGGTGCCTTCGTCCCGGCGGGGCGGGGCGGAGGCACCCCGACCGGTCTCGACCCGCGCCGCGGGGTCTCAGCCGGCGGCGTCGAGGACCTGGTTGACGAGGCGGTCCGCCTCGGCGTTCTCGGCCCGCCGCACGTGGCGGATCGACCAGACCCCGAAGGGGGCCAGGGAGCGCTTCACCTCGGCGTGCAGTTCCTGCATCGTCGGGTCCTTGACCTTGTAGCGGCCTTCGACCTGGCGCACGACGAGCTCCGAATCTCCGACCAGCTCCAGCTCGGTGGCGCCGTGGGCGGCGGCCAGCTCGATCCCGCGCAGCAGCGCCCGGTACTCGGCGACGTTGTTGGTGGCGCGGCCGATCCGTTCCCCGTGCTCCTCGATCACCTCGCCGGCCGCGTCGCGAACCACGACGCCGATCGCCGCCGGGCCGGGGTTGCCGCGGGCGCCGCCGTCGACGTTGACGGTGATCCGGCTCACCGCGGCCTCGCCCCGGCGCCGGCCGGGGTCGAGAGGACGATCCGACCCTCCTCGTCGACGGAGGCGTTCCACTGCCGGGCCGCGGCGTCGATCTGCGAGATCTCCTGCCCCTTGTCGACCTGGAAGACCGGCCGCAGCTCGTCGCCGAGGTCCACCCCCCACTGGTACCAGGAAAGCTCCCAGGCGACGGTGATCCGGATCTCGCTCGGTGCGCCCGCCATCGCCCCGACCGAGACCCAGGGCCGGCCCAGGGTCCGTGTCAGGCCGACGACCGTGCGCCCGGGCTCGCTGGCGTTGAAGCGGGTGACGGCCCGCTCGAACGGGCTCGGCATGAAGGCGTCGGGGGCCGGACTCGCCGGGCGGCGACCGGGGGCCGCCGGGTCGGGGCTCGCCTCGAGCTCCAGCTCGACCTGGTCGCTCTCGAACTCCTCCGGAAGCTCCAGCTCCTCATCCGGGAGCTCGTGCTCCTCCTCGAAGCGGCGATCGGGGCCGCCACCGCGGGACCGACCCGCGCCGCCGTGGTCGCGCCGGCGCAACAGACCCCCGAGGCCGCGACGGCGCTGCCCCGGGCCCGTCGCAAGCTCGCCCCGGCGCTCCAGCTCCTCCTCGGTCAGCCAGCCGAGCCGCTCGGCGCGCGCCACGCAGAGCTCGCAGACCGCTTTAGGGCCCGCCTCCGAGACGTACCCGCGCACCCGCTCTCCCGCCAGGATCGTCCGCCCGCAGACGGCGCAGGTGCGTCCCGGACCTCCCATTCAGCCCTGCTGGAGATGCGACTTGAGGCGCATCACGGCCTTGGTGTGAAGCTGAGAGACCCGCGACTCGGTGACCCCGAGGACCTCGCCGATCTCGCGCAGGGTGAGGTTCTCGTAGTAGTACAGCGCGACCACCAGCTGCTCGCGCTCGGGGAGCGAGGCGATCGCCTCGGTCAGGCGGTCCTTGATCTCGCTGGAGTCGAGCGCCTCCTGGGGGTCGGCGGCGCCTTCGTCGGCGATCGTGTCGAGCAGGGAGACCTGGTCGCCGGAGGAGTCGGAGACCGTCCACAGCTCGTCCAGGGCGTAGACGGAGGAGTTGGCGATTTCCAGCAGCGCGCTCTGCAGTTCCTCCTCGGTCATGTTCAGCTTCGCCGCCAGCTCGGCCTCGCTCGGCGCCCGCTGCAGCTCGTGCTCGAGCTTGGCCTGGGCCGCTTCGATCTCGCGGGCGCGCGAGCGCACCGAGCGCGGCACCCAGTCCAGCGAGCGCAGTTCGTCGATGATCGCGCCGCGGATCCGCGTCATCGCGAAGGTCTCGAATTTGATCCCGCGCTCGGGCTCGAAGCGCTCGATCGCCCCGATCAGCCCGACCAGGCCGTAGGAGATCAGGTCGGCGTCCTCGACGTGGGACGGCAGACCGGCGCCGAGGCGGCCGGCGACGAACTTCACCATCGGCGAGTAGGCGACCACCAGGCGCTCGCGCGCCGTCTCGTCCCCCGCGTCCTTGTAGCGCCGCCAAAGATCGCGAAGCTCAACCTCTTTTACGCCCGTTTCCATGGGTTTACCGGGATTCTACGTTCGATCGGCTCTTAGGCACGGGGGTGGCTGGCGGCATAGGTGTCTCGCAGGCGCGCCGCGTCGACACGGGTGTAGACCTGGGTGGTCGAGATCGAGGCGTGTCCGAGCAACTCCTGGATCGTACGCAGGTCCGCTCCGCCCTCCAAGAGGTGGGTCGCGAAGGAATGTCGGAGTGCATGAGGAGAGACGCCGGCGGCGAGGGCCGCCTCGCGGGTCCAGAGCCCGAGGCGCCTGGTGACGTCGGAGTTGGAGAGGCGCCGGCCGCTCTTGGAGAGGAAGAGCGCGCGCTCGCGCGGATCGCCGGCGAGACCGCGCCTCCCCCGCTCCAGGTAGCGGCGCAGGGCCCGCTGCGCCGGCTCCCCGATCGGCAGAATCCGCTCCTTGGACCCCTTGCCGAGGACCCGCAGCTGCTCGCTCTCGAAGTCGACGGCCTCGGTGTCGAGGCTGACGATCTCCTCGCAGCGCAGGCCACAGGAATAGGCCAGCTCCAGCATCGCTCGGTCGCGCAGCTCCAGCGGGGTGCGGGCGGGAATCCGCTCCAGCAGGGCGCGCATCTGCTCGACGCTCAGCACCTTCGGCAGGCTCTGGGCCCGTTTCGGGCTGGCGACCAGCTCGGCCGGGTTGCTGCCGACCCGCTCCGTGCGGACCAGGAAGCCGTAGAGGCCGCGGATCGAGGCCAGCTTGCGGGCGACGGTCGCCGGCGCCGCCCCGGCGGCGGAGAGCCCCGCGGCGAAGCGGCGGACGTCGCGATGGCGCACGTCGGCCGGGCCGACACCCTGCTCGCCGCACCACTCGACGAATCCGGCAAGGTCCACCCCGTAGGCCCGCCGCGTCCGCTCCGCCGACCCGCGGGCTCGCAGGTCCCGGTCGTACTCGGCTAGCGCGGTGTCCCAGTTCACGGTGGGTGATTCGTCCTCGGGGGCGTTCGTCCTGCGCGACCCGCTGCCGCGCCGGATATCTTTCCCCCAGATGCGCTCCAAGGACGACGTCCGCAAGGAGGTGTGGAAGGCGATGGAGCGCGAGGGCGTCTCCCGCTTCCCCGGTGCCGAGGGGCGGATCCCGAACTTCGCCGGCGCGAAGCTGGCCGCCGAGAAGCTGGCCGGCCACCGGCTCTGGAAGCGGGCGCGGGTGATCAAGGCCAATCCCGACTCCCCGCAGACCCACGCGCGCCGGATCGCCCTGGAGGAGGGCAAGATCGTGATCATGGCGGTGCCCCGCCTGCGCGATCCCCACCCCTTCCGGGTCCTCGACCCGAAAAAGCTCTCCAAGCAGGCGATGAAAGAGGCGGCGACGATCAAGGGGGCGCTCAAGCACGGCCGGGTGATCGCCCTCGACGAGCTGCCGGAGGTGGACTTCGTCCTCTGCGGCTCGGTCGCCGTCAACCTCAGCGGCGCCCGGATCGGCAAAGGGGGCGGCTACCACGACCTCGAGTACGGGATCCTCACCCACGCCGGCAAGATCGACAGCCACACCACCGTGGCCACCACCGTGCACCCGATCCAGATCCTCCGCCAGCACCTGATGGTCACCGCCCACGACCTGCCGGTCGACCTGATCGCCACCCCCCGCGCGGTGATCGACGTCGAGCGCCAGTACGAGCGCCCGCGCGGGATCCTCTGGGACCACCTGCAGCCGCCGCAGATCCGCGAGATTCCCGTGCTGGAACGCATGGGGTATGCCTGAGCCCGGGACCGAGAACGCGGCCCCTGCCCCGGCATGGGTGCCGGGCAAGCCCGACCCCTGCCCGGAGTGGATGGCGGTCGACTGGCGCGCGCACCTGCACCGCGTGGAGCTGGCGGGGGCGACGGTCAACTACGCCGAGGTCGGCGAGGGCGAGCCGATCCTCTTCGTCCACGGGCTGGGCGGCAGCTGGCGCAACTGGCTCGAGAACCTGCCCCACTTCGGCCACGGCCACCGGGCGATCGCCCTCGACCTGCCGGGCTTCGGCGAGAGCCCGATGCCCGAGTGGCCGATCGACGTCCCGGCCTACGGCAGGCTGATCTCGGAGTTCTGCGAGGCGCTGGGGATCGGGCGGCTGGCGGCGCTGGTCGGCAACTCGCTGGGCGGCTTCGTGGCGACCGAGGCGGTGCTGCGAGACCAGGAGCGCTTCGAGCGGCTGGTCCTGGTCGACGCCGCCGGCCTCAGTCTCGTCAACGCCTCCAGACGGCAGGTCAACGCGATCTGGAAGACGCTGCGGCTTGCGGTGCCGCGCCTGGCCAGCCCCCACCGGACCTGGTTCGCACGGCCGCGCGGCAGGCAGGTCGCCTTCGGCGGCGTGATCCACGAGCCGCAGCGGATCGCCCCGGCGCTGCTGCAGGAGCAGATCGAGCCGGGACTGAACAGCCTCGGGCTCGCCGACGCCCTCGCCTCGATGGTCGGCTACGACACGCGGGAGCAGCTGGGGGAGATCGAGATCCCGACCCTGATCGTCTGGGGGCGCAACGACCGCCTGGTCCCGGTCCGCGCCGCCCACGCCTACCAGCGACGCATCCCGCACGCTCGCCTGGAGATCCTCGAGCGCACCGGTCACATCGCGATGCTCGAGCGCCCGCGCGAGTTCAATGCCCTGCTCGATGATTTCTTCAGCGAAGGGACTCCGCTCAGCTCGTGACGGCGCCGTGGGCCGCCGACGAGACGGTCGCGGCGTACTTGGCCATCACGCCGCGCGCATAGGGCGCCTCCGGCGGGCTGTACTCGGAGATGCGCCGGGCGATCTGGTCCTCGGAGAGGGAGACGTCAAGGCGGCGGGCGTCGATGTCGACGGTGATCTCGTCCCCCTCGCGGATCGCCGCGATCGGCCCGCCCCGGGCGGCCTCCGGGGCGACATGGCCGATCATCAGCCCGCGGGTGGCGCCGGAGAAGCGCCCGTCGGTGACCATCGCCACGCTCTCGCCCAGCCCCTCGCCGACGATCGCCGCGGTCACCTGCAGCATCTCCCGCATTCCCGGGCCGCCCACCGGGCCCTCGTTGCGGATCACCACGATGTCGCCGGGATCGATCCGCTGGTCCTTGACCGCGCGGAAGCACTCCTCTTCTGACTCGAAGACGCGCGCCGGCCCGGTCTGCTGGCGCCGCTCGGTGCCGGCGACCTTGACCACGGCGCCTTCCGGGGCGAGGTTGCCCCGCAGGACCGCCAGGCCTCCTTCGGGCTTCAGCGGCTCCTCGAGCGGCCGCACGACCTCCTGGCCCGGAGCCTCGGTCGCCGCTTCGGCGACCTCGCCGATCGTCTGACCGGTGACCGTGATCGTCCCCTCGTGGAGGATGCCCTTGCCGGCGAGGCGCTGGAGGATCACCGGCACGCCGCCGGCGGCGAAGAGGTCGGTGGCGACGAAGCGCCCGCCCGGCTTGAGGTCGGCGTAGAGCGGGGTCTCGCGGGAGATCCGCTCGAAGTCGTCCATCGTCAGCTCGATGCCGAGCTCGTGGGCCAGGGCGATCAGGTGGAGCACCGCGTTGGTCGAGCCGCCGGAGGCACAGACGCAGGCGATCGCGTTCTCCAGCGAGTCCCGGGTGATCACCTTGCTCGGCCGGATGTCCTCGGCGAGCACGCGGATCACCAGCTCGCCGATCCGCTCGGCCACCGTCGCCTTGCCCTCGTCTTCGGCCGGCACCATCGCCGAGCCACCGGCGCTGATCCCCAGTGCCTCGAAGGCGCAGGCCATCGTGTTGGCGGTGAACTGGCCGCCGCAGGCTCCGGCGCCGGGGCTGGCGACCCCCTCGAGCTCGTGCAGTTCCTCGTCGGTCATCTCGCCGGCGTTGTGGGCGCCGATCGCCTCGAAGATGTCGAGGATCGTGACGTCGCGGCCGTGCCAGTGGCCGGGCGCGATCGAGCCGCCGTAGAGCAGCACCGAGGGGATGTCGAGACGGGACAGGGCCATCGCGCAGCCGGGGATCGTCTTGTCGCAGGCGCAGAGGGCGACGATCGCGTCGAACTGGTAGCCGCGGGCCATCAGCTCGATCGAGTCGGCGATCACCTCGCGGCTGATCAGCGACGCCTTCATCCCCTGGGTGCCCATGGTCACGCCATCGGAGACGGCGACCGTGTTGAACTCCATCGGCGTGCCGCCGGCGGCCCGGACGCCCTCTTTGACGTGCTCGGCGAGGGCCCGCAGGTGGAAGTTGCAGGGCATCGCCTCGGTCCAGGTGTTGGCGATCCCGATCGTCGGCCGGCGGAGGGCATCGTCGTCGAACCCGATCCCCTTCATGTAGGCGCGCGCGTGAGCGCGGTCGGGACCGTCGAAGACGACACTGGAACGCGGACGCGGCAGGGCGGTTTTGGCGCCGTTTGAGCTCATGCGGAGAATCTACTGTCCCGTTCAGCGAAGTCCGAGGACGTTGACCGGGCCAGGGCCGGCGCCGATCTCGCGCAGGCCGGCGCCGACGGCCTCGGAAGCGATGTCGCGAGCGCGCCGCGCCGCCGCGAGCGGCTGCTCGCCACGGGCGAGGAAGCCGGCAAGCGCTGAGGAGTGCGTGCACCCCGAGCCATGGGCGGCGCCGTCGGGATGGCGCTCGCCGGGGATCTCGACCAGGCGCTCGCCGTCGCAGAAGAGGTCGATCAGCTTCTCGCTGTGCCCCCCGGTGACGACCACCGCCTTCGGCCCGAGGGCGAGGACGGCCCGCGCGAGCTCCTCCTGACTCGACTCCTCCCCCAGGCCCGTCAGCTCGCGGGCCTCGGGGATGTTCGGGGTCGCCACCGTGGTCATCGGCAACAGTCGCTCGACGAGCGCCAGCCGCGCCTCGCGGTCGAGCAGAACGGCGCCGCTCTCGGCGACCATCACCGGATCGATGACCACCGGCGCTTCACCGGTGAGCGCCAGCGCCTCGACCACTGCTTGGACCGTCTCGGCGGTGCCGAGCATGCCGATCTTCACCGCGTCCACGCCGATGTCCTCGGCCACCGCCCGCACCTGGGCGACGATCAGCCTCGGCGAGATCGCTTCCACGTCCTGCACGCCGACGGTGTTCTGGGCGGTGATCGCGGTGATCGCGGTCGTGCCGTGGACCCCCACCCGGGCGAAGGCCTTCAGGTCCGCCTGGATCCCGGCGCCGCCGCCGGAGTCCGAGCCGGCGATCGAAAGCGCGGTGGGGATGCGTCGAGGCGCCACGGCGGAGAGCCTAGATGGAACGCGGCCCCGGCCATCGCCATCGACGACCGGCGGCAGGACCTCCAGCTCGGCGAGCGCCTCAGCCATCGGTCTCGAGCAGGGTCCGAGAGTAGGTCCCGAGCGGCGAGCAGGTCACGTAACCGAGGAGCTCGAGGCGGGCCAGGGCCGATGCCGCCTCGGCCCCCGACACCCCAGCCGCCGCCGCGGCGCCGTCACAGGTCGTCTCCCCCGCCTCGATCGCGGCGAGGACGGCCCACAGGCTGCTATCCAGCGGCGGGGCCTCGCGTCCGACCTCGCGCGTGCCGGGCCCGAGCATCGCGTCGAGCACGTCCTGCGCCTCGCGGACCACGCAGGCGCCGCCGGCCAGCAGCGCGTTGGGTCCGGCCGAGGCGCGCGAGGTCACCGGGCCGGGAACGGCGCCGAGGTCGCGGCCCAGATCGGCGGCCAGGTCCGCCGTTATCAAGGATCCCGAGCGCGCCGCGGCCTCTACCACCACCGTCATCCCCGCCAGGGCGGCCATGATCCGGTTGCGGGCCGGAAAGGTCCAGCGCCAGGGAGTGGCGCCGGGCGGCAACTCGGAGATCACCGCACCGGTCTCTCCGATCCGGCGCCAGAGCGAGCGGTGGGCGGCCGGATAGGCGACGTCCGGGCCGCAGCCGAGGACCGCGATCGTCCGGCCACCGGCATCCAGCACGCCACGGTGGGCGCAGGCGTCGATCCCGAACGCCAGGCCGCTGACCACCACCATCCCCGCCCGCGTCAGTTCGCTGCCGAGCTCACGCGCCACCTCGCGCCCGTAGGACGTCGCCCGCCGCGATCCGACCACGGTCACCGCCCCAAAAGGCTCCAGGCCGTCGAGCAGAGCGGAGTCGCCGCGCCCGACCAGCGCCCACGGCGCGTCGCCGGCCTCCAACAGCTGCTGCGGGTAGGGCCCGCTGTGCCGGCAACAGGCCCAGCAGCCCGCCCGCTCGAGCTCTTCAGCCAGATGCGCCTCGGTCAGCGCAGCGACGCGAGTCAGCAGATGGGAGGCGACCTTCGGCGCCGCGACCTCGACCAGGTCCTCGTTCGCCAGCCGCAGCAGTTCCGGCGAGCGCGATCCCGGCTCCCCGGTGGCGATTTTCTCCACGTAGGGGCCGAGCAGGGCAAGCAGCCAAGATCGGCGCAGGCAGTTGGGGCAGGCGCTTGGCTCAGGCACGATCGCGCCTCCGCAGCTGCAGCGCCTGGGCCATCTGGTCGGCGCCGATCGTCTCGACCCCGTCGAGATCGGCGATCGTGCGAGCGAGGCGCAGCGCCCGGTCATGTGCCCGTCCGCTCAGCCGTCGCCGCGAGTAGAGCTCGGCGAGCAGACCGACGCCCTCGGGGCTGATCGGGCAGTTCCGCGCCTCCGACGGAGTCATCTCGGCGTTGCAGCGCCCCGGCCCCAGCCGTCGCTCCTGCCGCTCGCGAGCGGCGAGAACCCGCTCGAGCACGGCGGCCGACGGCTCCCCGGGCCCACCGCCGATCTCCTCCGCACTCGGCTGGCGGACCGCGGCGAGGATGTCGAGCCGGTCGGCCAGCGCGCCGCTGAGCCGACCCTGGTAGCGCTGGATCGCCAGCGGCGTGCAAGTGCAATCCGGGTCGGCTTCGCCACGGCCGCAGGGGCAGGGGTTCGAGGCCGCGACGAGCATGAACCGGCAGGGCAGGGTCAGCCGGCCGCCCGCCCGCGCGATCGAGACCTCGCCGCTCTCCAGAGGGGCTCGAAGCGCCTCCAGAGCGTCGCGATGGAACTCGCAGAGCTCGTCCAGGAAAAGAATTCCGCGGTGGGCAAGGGTCGCCTCCCCCGGGCGCGGCGGCGTGCCCCCGCCGACCAACCCGGCAGCGCTGATCGTGTGGTGGGGAGCGCGAAAGGGTCGCCCGGACAGCGCCAGGTGGCCGAGCCTGCCGCAGGCGCTGGCGATCCGTGCGACCTCCAGCGCCTCGGCGGCGCCGAGGGGCGGCAGAATCGAGGGCAGCCGGCTCGCCGCCAGGGACTTGCCGGCGCCCGGCGGGCCGATCATCAGCAGGCTGTGACCGCCCGCCGCCGCCACCTCCAGGGCGTGGCGCAGATGCGGCTGCCCGCGCAGGTCGGCGAGATCGGGTGAGCCCGGCGAGACGTCGGCGCCAAGCTCCATCGGTCGTGGGCGCGCGGGCTTCCACTCCCCCGCCGCCAACCCCGCCAACTGGCCGATCCCTTCCAGGGGAACGACCTCGACGCCGCGGGCGAGCGCCGCCTCGGGGCCGTTTTCCGCCGGAACGACGACCGTGTCCGCGCCCGACTCCCGCGCCGCCTCGGCGATCGCCAGCGCGCCCTGAATCGACCGGGTCGAACCGTCGAGGGCAAGCTCCCCCGCCAGGGCGACCCGGCACAGCCCCTCCCACTCGAGCTGCCCGGAGGCGCTGAGCAGGGCGACGGCGATCGCCAGGTCCATCCCCGGACCTGCCTTGCGAAGGCTGGCCGGCGCGAGGTTGACGACGATCCGCTGCAGGGGAAACTCGAAGCCGCAGTTGACCAGCGCGGCCCGGACCCGCTCCCGCGCCTCGCGAACGGCGGCATCGGGCAGGCCGACCATCACGAAGCCGGGCAGGCCGCGATGGACGTCGACCTCCACCCGCACCGGGCGGGCGGCGATGCCGTCAAGAGTGAAGGTGTGGGCGGTGGCCAGCACGACCGCGAAGCTATGGAGCCAGGTCGTACGAGTGGCGCGCAGAAGGCAACTTCTCTCGCCCGCGAATGGGGAGAGTTTGTGACCGCCGGCTACTTGGGCGGTGGATGACCGATCCACGACGCCGCACCGGCCAGATCGCCGAGGACCTCGTCGCCCAGCGGCTCGCCGCCGAAGGCATGCGGATCGTCGAGCGCAACGCCCGCACCCGGTTCGGCGAGCTCGACATCGTCGCCGTCGATGGCGGCGCCCTGGTCTTCGTCGAGGTCAAGGCAGGGCGCCTGGGCGCCGCCTTCGGGCCGGTGCGCCCGGTGCTCGCCGTCGGCCCCCGCAAGCAGCAGCGCGTGCGCCGCCTCGCGACCGCCTGGATGTCCGAGCGCAGAGACGTCCCCCGCTACGAGCGGATCCGCTTCGATGCCGTCGGCGTCACCCTCGACCGGGCCAACCGCCCGGTCGACTACGAGCACCTTCGCGGCGCTTTCTGATCAGCCGAGCTCGAGCTGGGAGTAGGCCACGCTCTGGAAGGAGCGGCGGTGCAGCGGCGAGATCCCGATCTCCTCGATCGCCGCCCGGTGCTCGGGCGTCGAGTAGCCGACGTGCTCCTCGAACCCCCAGCCGGGATGGCGCAGGGCGGCCGCGCGCATGTAGCGGTCGCGGGTCACCTTCGCGACCACGGAGGCGGCGGCGATCGCGGCGCTCGTCCCGTCGCCCTGGACGACCGGGCGGTGCGGCACCCGGCAGCGCGGCAACGGGAACCCGTCGACGAGCGCGATCGCCTCCTCCCCCGGCTCCAGCCCCTCCAGGGCGCAGGAGAGGGCTTCGAGGTTGGTCACATGCAGGCCGCGACGGTCGATCCCGGCGGCCGAGCGGACGATCACGCAGACCCGCTCGGCCGCGCGGATCACGCTCGGGTACATCTCCAGGCGGTGCTCCTCGGTCATCTGCTTGGAGTCGTGCAGGCCGCTGAGGGCGCGACGGTCGGCGTGGGTCAGCCGCTCGTAGTCGATCAACACCGCGGCAGCGACCAGCGGCCCCGCCAGGCACCCCCTGCCGGCCTCGTCGGCGCCGGCCACGTAACGGCTCTGCAGCCCGCGGTCGAAGGCGAACAGGCGCCGGCTGCGGGCGAGCCGACGGCGGTGGGCGCGCGGTGGGCCCTTAGAGGAGGCCGATCCGATCGGGGGGCCAGTAGGTGGCAAAGGCCTCTCCGATGATCCAGCTCTTGGGAACGGGTCCCCAGAAGCGGCTGTCGTCACTTGCCCCACGGTTGTCGCCCATCATGAAGAAGTAGCCGGGTGGAATCGTGATCGTTTTCGGCAAGTTGCAGGCTTCGGAGGCTCCGCAGGGGCGGATGTAGGGCTCGTCCTTCTTCTCGGCGCCGTTGACGACGGGGTGTCCGTCTTTGATCGAGAGGGTGTCGCCCGGGACGGCGACGATCCGCTTGATGAAGTTCTGGCTCGACTCTTCGTCGGTCGGTTTCGGGCAGGGCTCGCCGACGTTTATCGGCTGCTGACCTTTCACCGTCACCCCGCATTCGGCGCCTTCGTCGGCCCCGGCCGGCGGGTGGAAGACGACGATGTCGCCGATCGCCGGTTCCTGGAAGTGGTAGATGAAGCGGTTGACGAGGACCCGCTGACCGACGTCGAGGGTCGGCTCCATCGATTCGGAGGGGATCTGGTACGGCTTGACCACCCAGGCCTGGATCGCCAGCGCCAGCCCCAGAGCAAGCGCAACGATGACGACCAACTCGATGAGCCCGCCGCCTTTGGTTTTCGGCTTCGGGATCCGGAGTTTCAGGACGCCGCGTCCTCGTCGGAGCCGCCGGCCTCCTCAGCCGGCTTCTCTTCCTCGGCATCCTCTGACGCTGCGCTGTCCTCGGTCTCCCCGGCCTCGGGCGCTGCCGCGTCCGCGTCCGCCCCTGCATCGCTCTCCGCCTCCGCCGACGCCTCTGGCGCGGCGGCCTCCTCGGCGGTCTCCTTGGCCTCCGGCGCGGCGGTCTCCGCCGCGGCCTCCGGGGCCTCGGTCTCGGCCTGCCGCTCGGCCTCGGTCGGCGTCACCTCGACAGCCGCCTCCTCCTGGGAGACGCCCTCGGCATCCACGGGCGCGGCAACCTCCTGGGGCGCCGACACCATCTCCTCGTCGATGCCCCAGCGTCGCTCGGCGACGCGGGCGGCCTTGCCGATCCGGCCCCGCAGGTAGTAGAGCTTGGCCTGCCGCACGTCTCCGCGCGCCGCCACCTCGAGTTTCTCGATCTTCGGCGAGTGCAGCGGGAACGTCCGCTCCACCCCGACGCCGAAGGACTGCTTGCGCACGGTGAAGGTCTCGCGCACCCCGGAGCCCTGACGACGCAGGACGACACCCTCGAACACCTGCGTGCGTTTCCGGGTCCCCTCGATGACCTGGAAGTGGACACGCACGCGATCGCCCGGAGCGAAGGACGGCAGGCCCTTCCTCAGCTGGTCGCGCTCGATGCTGTCGATTACGGAGCTCATCTGGATCTTTCGTGCTGGCGAGAAAAAACCGCCGGACCCGAGACATGGGAACCGCGCGGCTCGCGAATGGTAGCTACTCGGCGCCGAATTCGGACTCAGCCGCGCGGATCCTGCTCTGCTCCAGCCGCCACTGGCGGATCTTCTCGTGGTCCCCCGACAGCAGAACCTCCGGGACGCCCCAGCCGCGGTACTGCGGGGGGCGCGTGAAGTGTGGGTACTCGGGCATACCCTCCAGGCGCTGGCTGAAGGACTCCTCGGCCGCCGACTCGGCGTGGCCGAGGGCGCCGGGGAGCTTGCGCATGATCACGTCGGCGAGGACCATCGCCGGCAGCTCGCCGCCGGCGAGGACGTAGCGGCCGATCGAGACCTCGTCGTCGGCGAGGTGCCGGTGGACACGGTCGTCAAACCCCTCGTAGCGGCCGCAGAGGATCGCCACGTGGGGCTCCGCCGTCAGCTCATCGGCGAGCTGGTCGTCGAGCAGGCGGCCGGTCGGCGAGAGCAGGACGACGCGCGGGCTCTCGCCGTGCGGGTAGGCGGCCTGCAGCGCCGCGTCGACGACGTCGACCCGCAGCACCATCCCGGCGCCGCCGCCGTAGGGGGCGTCGTCGACCTGGCCGGCGGTCAGCGGCGTCGTGTCGCGGTAGTTGATCAGCCGCAGCTCGTTGCCCTCGCGGATCGCGTTCTGGACCGAGCGCTGGGTCTGGAACCAGTCGAAGGCCTCGGGGAAGAGGGTGAAGACGTCCAGCTTCAACGGCGGCGCCGCGTCAGTCGAGGATGTCGACGATGACGCGCCTGTCGATCCGCACCGCGGCCGCCTTGGCGATCGTCCGGATCGCGTTGGCCACCCGGCCGCCCTTGCCGATCACCCGGCCGAGGTCGCCGTCGGCGACGGTGATCTCGTAGACCAGGTCGCCGTCTTCCTCCAGCTCCTCGACCACGACGGCCTCCGGCTCCTCGACAAGGGCCTTGACGAGGAACTCGAGCAGCTCCGTCATCGGACCGCGGCTAGCTTCCGGAGGCGGCGATGCCCTTGGTGCGCAGGAGCCCGGCAACCGTCTCGGACGGCTGGGCGCCGTGCTCGAGCCAGTGGCGGGCGCGCTCCTCGTCGATCTCGATCAGCGAGGGCTCGGTCTGCGGGTTGTACTGCCCGATCGTCTCGATCGTGCGGCCGTCCCGCGGCGAGCGTTTGTCGGCGACGACGATGCGCCAGATCGGGTTCTTCTTCGAACCCACGCGTCTAAGTCTGATTCGTACAGCCATTGGACGGGGCAGATTACATGGTTTCCCCCGGCATGCCCGGACGCGAAGCGGAGGACATACCGGTTTGACGGCTACCGACGCCGCATCTTCGGTCGGGGCGCCCCGCCGCCGGAGAGCTGGGCCATCTGCTGGGGGCTCGGCATCTTGCCGTTTGCCATCGCCTTCATCATCACTTTCATCTGGTCGAATTGCTTGACCAGCTGGTTGACGTTCTGCACCTTGGTCCCGGAGCCGTTGGCGATCCGTTTGCGCCGCGACCCGTTGATGATCCCCGGGTTGGCCCGCTCCTGCGGGGTCATCGAGAGGATGATCGCCTCGACGCGGTCGAGCTCGCCTTCGTCGATGTCGGCGTTGCGCAGCTGTTTCAGCGCCCCCATCCCCGGCAGCATCCCGAGGATCCCGCTCAGCGGCCCCATCTTTCGGACCTGGCGCATCTGGGTGAGGAAGTCCTCCAGCGTGAACTGGTCCTTCCGCATCTTCTCCTGCAGCTCGGCCGCCTGCTTCTCGTCGACCTGCTGCTCGGCTTTCTCGATCAGGCTGAGGACGTCGCCCATGCCGAGGATCCGCTGGGCCATGCGGTCGGGATGGAACCTGTCGAAGTCCTCGATTTTCTCCCCGGTGGAGGCGAAGAGGATCGGCTTGCCGGTCACCGCCTTGACCGAGAGCGCGGCGCCGCCGCGGGCGTCGCCGTCGAGCTTGGTCATCACCACGCCGTCGAACTCGGCCACCTCGGCGAACGATTCGGCGACGCCGACGGCGTCCTGGCCGGTCATCGCGTCGACCACGAGGAGGACGTCGTGGGGTCTGGTCTTCTTGCGGATCTTCGCCAACTCGGCCATCAGGTCCTGATCGATGTGCAGGCGGCCGGCGGTATCGACGATCAGCACGTCGCGGCGCTCGGTCTGCGCCTGCTCCAACGCCCAGCTGGCGATCTCGACCGGGTCGGCGTCGGTGCCGCGCTCGTAGACGTGGGCACCGGCCCGCTTGCCCATCGTCACCAGCTGCTCGACCGCGGCGGGGCGGTAGACGTCGCAGGCGGCCAGCGCCACGTCCTTGTTCTGCTTGGCGAAGAACTGGGCGAGCTTGGCGCAGGCGGTCGTCTTGCCCGAGCCCTGCAGGCCGGCCATCAGGATCACCGTCGGGCCGCCGCTCGCCATCGCCAGCTCGCTGCCGGTCCCACCCATCAGCGAGGCCAGCTCCTCGTTGACGATCTTCACCACCTGCTGGCCGGGGTCCAGGCTCTCCAGCACGTCGGACCCCAGGCAGCGTTCTTTCAGCGTCTTGGTGAACGCTTTGACGACTTTGAAGTTAACGTCGGCCTCGAGCAGCGCGAGGCGGATCTCGCGCATCGCCGCGTCGACGTCGGACTCGTTGAGCTTGCCGCGCGAGCGGACCTCCGAGAGCGTGCCCTGCAGTCGTTCGGAGAGCTGGTCGAACATCCCAACCAGGCTACTCGGCGAGCAGCGCCTGAGCGTACTCGGCGGGATCGAAGGGGCGCAGGTCCTCCAGCGTCTCTCCCACCCCGATCAGCTTCACCGGGATTCCCAGGTCGGAGGCGATCGCCAGGGCGATCCCGCCCTTGGCGGTGCCGTCGAGCTTGGTCAGGACGACGCCGTCGATCTCCACCGCCTCGGAGAAGACCTTCGCCTGGCGCAGGCCGTTCTGGCCGGTGGTGGCGTCGATCGAGATCAGCGTCTCGTGCGGGGCGCCGGGCAGCTGCTTGGCGATCGCGCGGCGCACCTTGGCGAGCTCGTCCATCAGGTTGCCCTGCGTGTGCAGGCGGCCGGCGGTGTCGACGATCACCACGTCGGCGCCGCGCGCCCGGGCGGCCGCGACGGCGTCGAAGGCGACCGCACCGGGGTCGGCGCCCTCGGCCCCGCGGACGAGCTCGGCCCCCGCCCGCTCGGCCCACTCCGTAAGCTGCTCCGCCGCGGCAGC
>DASVWP010000008.1:0-6610 GCA_036393155.1 Solirubrobacterales bacterium | reverse complement strand
CTCGAGGAAGAAGCCGTCCGCGCCGGCCGCCGCGGCGGCGTACAGGAGCGGGGGGATGAACTGGCGCAGCCCGCCGCTCGACCCGTCGGCGCCCTGCCCCGGCTGCTGCACCGAATGCGTTGCATCGAACACGACCGCCGTGCCGCACGCGGCGCGCAGCCGGGCGAAGTTGCGCATGTCGACGACGAGATCACCGTAGCCGAAGAAGGTGCCGCGCTCCGTCACCGCCACGTCGCTCGCGCCGCCGCCGCGCACTTTCTCCACCGCCCCGGCCATCTGCTCGGGGGACATCCATTGTCCCTTCTTGACGTTGACGGCGCGCCCCGACTTGCCCGCGGCGATGAGGAGATCGGTCTGGCGGCAGAGGAATGCCGGGATCTGCAGCACGTCGGCGACCTCGGCCGCGGCGGCCACCTGCGCGACCTCGTGCACGTCGGTGAGCAGCGGCAGGCCGGTCGCTCGACGCACGCGCGCGAGCGCCGACAGCCCGGCATCGAGCCCCGGTCCGCGGGCGGCCGAGGCGCGCGAGCGGTTGGCCTTGTCGAACGACGCCTTGTAGATGACGTGCAGGCCGAATCGCGCTCCCAGCGTGACGAGCGCCTCGGCGACCTGGAGGTTCAGGTCGTCGGATTCGATCACACAGGGCCCCGCGATCAGGAAGGGGGCGGTGCCGTCGCCGAACTGGGGCATCGTCAGCCCGTGGCGCGTGCCAGCGGCGCCTTCACGAACGCGCCCGGTTCGACGGGGTGGGTGTCGTGGTGCGCCAGTGCCGCGCCGATGAATCCCGCGAACAGCGGATGGGGGTGCATCGGCCGTGACTTCAACTCCGGGTGGAACTGGCAGCCGATGTACCAGGGGTGATCGGGGAGCTCGATCATTTCCACGAGCGAGCCGTCGGGGGACAACCCCGAGCAGCGCAGCCCGTACTCCGCCAGGACGTCGCGGTAGGCGTTGGAGACCTCGTAGCGGTGGCGATGGCGCTCGCTCACCTCGGTGGCGTTGTAGACCTGAGCCACGCGCGAGCCAGGGCGCAGGCGGCAGGGGTAGGCGCCGAGTCGCATCGTGCCGCCCATCTCCTGAATGCCCAGCTGGGTCGACATCAGGGAGATGACGGGGTTGGCGCACTCTGGAGCGAATTCGCTCGAATTCGTGTCGGGGATCCTGCACACGTTGCGCGCGAACTCGATGATCGCGACCTGCAGCCCGAGACAGATCCCGAAGAACGGCATGCGGTGCTCGCGTGCCCAGCGGATCGCCTCGACCATGCCCTCGACGCCGCGTACACCGAACCCACCGGGCACGAGCAGGGCGTCGAACGGCGCGAGCAGCTCGCCCGCCGTTTCCTGGTCGGTGAAGCGGTCCGACGCGATCCACTGCACGTCCACTCCCGTCTGGTGAGCGATGCCGCCATGGATCAGCGCTTCGTTGATGCTCTTGTAGCTGTCGGCGAGCTCGGTGTACTTCCCCACCACCGCGATGCGCACGCGCTGGTCGGGATGGAGGATCTTGTCCACCATCGCGCCCCAGGCGCGCAGGTCGGGTTCCTTCGTGTCGAGATGGAGCCGCGTGCACACCTCCTTGTCGAGTCCCTGCTCGTGTAGCCGGAGCGGGATCTCGTAGATGGTGCTCACGTCGGGGCTCTCGACCACGCAGCCGAAGTCGACGTTGCAGAACTGGGCGATCTTGCGCTTCAACTCCTCGGACAGGGGCCGTTCGGTGCGGCAAATCAGGATGTCGGGCTGAATTCCGATCTGCATCAGCTCGCGCACCGAGTGCTGGGTCGGTTTGGTCTTGAGCTCCGCGGTGGCGGCGATGTAGGGGACGAGGGTGAGGTGGATGAACAGCGTATTCTCGCGTCCCACATCCTGGCGGAACTGTCGGATCGACTCGAGGAAGGGCAGCGACTCGATGTCGCCGACCGTGCCGCCGATCTCGGTGATCACGAAGTCGACCGACTGGGACTCGGCGACGATGAGGATTTTCTGCTTGATCTCGTTGGTGATGTGCGGGATCACCTGCACGGTGGCGCCGAGGTAGTCGCCGCGGCGCTCGCGCCGGATCACCGAGTTGTAGACGGCTCCGGCGGTGACGTTGGAGGCCCGCGAGGTGTTCTCGTCGGTGAAGCGCTCGTAGTGGCCGAGATCGAGGTCGGTCTCGGCGCCGTCCTCGGTGACGAAGACCTCGCCGTGCTGGAACGGGCTCATCGTCCCGGGGTCGACGTTGATGTAGGGGTCGAACTTCTGCAGCTGGACCCGGAACCCGCGGGAAACGAGGAGTCGTCCGACCGAGGCGGCGGTGATCCCCTTGCCGAGGGCCGAGACCACTCCGCCGGTGACGAAGATGAACCTCGTGTCGCCTTTGTTGGACGGACTCATGCTCTGCCGAGCGAGTCTAGCCAGCGCAGTGGCGGAACCGATTCGATGGTCGCCGAAATAGACCGCAACTCGCCGTAAACGGTCAACGCGGCGACCACCGCAAGGGCGATCAGGCGGGCGTCGGGGCCAAGCGCGGTCAGCAACCAGACCCCCGCCACGGCGCCGATCAGGTTGGAGCCGGTATCGCCGAGCATCGCCCGCTCGCCGAGCGTCTGCCGCGCCCCGACCAGGATCGGCCCGGCGAAGATCCCCAGCAGCTCGAGCGGCGCCAGCGTCCAGGCGCCGAGGCAGAGGCCGGCGCCGAGCAGGGCCAGGCCCTTCTCCGCCCGCCCCGGCCGCAGGTCGAGCAGGTTGAAGAGGTTGGTGGCGAGGATCAGCAGCGCCACGTCGACCAGGTAGCGCCACGATTCCAGGCCGCGCCCGGAGACCACGTAGGCCGCCAAAGCCAGCGCCCCGATCGCCTTGATCGCCCCGGTCGAGAGCCGGCCTTCGCGCAGCGCCCTCCCGTGGCCGCGCCAGCCGCGCGGGGTGGCCGCCGCCGCGCCCTGGCCGAGGGCGTCGTCGAGGAAGCCGAGGAAGGCGATCCCCAGCACGTAGGGCAGCCAGCGCCGCAGTTCGGGGTCGAGCAGGTTGAGGTCGCCGCGGTCGTTGAGGAAGGCGAGCGGCGCCAGGGCCACCAGCGCCGCGGTGGCCAGCACGGCGCCGAGCGGGAAGGCGAGCAGGGCGCCGCGGTAGTTCTCGCGCACCAGGCCGGCGTCGCGCAGGCCGCGCGCCCCGGCCGGGACGAGCGGCAGCGCGATCCCGATCGCCAGCGGGAAGCCGACCCAGTGGACGGCTCAGCCCCCCTGGGTCAGCAGGTCCGGCAGCAGGCGGTCGGCGCTGCTCTTGACCCCAAAGCTGCCCTCCGAGCCGAGCATCGCGAAGACCATCGCCAGCTTGCCGGCCGTCTGGTCGATGTCGTCGACCGTCGCCAGGTCGTTGCTCTGGAAGAAGGAGATCGAGGACGGTTCGGTGCTCGTCGCCTCGATCCCGACCACCGGGATGCGGGTGGCGGCGATCCCGCTGAGCAGCGCCGATTCGAACTGGGCGGCTCTGCCGCGCTGCACCGGGCCCATGTCCTGGGGCTGGTCGCGGACCACGAGCACCGCGTCGAGGGCGCCGAAGCCGCCGCTGGCCCGCGAGAAGAGCTGGCCGCGGACGACTTCGGGCAGGGTGCCGCCGATCACCAGCTGGCGCCCCAGGCCGCTCCCCAGTTCGCTCAGCCCGGTGGGGTTCGTGCGCAGGGTCGCGAAGCGGGTCTTCGCGAGGTCGCCGGCAAGGCCGTTGACGTCGACCGGCTCGCGCACGACGCCGACCCCGACCAGGTGGGCGCCGGTCGGCCCGAGCGCGTTCTCGACCGCTTCGGTCATCGCGGTCGGCAGGCCACCCAGGGCGACGATCGCCACCCGCTTGCCGGCCAGCCGTTCCTTGGTCAGAACCGGATAGACCCGTTCGGCGAATTCGTTGGCGCGACCGAGTTCACCGCTCAGCTGGTCGGCCCGCGAGCGGGCGTCCTGCAGGTTGCCGACCAGGCTGTGCTCGAGGTTCTTGCGGGTGCTGGTCAGCGCGTCGCCGCCGAACTCGGCGCCGATCAGAATCCCGATCGCGAGCGCCAGGAAGACGGCGATCAACGAGGTGGCGTGGTAGCGGGCGCTGTACCCCATCAGCCTGCGAAGGCTAGATGGTCGCCAGGCCGGAGCCTAGATTCCGAGCCAGATCCGGACCTTGAGCCAGAAGAGTTCGAAGACGTCGTTGAGCGCCGGCGAGGTGATCACGAGGATCGTGAAGAGGACGACGAAGGTGACCAGGAGGAGGATCGCCGGCGCGACGGCGGAGCTCGGCCGGTACAGGCGGCTGACGCCCTTGGCGTCGACCAGCCGCTCGCCGATCCGCAGCCTGGTGAGGAAGGTCGAGGACATGCCGCCGCGCTTGCGGTCGAGGAACTCGATCAGGTTGAAGTGGGCGCCGACGCTGACGATCAGCGCCGCCCCCTTCTCGTAGGCCATCAGCATCGCCACGTCCTCGCTGGTCCCGGCGGCGGGGACGATCGTGTGCGGCAGGCCGGCCTCGATCAGCCGCGCCTCGCCGGGGGCGCGGCCGTCGGGATAGGCGTGGACGATCAGCTCGGCCCCGCAGGCGAGCGCCCGGTCGGACGCCGAGTCCATGTCGCCGAGGATCACGTCGGGCTTCAGCCCCGCCTCCAGCGCCCCGTCGGCGCCGCCGTCGACGGCGACGACGAGCGGCCGCACGTCGCGGATGTAGGCGCGGAGCGCCTTCAGGTCGCGGCGGTGGCGGTCGCCGCGGACCACGATCAGCACGTGCCGATCGCGGAACGAGCAGCGGCTCGGCGGGAACTCGATGCTGCCGGTCAGCAGGTCGGTCTCCTGGCGCACGTGGGCGACCGTGTTCTCGGCGAACTCGGCCAGCGCCTCGTCGATCCGCTCCCGCTGTTCCTGCAGCTGGCGCTCCAGCTCGGCGACCCCGAGCACCCGGCCTCGCAGGACCTCGCGGCCGGCGGCGCGGATCTCGCCGTCGGCGCTCACGGTCAGCGAGTCGCCGTCGTGGAGCTGCTCGAAGAGGCCGGCATCGGGGGCGTCGAGGAGCCGGATCCCGGCCCGCACCAGCATCAGTGGCCCGGCGTTCGGATAGCGCCCGCTGGAGGACGGCGCGGCGTTGAGCACGGCCGCCACGCCGCAGGCGATCAGCTCCTCGGCGGCGATTCGGTCGATGTCGACGTGGTCGATCACCGCGATGTCGCCGGGCCGCAGTCGCTTGACCAGGTGCTTGGTCCGCTCGCCGAGGCGGGCGGTGCCGGAGACCGGGCTCGCGGGATCGGAACCGTTGCGACGACCGAGCAGCGCGGGTAGTCGACGGCGGCTCGCGGTTGCCATCGCAGGAGCCTAGCCTAGGGTCCCGTGACCGGCGCATGGCTGCGTCTTCGGTCGCTCGCGTGCCGAGCACGCCACGCTCCCTGCATCCTTGCCCTGCTTGGTCACGCGACCCTAGGAAGCGGCAATCAGCTCTCGAGCGTGGCGCGTCGCCGCCTCGTCTGAGTCCTCGCCGCCGAGCATGCGGCGGATCTCCTCGACCACGGCCTCGCCGTCGAGCCGCTCGACGGTGGCGCGGGCCCGGTCGCCGGCGACGTCCTTTTCGAGTCGGAAATGGACCTCGGCGAGCGAGGCGACCTGCGGCAGGTGGGTGATGCAGAGAACCTGGCGGCTCTCGCCGAGCGCCCGCAGCCGCTCGCCGACCACCCGTGCCGTGTTGCCGCCGATCCCGGCGTCGATCTCGTCGAAGACCATGGTCGGCGAGCTCGCCGCCTCCCCCAGACCGCTGAGCGCCAGCATCACCCGCGACAGCTCACCGCCGGAGGCGGCCTCCCGCAGCGGCGCCGGCTCGATCCCGGGGTTCGGCGCCACCCGCAGCTCGACCGTCTCGCGGCCGGAAGCTCCGTATCCCTGGGGGTGAGCCTCCAGGACCACCTCGAGCGTCGCGCCGGCCATCGAGAGGCGGTCGAGCTCCGCCGCCACGCGCTCCTCCAGCGGGCCGGCCGCCGCCGCGCGCCCCGCGCTCAGCCTCTCCCCCAGCTCCGCCCGCCGGGCCTCCGCCTCGGCCAGCGCCGCCGCCGCCTCGACGCTGCGCTCCTCGGCGCCCTCGAGGCGGGCGATCTCCGCCCGGCAGCGCTCGGCGTGCGCGAGCACCGACTCCACGCTGCCGCCGTGCTTGCGCTCGAGCCGATCGATCGCCTCCAGGCGTTCCTCGGTCGCCGCCAGCGCCGCCGGGTCGGCCTCCAGCGCCTCGGCGTAGCCGCGCAGCTCCGAGCCGACGTCGGCCAGCTCGAGCGCCAGCGTGGCCACCCGCTCGGCGATCTCGTCGAGCCCGGAGTCGAGGCCCGCCGCGCCGTGCAGCAGCGCTTCCGCCTGGGCCAGTGCCGCCGCCGCGCCGCCGCCGTCCTCCTCGGCGCCGGCGAGGGCGGCATGGGCGCCGCCGGCCGCCTCGCGCAGACCCTCGCCATGGCGCAGGCGGTCGCGCTCGGCGCCGAGGCTCTCGCGCTCCTCGGGATCGGGCGCGACCTCCTCGATCTCCGAGAGCTCGTAGCGGTAGAGGTCCAGGTCGCGCTCGCGTGAGCCTTCGCGCTCGCGCAGCTCGGTCAGCTCGGCGGCCAGCCGGGCGCATTCGCGATGCGCCTCGCGGTA
>DASVWP010000007.1:0-4609 GCA_036393155.1 Solirubrobacterales bacterium | reverse complement strand
CCCGGAACCGTCGAGGTGGGGGTCGTTGATCAGGCCCTTCCAGCCGGTGGTCGTCCGCGGCTTCTCGAAGTAGACCCGCATCACGACCAGCAGCCGGTCACCGACCTGTTTGGTCAGCGCGCTGAGCCGGCGCGCGTACTCCAGCGCGGCTTTCGGGTCGTGAACGCTGCAGGGGCCGACCACGACCATCAGCCGCGGGTCCCGGCCCGAGAGCACCTCGACCACTTCCTGGCGCGCCCTGACGACCTTCTGGGCCCGCTCCTTGCCCAGCGGCAGCTCCTCCAGCAGCGCTTCGGGCGGCGAGAGCTCCACCACTTTCGCGATCCGCTGGTCCCGCACGCCGTCTCGTTTAGCGCCCTCCTGCATCCCGATGATCATTTTGCCTTCGCCTTTCTCCAAACCGCTGAAATCGTACTTTTTGATTGCTGGCTGTCAGCCCCCGCAGGGGCAGACGCACGACGGTCGGCGCCCGGCCGATCTGATTCTCGGTGCGGCGAGATGCCGCCAGGCCGGACGCCTAGCTAAATCGCCAGTACCAATAGGTGGTGAAACGGCCAGGGGCAACGTCGGCGCCGGGCGCGGGGCCGATCGCGGATGTGGCTCGGTTCAACACCTCGGCCTTTGTACCACGGGCCGGCCGATTAGTCGAGCAGCTCGGCCAGCCCGGCCAGGAAGCGGTCGTTCTCCTCCGGCGCGCCGTAGGTGACGCGGATGTGGCCGGGGTCGCCGAGCGGCGTCCCGGGACGGACCGCGACCTGGCGCTGGGCGAGCCCGGTGACCACCTCCTTCTCGTCGGCCTCGCCGAGGTCGATCCAGGAGAAGTTGGCCTGGCTCTCGGAGGTGCGCAGGCCCATCGCGCGCAGGGCCTCCTCGACCCGCAGGCGCTCGGCGATCGTCCGCTCGACCCGCCGCAGGGCGTCGTCCTGATGGAGGACCGCCTCGGCGCCGGCGGCCTGGGCGAGCGCGTTGACGCTGAACGGCTGACGGACCGCGTCGACGGCGGCGCGGAAGCCGGCCGAGCCGATCGCGTAGCCGACCCGCAGGCCGGCCAGCCCGTAGCACTTGCTGAAGGTGCGCAGGACGACCAGGTTGGGGAATTGGCCGACCAGGTCGACCGTCGCGTCGGGGTCGTCGTCGGTCTGGAACTCGACGTAGGCCTCGTCGAGGACGACCGTGACGTGCGGCGGCACCCGCTCGCAGAAGGCGGCGATCTCGGCGGCCGGGATGTGCGTCGCGGTCGGGTTGTTCGGGTTGCAGACGATCAGCAGCTGGGTTGCCGCCGTCACCTCGGCGGCCATCGCGTCAAGGTCGTGGACGTCGCCGTCGGCCAGCGGCACGCGGATCTCGCGGGCGCCGGTCAGCGCCGGCAGATACGGGTACATCGAGAAGGCCGGCCAGGCGTAGAGGATCTCGTCGCCGGGCTCGCAGAGGGCCTCGGCGGCGGCGAGGAGGATCTCGCAGGAGCCGTTGCCGACCGCCACCTTCCCGGGCTGGGTCTCGTAGCGCTCGGCGATGCGGCGCCGCAGCAGGGTCGCGTCGGGGTCGGGATAGCGGTGCATCGCCGCCGCGGCCTGCTGGATCGCCTCGACCACCTTCGGGTGGGGCGGGAAGGGCGACTCGTTGGAGGCCAGCTGGGCGATCCCGCCGGCGGCGACCTCCTCGGGCGCCTGCCCGGTCGGCACGCCGGCCTGGTAGCCCGGCATGCGGGCGAGCTTCTCGGCGAAGGTGACGCTCATCGCGACCGATTGTGACGGACGCGGACGCGGGCCGCCCGCCTGGGCGCTCGATTGAGGCGCGGGCCTACTGGGCCGCTTCGAGGTCGGTGCGGAGCTTCTGGGCCTCGCCCAGGTAGACGTGCACCGGCTCGTGCTCGACCGGCGCGTAGTAGTGGAGCAGGATGCGGATCACCCGCGGCATCGAGCCGGGGACCGGGATCTCCCGGCAGCAGAGCAGCGGCACCGAGTTCAGACCCAGCCCACGGGCGGCGACGGCCGGGAATTCGGCGTCGAGGTCGTCTGTGGTGGTGAAGATGCAGCTGACCATCGCCGCCGGCTCCAGGCCGTTGCGCTCGATCAGCTCGCGCATCAGCTGCTCGGTCGCGGTGAGGATCGCCTCCGCCGTGTTGCCCTCCGCCTGCACCGCCCCGCGGACGGCAAAGAGGCGCTGCTGCGGCGGCTCGTAGCTCCCTCGCTCCAAGGTCACCCCCGCATCTTTCCAAAGAGGGACCCCGGGGCGACCGAGCCGCGGGGGGCGATCTCAAGGTTAGTGCGACTTATGGGCGCTGTGACGCCCGAAACTCGCACCAAATCCCGAGCCGGGACCCATGCGCGACTGCGCAATCGGGCCGCGGGACAGCGCGGGGTGGTCTCCCGCGGACAGTTGCATCGGCTCGGGTTCACTGACGACGCCATCAAGGCGGCCATTCGGGCCGGCTGGCTGCATCGGGTATTTCGAGGCGTGTACGCAGTGGGCCGGGGCGAGGTCGGACCCCGGGACCGGATGTGGGCGGCGGTGCTCGCCTGCGGCCCCGGCGCGGTCGTCTCCCACCGCAGCGCCGCCTACCTGCTCGGTCTCCTCGACCGCCCCCCGGTCGTCGTCGATGTCATCGCCCCGGGCCAGCGCGGTCGCAAGATCGACGGCATCAAGGCGCATCGGATTCCGAACCCCTCCACCTCGGAGACCGGAGCCGTGGACGGCATCCCGTGCACCAGCCCGGCGCGGACGCTCGTCGACCTGGCGGGGGTCGTCTCGGCACGGACGCTGAGGAGCGCCTTCGAGCGAGCGGCGGCGAAGAAATCGCTCGACGTCTCCGCCGTCGAAGCCGCGGCGCGCCCAGGCGCCCGAGGCGCGGCCGCCCTGCGCGCGGAGATCGGCCGCTGGCGCCGCGCGGCGCCGTTGGCGCGACGCTCCAGGCTGAAGAGCCCGCTGGAGGCGATGGTCCTGCCCCTGCTCGCCCGCCAGGACTTCCCGCCTCCTCACGCCAACGCCCCCGTCGCCCTCGCCGACGGTGCCCGGATCGAGGTGGACTTCCTCTGGGCCGCCCAGCGCTTCGTTCTCGAGGCCGACAGCCGCGACTTCCACGGCACCGGGGTCGCCTTCGAGCGCGATCGCTGGCGGGACCGCGAGCTGATGCGGGTCGGCTACTCCACCCTGCGCGTCACCCGCCTCCAGGCCGAAACGGAACCTAAGGCCGTCGCCGAGGCGATCGCGACCCGCCTCACCTCGGTTCCCAGGTAGGGGCACCCATCCCGACGCGAGCCCAGGTGAGGCCGCCATCCCGGCCCGGGCGCCACTGGGTGGGAGCCGCACGCCCTTCTACTTGCCGGGTGGAAGGGCGTGCGGCTCCCACCCTCGACCACGCGATCAGCCAAAAGACGCATCCCTCAAAGCGGCGATCTCGTCCTCCGAGAGCCGCCGGGCCTGTCCCTCCTTGAGCCCTCCGAGCCCCAGCGGCCCGAAACCGACTCGCTGCAGGGCCACGACCTCGTTCCCGACCGCCTCGACCATCCGCCGCAGCTGGCGGTTGCGGCCTTCGCGCAGGACGACCTCGATCTCGCGCTCGCCGAGGCGCCGCACCGGCGCCGGGGCGGTAGGCCCGTCCTCCAGCCCCACCCCCCTGCGCAGGCGCTCGATCTCGCGCTCGGCGGGCGGGCGGCGCAGCCGCACGCGGTAGGTCTTCGGCACTTCGAAGCGCGGGTGGGTGAGCCGGTTAGCCAGCTCGCCGTCGTTGGTCAGCAGGAGCAGGCCGCTGGAGTCGGCGTCGAGGCGGCCGACCGGATACAGGCGAGCGGGCGAATCGACCAGCTCGACGACCGCCGGCCGGTGTCCCGGCTCGCGGGCCGTGGAGACCACGCCGACCGGCTTGTGGACCGCCCAGACCTCCCGCGCCTCGGCCCCGACCACCCCCCCGTCCACCCGCACCTCGTCACCTTCCCCCACGTCCCGCGCCGGATCGGTGACCACCTGGCCCCGGACCGTCACTCGGCCGGCGGCAACGATCTCCTCAGCCCGCCGCCGCGAAGCGACTCCCGCGTGCGCGAGGAACTTCGCGAGCCTCACGAGCCGGTCCCGGTGGGGGTGGAGCGTCTTGTACTTTTTCCGCGACCCGACCCGCGGACGGCCGCCGACGGTCCTCGGAAAGAGTCAAGCGGAACCCCCACCGGGATCGGCTCCCGCACTCACTCAGCCCGCTGTTCCCCCGCCTTCAGCAGCCGCTCGCGCAGCTCCCGCTCGTCCTCCGGGGTCGGGTCGAAGCGCGACGGGTCGGGCAATTGATCGAGGCCGGAGAGGCCGAACAGGCGCTCGAACAGCTCGCTGGTCTTGAAGATCGCGGCGCCGAACTGCGAGCGGCCGGACTCCTCGATCAGGCCGCGCTCGGCCAGCGTCTGCACCGCCGACTCCGAGGTGACGCCGCGGATCCGCGCCACCTCCGGGCGGGTCACCGGCTGCAGGTAGGCGACGATCGCCAGCGTCTCGGCCTGGGCCTGGGTCAGCGGCGGGGTGCGTGGTTTGGACAGCAGCCGTCGCGCCGCCTGCTCGAAGGCCGGGTCGCTGGCCAGCGAGAAGCCGCCGGCGACCTCGCGCAGGACCACCCCGCGCCTGCCCTCGG
>DASVWP010000006.1:0-8708 GCA_036393155.1 Solirubrobacterales bacterium | reverse complement strand
CGCGCGGTCGGCGAGGCGGTGGCGACGCTGCCGCGGCGGCCCTTCGGCCAGGTCGTGGTCAGCGCCGAGCGGGCCGCGGCGGGACCGAGCGCTGCGGCGCCGGACGCCGTCGCGCCGGACGCTTCCTAGAGGTCGTACTTGGCCAGGTCGGCGTCGAGCCGCCGGCTGTCCTCGTCGCTTGGCCCGGCCGGCGGGGAGTGGCCGGGACCGGCTTCGGCCCCGCGGGTGGAGCGCCGCCAGCCGAGCACGCCCAGCGCCAGGGCGATCGCGGCGACGACGAAGGCGACGATCGGCACCACGTAGGCGGAGAGGCTGAAGCCAGAGCCCTTCGGCAGCGCCAGCACCTCCTGGCCGTACTGGGCGACCAGGGCATCCTTGATCTGGGCCTTGGTGCGGCCTTCGCGGATAAGCCGGGCGATGAAGTCTTTCTCGCGCTGGGCCTGCGGCGATTCGGCCAGTTCGAGCAGGGTGCCGCAGACCGGGCACATCACTTCGCCCTCGATTTCGGTCAGCGAGGCGCTCGGTTCGGCGACCTGGGCGAGTACCGGAGCCGCCGCCAGGGCCAGCCCCAGCGCCAGGACGGCGACGATCGGCGCCAGCACCCTCACGACTTGCCTTCCGGCAGCAGGGGCACGACCTGTTCGCGCAGGTAGGTGGAGTCGACCGGCCCGTGCACGAGCAGCTCGACTCGCCCGCGCGGGTTGACGAGGAAGTTCTCCGGAACCCCGGTGGTGCCGAATTCGTGCGCCAGGTTGCCGTTGCCGTCTCGCAGCTGGGGATAGCTGAGCCCGTACTGCTTGACGAAGTTCCGCCCGTCTCCTTCGAGGTCGCGGCTGTCGATCCCCAGCACCGTGAAGCCGGGGCCGCCGTGCTGGCGCTGGAAGCGCTCCAGGAGCGGCGCCTCCGAGCGGCAGGGGATGCACCAGGAGGACCAGAAGTTGACCAGCACCCAGCGCCCCCGGTAGCTGGCCAGCGAGCTGTCGCCACTGCCTTCCAGCCGCGGCAGCGACGCGGTGGGCGCCGGATCCCCGATGGCGACCCCCGACGAGCCTTTGCTGAGCAGCCCATAGACGAGCAGGCCGACGACGGCCAGCACGGCAAGCACGGCGATGGAAGAGCGAACGCTCACGGGGCCCCGAAGGTTAGATCCCCGCGCCATCCGCCCGTCTCCCGCCTCTCGCCCCTAAAATCCCCCCAGCGCGGACGTAGCTCAGTTGGTAGAGCGCAAGCTTCCCAAGCTTGAGGTCGCGGGTTCGACCCCCGTCGTCCGCTTCTTAATCGCTGCGATGTGGGTTTGCCGGCAGGGGGCAAGTAACGGATGAACGACGCCGAGGCGATCGTTTTCGCGGAACGCATCCTCAAATTTGCCTGGGCCGATCTTCCCCCGGCCCACCGCAGCCTGCTTGAGGCGATCGGGGCCGATGGCTGGGACGCGACGGGGCGGCCGCTTGGCACCTATGTCGACGAGTTGCTGCGGTCGGGCGGCTATCCCGGCCTCGACCTCGCGAGTCGGATGGGCCGCGATCGCGCCCGGGGTCTGTGGATCCCCGAGCTCCGGGTCGTCTTGGTCAACGCCGTGCATCCCGACTATGAGGGGCTCGACAGGTCCAGCCGTGAAAACGCGCTGGCACGGGTCGCTTGGCACGAGTGGGGTCACGCCCTCAGCCTGCACGGGGCAACTCCCGAGGACGTGGCGGCGGGACAGGAGCTGCTCGAATCGTTGCCGAGACAACTGGCCGACACCATCCGATTGGCCGGTTACCTTCGTCGTGAGTACACCCACGAGGTTGTCGCCGAGGTGTATGCGCTCCTGATGTTGCGCCGCCGCAAGGGCATCGTCGGTCGGCCGAAGTGGGTATCTGACCAGGTGGATGAGTTGATAAGGAGGGTTGTCGGATGGATCCAGTGAAGCTGCCGCCGGGCTATCTGCTGCCCGACGACATCACGATGAAGGATGTCCTGCGCATCGACGCCGAACTCCTCGCCAGCGAGGGCATCGATCCCGAGTGGTCGGGCTTCGAAGAGAAGACCGAGGGCTCGGAAGCGGATTCCGCTTGAGGCGTCTCGGCTCGTTGAGTGATAGCGACCGGAGGCTAGCCCCCATCCAACGTCGGAGTCCGAAAAGCGACGAGGCGGTCCGAGTAGCGCGACTTGCGTGAGGATGCCCGAAGGCCGATCGGTGTGAACCTGGCGGAGACCATCGCCCCCAGCCACAAGGTGATGCGGTTCGCGGGGGCGGCTCCTCGCGCTTGATCGAACCAGTGTCTGGCGGTGGGGGCCGCCGCTGGATCAGTGCGCCCCCGCCGGGACCGTCTCGGCTCAGCCGCCTTTGCGGATAGAAATTGCGAGGAGAAGAGCGTCAGAGCGCTGGTGCCGCTCGTCCCGCCAGCGCCAGAAGTGGAGGAGCGTCGCGTCGGCGAGCGGGAGGAGGAACGTCACGGCCGCGACGACGTACTCCGCTTCGGCTGCCTGCAGGCCTGCCGCCTGGCGCACGGGAGCGGCCGTCGCGAGCGCCCAGGCCGCGAAGGCCACGAGCGCCAGGAAGTAGAAGTAGGAGTGGGGCTGGCGTTTCTTCAGCTCGTCCTGCAGCTTCTCCTCTGGCCACTCGTCGTCGGAGCCGCGGCCGTGGATGGCCCGAAGCTGGCCTTCCAGCCCGTCCGTCGCCTGCCAGCGGAAATAGCCGACCACGGCGATCGCCCCCATGCCGATCGTGGCCCAGATCCACGGGCTGCCGTTCCCCTCGATCTTGGCCGCGAGGGCCACGAGCGGAATGAACGCCGCCAGCACCTCGGCCGGGATGTACTTCACGAGCTTCGTCGCATACCGATCCTCATAGTCCTCGCGGTTCACGACCGTGCGGATCATCCCCTCCTGCTGCTTCACCGCCTTTGCCACGCCCAATCACCTCCCGCAATCGTCGGTCCCCCGATTGTGCGGCGCGGGCCGTGCTCGGCCATCCGTGCTCGGGCGCAGGATCCGCGCGGACCTCTACGAAGCGCCAGCCCGCGTCAAAGGACGCGGGCTGGCCGACTGACTAGGAACTCTTGGAAATTGAAACGGCGGGCAGCGGTTTCGCCGTGCTGATCTGCATTGGTCACCCCCCGGTCATTGAGAGACTCAACCGGCCGACGGCATCTCCGCCGGCCGGTTGACCAAATCAGGCCCCCTTGGCAATAGAGAGCGGCAGTGCGCTGGTCGTGTCGATCTGCATCCGAATCCACCTCCTTCGGTCAGTCGCGATTCCCGGGAGGGACGAACAAGTCACCCGGCATTGCTGGAGAATCTTCCAGCAATGCAGGACGCCTCACCGGAACAGCCGCGCTGTTTCGAAGGTCGAATGGAGCGGTTACATTTAGTGCTCACAGGACCCTGAGAGGGAGCGCTCGATGCCACTCAAGTCAGACGCCAAAAATGCCCCCGACTACAACGGCGGCCAGGTCACCAAGCGCAACCGGAACCAGATCCGGGCTATGTCTCACCCTGTCCGCGCCCAGGCCCTGAGGCTCCTCGTGGAGCGAGGAAAGCTCAGCCCGGCGGAAATTGGCCGAGAGATCGGGGTGGAAACGGGCAAAGTCAGCTACCACTGCCAGCAACTTGTGGCCTACGACTGCGCGGAACTGGTCGAAACCCGGCAGGTCGAAGGAAAGGGAGCCGTCGAGCACTTCTACCTTGCGACTGCTCGGCACATTCTGGAGACCGCCGATTGGGACGCGCTCAATCCTGAGATGGGAGAAGCCGTCCTAAACGAAATCATGCGGACGATCTTTGACGACTACGAAGCCTCTAACGCGGAGGGCGTGATCGGTTCAGACAGCCTCTTCCACCTTTCGCAAACGCCCATGATCCTTGATCGAGAGGGCGTGAAAGAAGCAATGGAGAACTCGGAACGCTGGCGGCTCGAGCAGTCCGAGATAGAGGCACGCAGCACGGCCCGGCGCCATCAGAGCGGAGAGAAGGGGATCCACGTTTCCTCCTCACTTGCTTTCTTCAAGATGCCCAGGCCCCGCCGCCGGAAAAGTTAGGGGTTGGTCGGGACACCTCGACCAACGCAAGCCGCGTCTTCGGCTCTACCAATGGATGATTGACACCCAACTGATGGCGTAGTCACGCTCGGGTCCGGGTGAGTACTGGACCAAGACAAAGCAATCCGGCGACGGCGCAGAACGAGGCCGAGCCGTTCGTGGGGATGTCCGCGGGAGGTGCTGGCGGAAGGGTTGCAGTCAGGGGGTGCGGGCTCCGTGGAGGGGTTGAGCTGCCCCCTGATTTCAGCGCCTTACGTCGGGAGGCCGAGAACCGCCGTGACGGTGGGATCCTCCATGAACTTCTTGGCCGGCCGGTAGAAATGCTGAACCGAGCCGCGGACCTGGCGCGTGCGAACGAGGTCGATCGCATCGCATTCCGCGAGGACTCGGAAGTGGTAGCTGACGTTGGACAGGGGCGCTCCCAGGTCGTCGGCCAACTCTCTCGGACTCCCGACGGTCCGGCCACCGGCGAGCTCCTCGAGGATGGTTCGGCGCAGCGGATGACGCAGCGCCGCCAACGTTCGCTGCTGATCTTCGTCGCGTCTCTTTGGCATCGACACCTCCTTGCGGGTCCACTGCGAACCCGGTTGTTTGGTTTGGCGTTTCTAAAACGCTGCAACAGTATAAACCGGATTTGGGGAATATTCTCATGGGTTCTTCCGGTAGACCAATGGCAGCGCGCACGAAACGATCCGCGAGTGGACGACCTCGGCAGGGCTGTGGCCGCCGACTTCGGTGCGAAGTTGCGGGCAGCGCGCGAAAAGGCAGGGCTCACCCAGGAAGCGCTGGCGGATCTGTGCGGGCTCCACCGCACCGTGATCAGTCCCCTGGAGCGCGGGGAGCACATGCCGAGGCTCGACACGCTGCTGCGACTCGCTGGGGCGCTCGGCGTCGAGCCCTGCTCGCTGGTCTCCGACTACCGTTGGGAGCCGGTCGCCAGCGACCGCCGCGTGGCGGGCAGCTTCAAGCGCGTCGCGGAGCAATGAGGGGCGCTTGATCGCGTCGCGGCTGCTGGCTGGCGCGGCAATCGTCGCGGTCTGGGTCTCGGCGGCGGGACCGGCGGCGCAGGCGGAGGTCAGACCCGCGGTGGTGCTCCGGGTCGACCGCGCCAGCGTCAGGTCCGGCGGCAAGGTGAGGGTCCGCCTCGAAAACCGAAGCGCCGTGGAGGTCTCTTACGCCGAGCCGTTCACGCTGCAGCGGCGACAGGCCGGGGCCTGGGTCGACCTGCCAAGCCAAGGGCCGTGGTTTGCCGTCCGTCACGGACTTCCCCCGGGCGGCACCGGTTCTTGGCAGTCGGTTCGAGTTGCAGGCGGTGACCCCCCGGGCGCCTACCGCGTTCAGAAGGTTGTCCGCTCGGGGGGCGAATCGCCCGGCCCATCCCTGAAGTTCGCCGTACGGGCGAGCTTCCGGGTCGTTGCCCGACGCTGAGATTAGGATCGCCGCCGATGGAAGAAGCGCGGCGACACAACGCGACGCTGGTCGCGACCGTGGCCGCCGCCGGGATCGTCCAGCTGCCGACCGCGGCGATCGTCGTCGCCCTGCCGACGATCCACGGCCAGTTGGGGACCTCGATGGCCGAGCTGCAGTGGACGGTCACCGCCTTCTACATCCCCTTCGCCGCCTTCCTGATCGCCGCCGGCCGGCTGGCCGACATCTTCGGGCGCCGCCGTCTGCTGCTCTCGGGCACGGCGCTGTTCGCCGCCGGCTCGCTGCTGGCGGCGGTCTCGCCGAACGTCCAGGTGCTGATCGCCGGCATCGCCCTCTCGGGGATCGGCGGGGCGATGCTGATGCCCTCCTCGATGTCGATCCTCACCAACGTCTTCACCGGCGCCCGGCGCGGGCTGGCGATCGGGATGTGGGGGGCGGCGACGGAGCTGGTCTCCGGGATCGGCGTGGTGATCGGCGGCGTGCTGACCGGCGACCTCAGCTGGCGCTGGATCTTCGGCGTCGACGTCCTCGTCGCGGTGTTGATCGCCCTGCTGGCGCTGGGCTGGACGCCGGAGTCGCGCGACCCGAACGCCTCGCGGCGGGTCGACCTGCTGGGGGCGCTGCTCAGCGTCGCCGCCCTCACCAGCCTGACCCTGGCGCTGATCCAGGGGGCGACGTGGGGGTGGGGCTCACCGCCGATCGTCGCGCTCCTCGTCGCCTCGGTCGTCCTCTTCGCCGGCCTGGCGGTTGCGGAGCGGCGGGCACCCGAGCCGCTGGTGGACTTCTCCTTCTTCCGCAGCCGCAACTTCACCGGCGCCACCACCTCGGTCTTCGTGATCGACTTCTCCTTCGGCGCGCTGCTGTTCTTCCTGCCGCTCTACTTCCAGGAGATCCTCGGCTACTCGCCGATCGAAACCGGCGTCCTGCTGCTGCCGCTGACCGGGCTGATGGTCGTCGCCTCGCCGCTCGGCGGCAAGGTCGCCGCCCGCACCGGCCCGCGGCCGCCGATCGTCTTCGGCCTGGCCCTGATGGCGATCGCGATCTTCTGGATCTCGGCGCCGCTCACTCTCAGCACGACCTACTCCGAGCTGTGGCTGCCGACGGCGATCATGGGCTTCGGAATCGGCCTGGCGCTGACGCCGATGAACCTGGCCGCGATGAACGCCGTCTCGCGCGACCACGCCGGCGCCGCGGCGGGCTTCCTGGTCACCCTCAGCGGCCTCGGGGCGACGCTCGGCGTCGCCGTCACCGGGGCCCTGTTCCAGGAGCTGCAGACCCAGCGGACGGTGGAAAAGGTCGGCCAGGCAGGGGCGAGGATCGGCCGGGGGGAAGCCCAGGAACTGGTCGGGGTGCTGGCCGGCTCCCCGCACGGCGAAAAGACCCTGGCCGCGATCGCCGGCGGTCACGTCAAGGCGGTCGAAGAAGCGGTACGGGAGGCGTTCGTCTCCGCCCTCGGGACCAGCCTCGAGCTCTCCGCCTTCCTGGTCGTCGTCGGGGTCGGCCTGGCGCTGGTCCTGCTCCGGCGCTCCCAGCCCGCCGACGCGGCTCGCAGCGAGCAGCCGGTCAGCTCGGTCACCCCGCGGCCTGCGCCGCTCGGCGCCGAGCCGGCTCGCTAGACGCTGACCGGCTCGCGGTCGACGAACCGCTTGCCGCGCCTGCTCTCCCTCACCTGGGCGGCGGGCAGCCGGTAGAAGTGCTCGGTCGCGCCGCGCACCTGACGCTGGTCGACCAGTTCGATCAGGCCCGATTTCGCCAGCTCGGTGACGTGATAGTTAGTGTTGCTGAGCGGGATCTGCAGCTCCTGACTGAGATCGCTGGGGGAGAGGGTGCGCCCGCCGTCGATCCCGAGGATTTCGAGGATCGAGACGCGCAGCGGGTGCGCCGTGGCTCTCGCCAGGTGCTCCCAGTCGACCGGCACGGAAGCCTGTCCGCGCTCGCTCGAGGACTCTCCGTTTTCAACCGCGGTGGCACCGCCGTCGCCGTTCGCTGAGAAACCGTCTTGGGGTGGCATAGGCACGAGATTACCAAAAAATATTGACTCATGTCATCAAAATCGGGTACTGTCCCCATCGGGATGTTTCCTTGGAGGGGAAATCCAGTGGCCCGGGGCGGTCGCATGGCGTTGATCGCCGTTGCGGCCGCCGCGCTGGCCACGCCGCTGCTTCCGAGCAGCGCCGGCGCCGACACCGGGAACATCATCGCCCCCAGCGATCCCAGCCATCCGGAAGTGAACTCGGGCTGGCAGGCCGGCACCTGCAGCGAAGAACCGCCGGAAAGCGCCCAGCTGTGCTCGGTGGAAACGCCGAGCCAGTTCTTCGAACGGGCGGCCGCGCACCCCAAATGGGGCTTCACCCAGTTCATCATCAAACACAGCACCACCGAAGTCCTCGGCGAAAAGCTCGAAAAACCGGAAGGCGAACTGAAGACGGTCCGGGTCGAGCTGCCGGTCGGCCTCAGCGTCAACCCGAGCGCTCCGGGGGCGATCTGCACCCAGGCCCAGTTCAGCGCCAGCGCCTGCCCGTCGGAATCCGAAGTCGGCTACAGCGAAGTCTGGGCCTCGGGGGCGACCACGGGGAAAGTCTTCCCGCCGACCCCGGGGGTGACCAAAGTCGCCGTCTACAACGTCGAACCGAACCCCGGCGAAGCGGCCCGGTTCGGGTTGAAGCTGGCCGGCAACAACGTCTTCCTCGAAGGGGACGTTGCCTGGTGGAGCGACTACCACGAGGGGTTCACGATCCACGTCCCGGCGGTCCTGCCGGAAGCGCTCGGCGGTCTGCTCGGGCTGCTGGGCGGCGAAACCGGGCTGATCCTGAAAAACCGCCTGGTCTTCAACGGTCGCTCCGGCGACGGCACCTTCATCACCACCCCGAGCACCTGTCTCGGGCCCGCCTACGCTCCGGGCTGGGTTCCCGGCCAGCTCCCCAACGGCCCGTCCGGCAAGGCGTACTCGACCCTGCTGCGCGCCGACTCCGTCGGCAACCCGGACCCCAACTTCCCCAACGGCTCCTCGTTCTTCGAATCGCCGATCCCGCCGGGGACCTCGCCGAAAGAATGCAACACGATTCCCTACGCCCCGAGCCTCGAGGTCGACCCCGGCACCGCGGCGACCAACTCGCCGGCCGGCGCGACGGTGACGATCGACGTCCCCCACATCGTCGGCGCCGAAGAACAGGACAGCTCCGACACCCGCGACGCGACCGTCACCCTGCCGGCGGGGATGGGGATCAACCCCTCGGCCGCCAACGGCCTGCAGACTTG
>DASVWP010000005.1:0-6759 GCA_036393155.1 Solirubrobacterales bacterium | reverse complement strand
GGTCAGCCTCAGCTTCGACCAAGCGGTCAACGGCGCCCAGATCGGCGTCAGCGTGCCGAAGGCGGGGCGCTGCCCGACATGCCACGGCAGCGGCGCCAAGCCGGGAACGAGCCCGGTCACCTGCCCGCGCTGCGAAGGGCGCGGCATCGACGCCCAGAGCCAGGGCTTCTTCTCGATCAGCCAGCCCTGCCCACAGTGCGGCGGCTCCGGCCAGGTGATCGAGCACCCCTGCCCGACCTGCGGCGGCTCCGGCCTCACCCAGCAGACCAAGCGCTACAAGGTCAACGTCCCCGCCGGGGTCAAGGACGGCACGCGGATCCGGCTGGCCGGCAAAGGCGAGGCGGGGCCGCGCGGCGGCCCGCCCGGGGATCTCTACGTGACGACCCGGGTCGCCTCCTCCCCGGTCTTCAGGCGACTCGACGACGGCAACCTCGAGGTCAGCGTGCCGATCTCGGTCGGCGAGGCGCTGCTCGGCGGCACGATCGAGGTGCCGACCCTCGGCGGCACGAAGAAGATCAAGGTCGCACCGGGCACCAGGCACGGGGCGATCCAGAGGCTGCGCGGCGAGGGCCCGCCGAAGCCGAAGGGCCGCGGCAACGGCGACATCCGCTACCGCCTGGAGATCGCGATCCCGGCCGAGCTGAGCGAGGAGCAGGCCGAGGCGGCGGAGAAGCTCGCCGAGACCCTGAACGGCACCGACCCGCGCGCCGAGCTGCTGCGCAAGGCGGGGCACTGATGGCCACCTACCGTCGCCGGGTCAAGGCGAGCATCGACGAGGAACGGGGCGTCTTCATGATCTCGGTCGCCGCCGAGCTGGCGGAGATGCACCCCCAGACGCTGCGGATGTACGAGGCCCGGGGGCTGATCGCGCCGAAGCGCTCGCCGAAGAACACCCGCCTGTACTCCCAGCGCGACGTCGAGCGGCTGCGACGCATCCAGGGCCTCACCGCCGAGGGCCTGAACCTGGTCGGGGTGGAGATGGTGATGGCGCTGGAAGGCCAGATCGAGCGGCTGCGCCAGGAGCTGCAGCGGATGAGGAAGCGAGTGGAGGAACTCGAAGGACGCGAGAAGGAGAAGAGCTGATGCAGGCGGATCGATTCACGGTCAAGTCCCAGGAGGCGGTCGCGGCCGCCCAGCAGCTGGCGACGGCGCGCCGCAACCCGGAGATGACCCCCGCCCACCTGCTGGTCGCCCTGCTCGTGCAGGAGGACGGCCTGGTGCCGGCGATCCTGCAGAAGCTCGGCGTCGACCTGGCGGCGATCGGCGCCCGCGCCCACGAGGCGATCGACGCCCTGCCGACCCTCAGCGACACCGTCGCCGAACCGCGGATGTCGGCCAGCCTCGCCCAGACCCTGCGCCAGGCCGAGAAGGAGATGGCGGCGATGGGCGACGAGTACATCTCGACCGAGCACCTGCTGCTCGGGCTGACCGAGAGCGGCTCCGGGGTGACCAACGTCCTTCCCGGCCGCGAGGAGCTGGAGAAGGCGATCGGCGAGGTCCGCGGCCCGCACAAGGTCACCTCCCCCAACCCCGAGGACAGCGTCCAGGCGCTGGAGAAATTCGGCCGCGACCTGACCGCCGACGCGGAGAGCGGGCGGCTGGACCCCGTGATCGGGCGCGACGAGGAGATCCGGCGGGTGATCCAGGTGCTCTCGCGGCGGACCAAGAACAACCCGGTGCTGATCGGCGAGCCGGGGGTCGGCAAGACGGCGATCGTCGAGGGCCTGGCCCAGCGGATCGTCAACGGCGACATCCCCGAGAGCCTGCGCGACCGCCGGGTGATCGCCCTCGACATCGGCTCGCTGCTCGCCGGCTCGAAATACCGCGGCGAGTTCGAGGAGCGGCTGAAAGCGGTCCTCTCCGAGGTCCAGCAGGCGGAGGGCCAGATCGTCCTCTTCCTCGACGAGCTGCACACCATCGTCGGCGCCGGGGCGGCCGAAGGCGCGGTCGACGCCGCCAACCTGCTGAAGCCGATGCTGGCCCGCGGCGAGCTGCGGGCGGTCGGCGCGACGACGCTCGACGAGTACCGCAAGCACATCGAGAAGGACGCGGCGCTGGAGCGGCGCTTCCAGCCGGTGATGGTCGGCGAGCCCGACCTCGGCGACGCGATCGCGATCCTCCGCGGGCTGAAACCGCGCTACGAGGAACACCACGGCGTGCGCATCTCCGACGCGGCGATCGTCGCCGCGGCCACGCTCTCGGAGCGCTACATCGCCGACCGCTTCCTGCCCGACAAGGCGATCGACCTGATCGACGAGGCGGCCTCGCGGCTGAAGATCGAGATCGACTCGGTGCCGACCGAGATCGACGAGGTCGAGCGGCGCATCCAGCAGCTGGAGATCGAGCGCACGGCGCTGCGCAAAGAGACCGACGAGGCCTCCAGGGCGCGGCTGGCGGCGCTTGAGGAGGACCTGGCGAACCTGCGCGAGCAGGCGGCGGAGCTGCGGACCCGCTGGCAGAACGAGAAAGAGCCGATCGAGGCGCTGAACCAGGCGAAGGCCGAACTCGAGGAGGCGCGGCTGGAGGTCGAGCGGGCCGAACGCGAGACCGACCTGGAGCGCGCGGCCGAACTCAAATTCGGCCGGCTGCCGGAGCTCGAAGCGAGGATCGCCGAGTCCGAAGCGCGGCTGGAGGAGGTGCACGCCGGCGGCGAGGTCCTGCTCTCCGACGAAGTCACCGAGGAGGACGTCGCCCAGGTGGTCGCCAAATGGACCGGGATCCCGGTCAGCCGCCTGATGGAGGGCGAGGTCGAGAAGCTGATCCACATGGAGGAGCGCCTGCACGACCGGGTGATCGGCCAGGAGGAGGCGATCGGCGCGGTCTCCAACGCGCTGCGCCGCTCACGCGCCGGCCTCTCGGACCCCAACCGGCCGATCGGCAGCTTCCTCTTCCTCGGCCCCACCGGGGTCGGCAAGACCGAGCTGGCCAAGGCGCTGGCCGAGTTCATGTTCGACACCGAGCAGGCGATCGTCCGCCTCGACATGTCCGAGTACATGGAGAAGCACACGGTGGCGCGGCTGATCGGCGCGCCTCCCGGCTACGTCGGCTACGAGGAGGGCGGGCAGCTGACCGAGGCGGTGCGCCGCCGGCCCTACGCGGTCGTCCTGCTCGACGAGATCGAGAAGGCCCACCCCGACGTCTTCAACACCCTGCTGCAGCTGATGGACGACGGCCGCCTGACCGACGGCCAGGGCCGCACGGTCAGCTTCGCCAACACGGTGCTGATCATGACCTCCAACGTCGGCTCCGACCGGATCGCCGGCGAGGTGGTCGACGAGCGGATCCGCGAGCAGATCGAGGAGATCCTGGCGACGACCTTCAAGCCCGAGTTCCTCAACCGGATCGACGACACGGTGATCTTCCACCGCCTCTCCAAGGCCGACATCGGCCGCATCGTCGAGCTGCAGGTCAACCAGCTCGTCGGGCGGGTGAAGGAGCGGGGAATCGAGATCGAGCTGAGCGACGATGCCCGCACCCTGCTCGGCAACCTCGGCTACGACCCGACCTACGGCGCCAGGCCGCTGAAGCGGGTGATCCAGAAGCAGCTGGTCGACAAGCTGGCCCTGCGGATCCTCGAGGGGGACTTCAAGGACGGCGACCTGGTGCGAGTCGACGCCGCCGAGGGGGAGCTGGTTTTCGAGCGGGCCGGCGAGCGCGAGGCCGCCCCGGCTTAAGGCCGGCAGCCGAAACTGCCGAAACAAATAGCCCAAGCTCGCCTTTAGAAAGTAGGGCTACAACTCAGGGAATCCTGAGGGGGCTTCCCGACGGTTTCAGTGGACCGTTTACATCCGTCCTAAGCTTGACCAAGGCAAACCGGGCATGAAGAGCCAGCAAACCCCGATAAACGCGCGGCCGAAACGGCGTCCCCAGCTGCCCGCGGCAGCCCACGAGGCGGCGCTGGCGATCGAGGAGAAGGTGATCTGGCCGAGCGAGGACGCGCTGCGGGCGGCGGGCGGCGGCGCCCGCCGGGGCGCCGACGGTCTGCTGTGGTTCCTCCAGCGCCGGCTGCTCTGGCCGCTGCAGGACCGGATCGGCGGCCTGCAGGCCTCGGGCCAGCTCGTCGCGACCACGATCGCCGTCCTGGTCGCGGTCGCACTCGGAGTGGCCGGGGTGCTCTGGGCGACCTCGGGCGGCTCGGGCGGCGCGACGCCGGCCCAGCGGGTGGCCGACACCCAGGTGGCCCACGTCCCCGCCCCGGCGACGCCGAGCCCCGAAAAGTCCAAGCCCGCCCCCACCCTGCACGGCGCCGCGCCCGTCTTCGCGGCGCCCAAGGAAGGTGAAGCGAAGGTCGGCTCGGCGAAGGGAGTCGCCTCCGCCGCCGCCTCCTCCTCCAGCGTGACGGCCGAAGAAGGCTACGAACCGACCGCCGCCGCGAGCTCCACCTCGGCAGCCACCGGCAAGATCTCCTCCTCACCCCAGGCAGCCACCGACTCCACCGCCGCCCGGGCCAACGTGGCCTACAACGGCCCGCCGGCCGGGCCCGAGGCGATCGCCGTCGCCCGCAAATTCGCCAGCGCCTTCGTCGTCTACGAGGTCGGCGGCACCGAAGGCAGGGTGCGCAGCGCGTTCCACGCGACGGCGACCCGCGAGCTCTCGCGCGCGCTGCTGCGCCGCCCGCCCAAGCAGCCGGCGACCGTGAAGGTGCCGCAGGCGAAGGTCGTCAACGTCGTCGCCGCGCCGTCGCACGGCAGCGTCTACCCGGTCAGCGTCTCGCTGCTGCGAGTCGGGGTGACGAGCGAGCTGCGGCTGGAAATGGAAAAGCTCAAGAAGGGCCAGTGGCAGGTCGTCAACCTGCTCGGCTGATGGCGGAACGGGCTCGCAAGATCCGCGCGGTCGCCGCGACCGCCGCCGCCACGGTCGCGCTCGCGGTGCCGGTCGCCGTGGCGCGGGCCCAGGCCGCCTCCGAACGCGGCGGCCCCTCGGCCGCTCTCGAAGAGCAGTCGAAAGCGGCGCTGCAGAAACCCACTCCCGCCCACCCGGCGCCGGGGCCGATCAAAGAAGGCGAGGAACTGGTGCCGCCGGCGACCGAAACGCCCTCCCAGCCCGGTGCCGACGGCGGCCTCTCCGCCGGCAAGGGCGAAGGCTCCGGTGGCGGCCAGGAAGCCGGCGAAGCCGAAGAAGAAACCGGTGAAGAAGAACCGGAAGGGGCGACCACCACGCCCGCCCCGCCGGGCATCCTGCAGATTCCCTCGCTGCCCAGCTCCGCCTGCGCGGCCACCGGCGTGCCGCCGGTGCTGATCCCGATCTACCAGCGCGCCGCCGCCAAATACGAACTCGGGCCGCAGGGTCCGGCGGTGCTGGCCGGGATCAACGCGGTCGAGACCGGCTTCGGCACCAACCTCGGGCCCTCCTCGGCCGGCGCCGAGGGCTGGATGCAGTTCATGCCCTCGACCTGGGCGACCTACGGGGTGGACGCCAACGGCGACGGGGTCAAAGACCCCAACAACCCCGAAGACGCGATCTTCGCCGCCGCCGGCTACCTCCGCGCCGCCGGGATGCCGCGCGACACCTACGCGGCGATCTACGCCTACAACCACGCCGACTGGTACGTCAGCGAGGTGCTCGCCAACGCCGGCTGCTACGCCCACGAAGTCGGCGGGCCCGCCTTCACCGCCGCCGGCCTCGGCCCGCAGATCGAAGTCCTGCGCTGCGAACCGTCCCCCGAATGGAAACAGGAAATCCCCGCCGAATACCTGGAAGCCTTCGAGAGCGCCGCCGCCCGCTACGAACTCGGCAAGCGCGGCGTCTGGGCGCTGGCGGCGATCGCCCACCTGGAGTCGAACTTCGGCCGCGGGATGACCGAGAAGCAGCTGGAAACCGAAGGCGCGCTGGGCCTCGACCCGACCGAGTGGGCGAAGTACCGGGTCGACGGCGACGGCGACGGCCACATCCAGCCGCAGGACATCGCCGACTCGGCGGCCACCCTCGCCCGGCTGATCTGGTCGCGCGGCAGCCTCAGCGCCGGGATCTTCACCCACAACCAGGCCGAGTGGTTCGTCCAGGAGGTGCTGCAGGAAGCCGAAGCGATGGAAGGCGGCTGCAAGGTCAGCTACGTCGACTGGCGCGTGGCCCCGCTCTCGAGCGGCAACCAGGTGCCCGGCTCGACCGCCGTCCTCAACCCCAACGGGCTGGCCAGCGCCCCGGCCGAAGCGCCGCCGGCGGTGAAGGCGGCGATCGAGGCCGCCAACTCGATCTCCACCACCCCCTACGTCTGGGGCGGCGGCCACGGCTCCTGGTACTCCTACGGCTACGACTGCTCCGGCGCGGTCAGCTTCGCCCTCTACGGCGCCGGCCTGCTCGACACCCCGCTGACCTCCGGCTCGCTGGAGAGCTACGGCGAACCGGGCCCGGGCAAGTGGATCACGATCTACGCCAACGCCACCCACACCTACGCCGTGATCGCCGGCCTGCGCTGGGACACCGTCGGCGACGAACACGGCACCGGCCCCCGCTGGCACGCCGAACCGCCGTACCCCGAAGGCTTCGTGGTCCGGCACCCGCCGGGTTACTGAGGCTCGACGGTCTAGACAGAGGGCGCCTGTAGGGGCGCCCTGGGGGACCCTCCCCCGAAAGCCGTCGCGCAGCTGGAGCGTTGGGCAGGGTCCTTGCGTGGTCCCTTGAGCTTTCGTGGGTGGGTCCCCCAGGGCGCCCACCGCGAGCTTTGCCTGGACGCCAAGCTTCAAAGGACCGAAGGGCGCCCGGCCTGGTCTGAGCTGAAGCTGCCGCCCGAAGCGGCTGGGTCGCTCGCTCGGCTTCGAA
>DASVWP010000004.1:0-8576 GCA_036393155.1 Solirubrobacterales bacterium | reverse complement strand
GGCTCCCACCCTAACGGCCGCCGACCTCGACCGTCACCGGTCGCGAGGAGCCCGGAGCGTACGGCCAGCGCTCCTCCGGCAACGCCGTGGCCCGCAGGCGGATCGAGGCCGCGCCCTGGACATAGCGGAAGCGGTAGCGGGCGCGAAACCGGCCGCCGTGATCGGTCCGGGTGACCAGCACCGGACGCCAGCGGTGGGTCGCCTGCTCCAAGTACTGGATCGCGACCAGCTTGCCGCGCCGCGGGATCGGGGCACCGCGACCACGCACCCGGCCGCTCAGATGCAGCACCTCGCCGGTCCGCAGCGAGGTCGGCGTCGCGCGCAGCGAAACGCCCGAGCGCACGCGCAGCTCCAGCCCCGCGCGGCTCGCCTCCTCGAGCCCGCCGTCGCCGGCGAAGGAGACCGAGACCCGCCGCGACGGCCCCGGCGCCAGCCGCAGCTCGAACCCGCCGCGCTCGCCGGTGGTCACAACCTCCGTGTCGGACGGGGCGAGCGCCCCCCGCGAGGGTCGCGAGACCACCCGCAGCGTGCGCCCGGCGATGCCAGCCCCGTCGGCCCGGGTCAGGCGACCGCTGAGCAGAGCCGGGGCGCCGAAGGCGACGGTCAGGGAGTCGCCGTGGCCGTGACCGCCCCGCAGGCGCGCGAAGAGGCGGGTCTTCGAGCGCGGAGCGGGCGCGGGTTTGGGCGCCGGCTTCGGCACCGGGGTCGGCGGGGTGACGCGGATCGCCATTTCGGTGCCGTCGGCGCGGCGGGTGCTGGAAGCCGTGTTTCCGGCGTGGTCGACGGCATCGGCCCGGAAGACGTAGGTGCCGGGCGCGAGGTCCGGCGTCGCGGCCACCAGGTGCGCGACGCTCGGGTCGTTGCCGGCGACGAGCTTGGTCGGCAGCTCGCTCCAGCCTTCGACGTCGAGGCGCCGGTAATAGATCGTGCCGCCGGCGGGGCCCGAGTGGACGTCGGTTACGTCGGCCTGCAACCACTGCGGCGCACCTTCGCCATCGCCGGCGGCAAAGGCGATGCCCGGGGGCACGTCGTCGAGACGCAGGGGGATGGACACGGCGCCGGTGGGCGCTTCGTTGCCGGCTTCGTCGCGCAGCCAGAGCTGCAGGGAGTAGCTGCCCGGGCCAGGCGTGGAGAGGTCGTTGAGCGCGGTGCGATCGCGACCGGAGGCGAAGCGGACGCCGGTGTCGTACCCGGCCGGGCCGGTGATCCGCCAGGCGGCGCCGGCGATCGGACTTGCCGGCGCCTGGTCCGGGTTGGCCCAGGCGAGGTCGAAGTCGTTGACCCGGCGCCAGCCTTCGCCGCCGGCCAGGACCGGCGAGCGAGGGTGGGCCGGCGGGTTATTGTCGATCAGCACCGTGTGCTGCGGGGTGCAGGCCGAGTTGCCGGCGAAGTCGGTGGTGCAGTGGACCAGTGCGTGGGGCCCGTCGCTGAAGCTGGTCGTTGCCACGGTCTGGGTGGCCGAGACCGCGGTGAGGCAGGGCTGCATCCGGGTGCCCCGCCACTCGCTGCCGATCAGGGCCTTTTCGCACGGGTATTCGGTGAGACCGACGCGGGCGCCGTCGAGCGTCGTTTCGCCGTAGCGAACGCCGGCCCCGGCATCGGCGCCGGTGACCGCCACGGACTGCGCCCCGCGGCGCCAGCCGCCGGCCGCCAGGTCGCCGCCGACGATCCAGGCGCCGGGAGGGGAGTCGTCCTCGACGGTGATCGTCAGCGCCCGCAATGCCGACCACGATCCCTGTTCCAGTGAGCACCACTTGCTCTCCGCCCGGGCGCAGAGCAGGCGGTCCTCCAGCGCCGGCATCGGCGTCGGGAAGCCGACGACGAAGTCCCGCGGGGTGGCGTCAGTGGTCGAGGCGCTGAGGAACGGGTCGAACCCGCCGGCCGCGGTGCCGACCCCGACTCGCTGCTCCATCCCGTCGTGCAGCGTGTGCCACCAGGTGCCTCTCACCTGGGTGATCCCGGTGCCGGGCGGGGCGACCCAGCGCCAGCGCGCGAAACGGGTCCCGGAGACGGTGCCCTCGTTATCGCGGGTGAAGCTCTTGAGGTGGGCTCCGTCGAAGGGGTCCGAGCCGGCCGGCGGCACGCACCAGGCGTCGGGGCGGAACTTGGCGCCGCCGGTGCTGTCGGCCCATTCGGCGTCGGCGCCGACGTACCAGCCGCACTGGGCGACGGCGTACTTGCCGGCCTTCGCCTCGCCGGCGAGCAGGAGCAGCAGCGCCACCGCCATCCCCACCCCCATCGCCAGCATCCTCCCCACTCCACCTCGCGTGCCGGACATCGGCCCTCCTCCCGTTAGCGGTCTGCGTTGCCGCGGGTCAAGGAGCGCCAGAGCGCGATCTCTCCCCCTCCGGCGGCCGCGCGGCGAACCCGGACGGGCGCCGGGTGGCAGCCGGCCGCGCGCCTTTGCGAGAATTGGGCCAATGGCACTTCCAACCAACGAGCAGGTCACCGAGAAGCTGCGCGCGGTCATCGATCCCGAGCTGCGCCGTTCGATCGTCGAGCTGGGCATGGTCCGCTCGATCGAGATCAAGGAGGGGGGTCGGGTCGAGGTCGTGGTCTCCCTGACCACCGCCGGCTGCCCGATCCGCAACCACTTCGAACAGGCCGTCGCCCAGCAGGTCGCCGAGCTGGAGGGCGTGACCGAGGTCGCGGTCGGCTTCGACGTCCTCTCCGACGAGGAGAAAGGCCGGCTGCAGCAGACCCTCGGCCGCGGCAAGCTGCCGGCCGGCGCGCTGGCCCAGGTGAAAAACGTGATCTGCGTCGCCTCCGGCAAGGGCGGCGTCGGCAAGTCGACGATGACCGCCAACCTGGCCGCGGCGCTGACCGCCGAAGGCCATCCGGCCGGCGCGCTGGACTGCGACGTCTACGGCTACTCGATCCCGCGCATGCTCGGGGTCAACCGCAAACCGGAAGTCAACGCGGAGCGCAAGATCCTGCCGCTCGAGGCCGCCGGCGGCGTCAAGGTGATGTCGATCGGCTTCTTCGTCGAGGAGAACGCGGCGGTCGTCTGGCGCGGCCCGATGCTGCACAAGGCGATCCAGCAGTTCCTCGAGGACGTCGCCTGGGGTGAGCTCGAGTACCTGCTCCTCGACCTGCCGCCCGGGACCGGCGACGTCTCGATGACGCTGGCCCAGCTGCTGCCGCAGGCCAAGTTCGTGGTGGTCACCACGCCGCAGCCGGCCGCCCAGTCGGTGGCCCAGCGCGGCGCCGAGATGGCGAAGAAATTCGACCTCGAGATCCTCGGCGTGATCGAGAACATGTCCGGCTTCACGACCCCCGACGGCGAGCGCTTCACGATCTTCGGCGAGGGCGGCGGCCAGCTGCTGGCCGACGACCTGGACGTGCCGCTGCTCGGCAAGGTGCCGCTGTCGGAGCCGCTGCGCGAGCACGCCGACTCCGGCTCGCCGCTGGTCACCGACGACCCGGATTCCCCGGCCTCGCAGGCGATCCGCCAGGCCGCGCGGGGGATCATCGCCGCCACGCCGCAGGAGCTGCCGGTCCTGCAGAGCGTCCCCAGCGCCGCGGAAGCGCCGCCGGTCAGCGGCACGCCGCTGCCGGTCGTCCAGTAGCCAGCGGCCGCAAAGAGGGCGCTTAACGCGCCGTCAACCGCCCCGGCGCAACTTTCCGCCCGGGGAAACGTTAGGATCTGCAAACAAATGCCTAATCCTCGGCTAAACGATGCCGGGGAGCGGGGGAACCAGGTTTTCGGGGCGAGCCCACCGTCGTGTGGGGGCGCAACTCCTTCAGCGCCAGCCCGTCAGCTAACCCCGCCGGCCGACGAAGGAGGTTTAGATGCCGATCGTCCGCAGAGCGGGATCCTTAGCCGCTCTCACCGCAGCGTTAGCGTTTTTTGCCGTCGCCCTCGTCGCCGCCATGCCCGGCGCCCACGCTTGGGCAAAGGGCTCCCCCGGCGGTCTCTCGACCACTACCCCGGGCTACGAAACCGAACCGGGGGCCGAAGAACAGACCGAATCGGAAACGACGCCGACCGGCCCGCCCGACTCCGCCCTCCTGCTCGGCACCGGCCGCGCCGCGGCGCCGCTCGACGCCCCGCCGCGGGTGCGACAGGTGATCGCCGCCGCGAACCGGATCCGCACCAAGCCCTACATCTGGGGCGGGGGGCACGGGCGCTGGTGGGACCGCGGCTATGACTGCTCCGGCTCGGTCAGCTTCGCCTTGCACGGCGGCGGCTTCCTCTCCAGCCCGCTCACCTCGGGCTCGCTGGAGAGCTGGGGCAAGCCCGGGAAAGGGCGCTGGATCACGATCTACGCCAACGCCGGCCACGTCTTCGCGGTGATCGCCGGCCTGCGCTGGGACACCGTCGGCGACACCTCCGGAACCGGCCCCCGCTGGCACCCGGAAATGGTCAGCAGCCGCGGCTACGTCGCCAGGCACCCCGCCGGCTACGGATCGTAGAGCTCCCTGGCAAACGAAAAGGGCCGCCCCCGGGCGGCCCTTTTCGTTGAAGTCCGGAAGCGAGGCTAGGCGGCCTGGTTCTTGTAGTAGTTGGCGTTGATCTCGGCGAATTTGGCCCACTCGGCCGGCAGCTGATCCTCGGCGAAGCAGGCGTCGACCGGGCAGGCCTCGACGCAGGCATCGCAGTCAATGCACTCGTCGGGATCGATGTAGAGCTGCTCTACGGAGTCGTAGTCGGGCTCGTCCGGCGTCGGATGGATGCAATCGACAGGGCATACCTCAACGCAAGAGTTGTCCTTCTGGCCGATGCACGGCTCGGCGATGACGTAAGTCATTCGATGCTTCTCCTAAGTCGGTTTCGGGGTGCCCGCCGGGGGCCCCGGCCAAGCGCGAGCGGTCATTTTACGGATTGTCCGCGAACGGGGGTCGCCTGGCACGGTCACTAGCATCGGCCCCGTGCTGCTGTTGACGGGGGCAACCGGAAGCATCGGATCGCGGCTGCTGCCGCTGCTGCTGGAGAGCGGCGAGGAGGTCCGCTGCCTGGTGCGGGAGCCGCGCCGCCTCGGCGAGCGGCGGGTCGACGTCCAGATCGCCCTCGGCGACCTCGGCGAGATGTCGGATCCCTACCTGGTGCGGCAGGCGCTGCGCGGGGTCGACACGGTCGTCCATCTGGCGGCGACGATCCGCGACCAGCCGCCGAAGCGGATCGAGGAGCTGAACGGGCTGGCGACCGTGCGGCTGCTGCGGGCGGCGGAGCGCAGCGGCGTGCGCCGCTTCGTCTTCTTCAGCGCGCTCAACGCGAGCACCGCGCAGCGCACGCGCTTCTTCCGCGCCAAGTGGCTGGCCGAGCGGGCGGTCAACTCCTCGCCCCTGCAGAGCAGCGTCTTCGCGCCCTCGATCGTCTACGACGTCAGCGACCCCTGGATCACCCTGCTGCGGCGCTTCTCCTTCCTGCCGGTGCTGCCGGTCTCCGGCAAGGGCAGGGCGGCCTTTCAGCCGATTTGGGCCGAGGACGCGGCCCGCTGCGTGGTCGCCGCGCTGGCCCGCGGCGGGGATATGCGGCCGCGCTACGAGCTCGCCGGCCCGGAAACGCTCGACTACGACCAGATGTCGGACCTGGTCAGCCGGATCGCCGGCCGGCCGCGGCCGCTGCTCCACATCCCGCTGCCGTTCGTGCGCTCGGGCCTGATCGCCCTGCGCTCGGTCTTCGGCGAGGCCGTGTTCGCCACCTGGGAGGAGGCCGAGCTGATGGAGGTCTCGATGCTCAGCGAGCACGGCACCGCCGACGTCGAGGCACTCGGCGTGCAGCCGCGGAGGATGGCCGACGTGCTGGAAGACGCTTAGTCCGGTCTTGCCGGCGCCGAGAGTGCGGAGACCCCCGGGGGGTATCCTTGCAACGGCAACGACGACGGAAAGAGGACGCGATGGCGCAGCCTGCCGACCCCGGCTACATCGACGACAAGGAGAAGGTGCTGAACCGCCTGCGCCGCGTCTCGGGACAGATCGGCGGCCTCGAGCGGATGGTCGAGGAGGAGCGGTACTGCATCGACATCCTCACCCAGGTCTCGGCCGCGCAGGCGGCCCTCGACCGCGTCGCCCTGGAACTACTCGACGACCACGCCCGCCACTGCGTGATCGGCGCCGCGGAGGGCGACCGCGACGCCAAGACCGAGGAGATGATGGCCGCGGTCGGCCGCCTGATCCGCAGCCGCTAGCCAAGACCGCGGACCTCTCTCTCAAGGCTGGGCGCGACCCGCGGACCTGTCGCGCGACGCAGTGACTTGTCTCAAGCGCGACCCGCGGACCTGTCTCGCGAGTTATGCGTCGATGGCTGGCGGCGCCGGGACAAGTCCGGCAAGGACGCAGAAGGCCCGCGATGCGGCGCATCGCGGGCCTTCGAGGACACAGTCGGACGCCGTCCCGCCGCCGCCAGACGCGGCGCAGGACGAGCGAGCCAGGTCCGCGGGTCGCTACATCATGCCGCCCATGTCGGGCATGCCGCCGGGCATGCCGCCGGCGCCGTCCTTCTCCGGCGGTTCGGCGATCACGGCCTCGGTGACGAGGATGTTCTTGGCGATCGAGGCCGCGTTCTGCAGCGCCGAGCGGGTGACCATGGTCGGGTCGATGACGCCGGCCTTGATCAGGTCGCCGTACTCCCCGTTGGCCGCGTTGAGGCCTTCGCCGGGCTTCAGCTCGCGCACCTTGTTGACCACGACCGAGCCCTCCAGGCCGGAGTTCTCGGCGATCTGGCGGACCGGCTCCTCGAGCGCACGGTGCACGATGCGAGCACCGGTCGCCTCGTCCGGGTCCTTGAGCTTCTCCGGGTCCAGAGCGGCCTGCGCGTTCAGCAGCGCCACACCGCCGCCCGGCACGACGCCCTCCTCGAGCGCGGCACGGGTCGCCTGCAGCGCGTCCTCGACGCGGTGCTTTTTCTCCTTCATCTCGGTCTCGGTGGCGGCGCCGACCTTGACCACGGCGACGCCGCCGGCCAGCTTGGCGAGCCGCTCCTGGAGCTTCTCGCGATCGAAGTCGGAGTCGGTGTTCTCGATCTCCTGTTTGATCTGCTTGATCCGGCCCTTGATGTCCTCGGCCTCACCGGCACCGTCGATCACGGTGGTGGTGTCCTTGGAGACGACGACGCGGCGCGCCCGGCCGAGCTGGGTGAGCTGGGTGTTCTCCAGTTTGAGGCCCATCTCCTCGGTGATCACCTCGCCGCCGGTGAGGATCGCGATGTCCTCGAGCATCCGCTTGCGACGGTCGCCGAAGCCGGGGGCTTTGACGGCCACACCGGTGAAGGTGCCGCGGAGCTTGTTGACGACCAGGGTCGCGAGGCACTCGCCCTCGACGTCCTCGGCCACGATCAGCAACGGCTTGCCACCCTGCATCACCTGCTCGAGCACCGGCAGGATGTCCCGCACGGAGCCGATTTTCTGGTTGGCGATGAGGACGAAGGGGTCCTCCAGCACCGCCTCCATGCGGTCCTGGTCGGTGACCATGTACGGGGAGATGTAGCCCTTGTCGAACTGCATCCCCTCGGTGAACTCCAGCTCCATGCCGAAGGTCTGGCCCTCCTCGACGTTGACCACGCCGTCTTTGCCGACTTTCTCGATCGCGTCGGCGATCACGTTGCCGATCTCGTCGTCGGCCGCGGAGATGGCCGCCACGCGGGCGATCTGGTCCTTGCCGGCGACCTCTTTGCTCTGCTTCTCGCGCAGGTTCTCGACGACCTCGTCGACCGCCTTCTCGATCCCGCGGCGCAGGGCCAGCGGGTTGGCGCCGGCGGCGACGTTCTTCAGGCCCTGGCGGACGATGATCTGGGCCAGCAGGGTCGCCGTCGTGGTGCCGTCACCGGCGACGTCGTTGGTCGCCGTGGCGACCTCGCGGACGAGCTGGGCGCCCTGGTTCTCGAAGACGTCCTCGACCTCGACCTCGCGGGCGATCGTGACGCCGTCATTGGTGATCGTCGGGGCGCCGAATTTTTTGTCGAGCACGACGTAGCGGCCTTTCGGGCCGAGCGTCACCTTGACCGCGTTGGCGACGGCGTCGACGCCGGCCTGCAGGGCGCCGCGGGCGTCCTCGCTGTACTTCAGCTCCTTGTGAGCCATCTTGGTTCAGTCCTCCTTGGTTTCTCTAAGTCCGTTGCCGGGTCTCAGCCGACCTTGGCCAGGACGTCCGACTCGCGCAGGACCAGCAGTTCGTCGCCCTCGACGGTCACCTCGGTGCCTCCGTATTTGGAGTAGAGGACCTCGTCGCCCTCGGCGACGTCGAGCGGGCGGCGGCTGCCGTCCTCGTTGATGGCGCCGTCGCCGACCGCGACGACCTTGCCCTTCTGCGGCTTCTCTTTTGCCGTGTCGGGGAGGACGATGCCGCTGGCGGTCGTCTCCTCCTCCTCGATCGGCTTGACGATCAGCCGGTCCCCGAGGGGCTTCAGCTTCATCCGGATACCTCCGTTATCGGTTAAGTAATTTCTGGGAAAGTCAGGAAACGCCGCTGTAGAGCCGTTTGCGCCGGCTGGCGGCGTTGGCACTCTGGTGGTGGGAGTGCCAACACAGGGACAGATAGCGATCCGGCGGCGCCGGTCAAGGCCAGCGGGCCGATTTCCCTCACCCGGGCGCCGGGATCAGTCGGAGGCGAGGAGGCCGCAGCCGAGCAGGCGGGCG
>DASVWP010000003.1:0-5289 GCA_036393155.1 Solirubrobacterales bacterium | reverse complement strand
TCCCGGACCCTCCCCACCCCCGCCCAATCACTCGGTCGAGATGCTCGGATCCGCCTGCACCTTGTGCGGCAGCACCATCAGAAAGTTGCTGGTCGCGTCGGCGGCCATCTCGAGGATGCGGACGGCCTCCTCGGACTGGCCGGTCGCCTTCAGCTCCTCGGCGTAGGCGCTGAGCAGGTCGTCGATGTCCAGCAGGCCCTCGGAGTCGAGGTCCTTCAGCTCCACTTTGGCGCCCTCGCCGAGGCGGCGTTCGATCGCCTCGCGGTCGATGCCGAAGGCGTTGTGGCGGACGTAGACGCGGCCGCCGGTCATCCCGGCGCAGGCCCAGGGGCCGATGTCGCCGAGGACGATCGCCCGTCCCGAGGTCATGTACTCGAAGGCGAAGCCCTTGGCGTTGGCGCGGTCGACCAGGCAGCCGCGGCTGTCGTCGATCGGCTCCTCGGGCTCGCCGGCCAGCACCACGTCGGCGCCGGAGAGGCGGATGCAGAAGCGCGAGTCGGCCGAGCCCTGGACGAACAGCTGCCCGCGCTGGGCGCCATAGGCGAAGGACTTGCCGACCGAGCCGTTGAGCCGCCGGCCGCGCGCGCCCTTGCCCTTGAGGATCGCGATCTTGCCGCCGAGCATCGTCTTGCCGACGCCGTCCTGGGCGCCGCCCTCGATGCGAATCGCGACGCCGTAGGAGTTGAAGGCGCCAAGGCCCTGCCCGGCGACCGAGCCGCCGTTGAACTCCAGGCTCGCCAGGACGTCGTCGCTGGGCTCCGGCCCGTCCTCGAAGATCCGCGAGCGGGCGATCGCCCCCGCCAGCTCGGTCCCGAGCACGCGGTCGTTGGCGTCGGTGGCGCGCGGGAACTCGCTGCGCACGGTCTGCCCGGAGCAGACTTCGGGCGCCAGGGCGGCGAGCTGCTGGGAGGCCTGCTTCGCCTCCATGCGGATCGGCCGCGCGACCACCAGGCCGGCCTCGGCCCGCGCCTCGGCCATCTCCTCGGCAACCGGCAGGTCGAGCGGCTCGAGGTCGAGGAACTCCTCCAGCGGCGTGATCAGCGGCGCCAGGTCGATCCTGTCCTTGAAGGCCACCTGCTCGAGCAGGTCGTAGCGGCCGACCAGGTCCTGGGCCCGCTCGTAGCCGAGCGAGGCGACGACCTGCTTGACCTCCTCGCCCATCGCGGTGAAGAAGCGGGCGCAGCTCTCGGCTCCCCGTTCGACCTCCTGCGGGGTGAACTTCTTCAGCCCGTGCTCCTGGGCCTGCTCGACGGTCTCGATCTGGGTCGCGATGCCGACGTGGCAGGTGTCGAGCTGGCAGCCGCGGCAGATCGTGCAGCCGAGGCTGACCATCGCCAGGGTGCCGAAGCCGACCCGGTTGGCGCCGAGGCAGTGCAGCTTGACGATGTCGTGGCCGGTCCGGTAGCCGCCGTCGGCCCAGATCTCGACCCGGTTGCGCAGCCCGGCCTCCATCAGCGCCCGGTGCACCGCGCGGGTGCCGATGTCGCTCGGCAGGCCGACGTGACGCAGGGCGTGCTGGCGCGCGGCGCCGGTGCCGCCCTCGAAGCCCGAGAGCGTGATGATGTCCGCCCCCGCCTTGGCGATCCCGAGGCCGATCGTGCCGATGTTCGGCACCACCGGCACCTTGACCGAGACCCGGACGTCCGGGTTGACGGTCTTCAGCTCGTCGATCAGCTCGGCCAGGTCCTCGATCGAGTAGAGGTCGTGGTTGTTGGAGGGCGAGATCAGGTCGGTGCCGGGCGAGGCGTTACGCGCCGCGGCGACCTTCTCGGAGACCTTCTTGCCCGGCAGGTGGCCGCCCTCACCGGGCTTCGCCCCCTGGCCGATCTTGATCTCGGCGACGTAGGAGGAGTTGATCATCTCCGCGGAGACGCCGAAGCGGCCCGAGGCGACCTGCTGGCCGCGCCACTTGCGGTAGCGCCCGTACATGTCGCGGATCTCGCCGCCCTCGCCGTTGATGCAGAGCACGTTGATCTCCTTGGCCGCCTCGGCGTAGGCGCGGAAGGCCGGCTCGGACTGCGAGCCGAAGCTCATCGAGGAGATCACGATCGGGTAGTCGTGGTGGCCGACGCCGGCGTCGACGCCGGCGGGGTCGACCGGGTCGCGATCGCCCCTCAGCCCCATGATGTGGCGCATCGAGATCGGGTTCTGCTTCTCCAGGTCGCGGACTTTCTCCGAGTACTCCTCGTAGGTGCCGCTGCCGTTGGCGGTCGCGATCGCCGCCTTGTAGACCTTCGGGTAGAAGCGGAAGGTCTTCGCCGGCTTGGCCGCCTCGTCGTCGCCGGAGAGCGCCCGGGCGCGGGCGTTGGTGTCCTCGTCGAGCTCGGCGAAGCCGGTGCCGCCCTTGGCCGAGGAGGCGAAGGCCTCGCACTGGAAGATCTCCGCCAGCTCGGGCTTGACGCCGATCGAGGAGAACTGGCGCGCGTAGCCGCGCACCTCGTGGATCCCGATCGTCGAGATCACTTTCTCGATGCCTTTCTTCAGCGCCGCGCAGAGGTTGGAGACGTCGTTCTCGTAGTCCTCGACGCAGATCACCTCGACCATCGTGTACGGGCAGACGCCGTTGGCGCCGAGCCCGAGGGCGAGCATCACGTCGTGGACGTTGCGGATCGCCGCCGAGCGCAGGACGATGCCGCAGCGCCGGCGCAGGTTCTCTTCCCCGCGCTCGACCTTGAACTGCTTCAGGCCCTGGTCGATCGCCGAGGTGGCGAGGTGCGGGTCGAGGTAGCGCCGCTCGGCGTCGTAGACCGTGCGGTCGGTGAGGATCAGCAGCTCGGCCCCGTCGCGGACCTTCTTCACCGCCTCCTGCTTGATCCGCTCGATCGCGCCGGCGGTCGTCTCGGACTCCAGCAGCGAGATGTCCACCGCCGAGGCCCTGCCGCGGAACTCCTCCCAGAGGTCCTCGAGCAGGTAGGTGTGGTGCTGGCGGGCGATCCGCCGGTAGGTCTTGTCGGAGAGCGGCGCCAGGCCGTGGTGACCGCCGAGGATCACCGGGAAGGCGGTTTCCACCGTGCCCGTGTCCTCGTCGGCGGCGTCCAGCGAGGGCCGGCGCCCGAACAGGGCGCGGGTCGAGAAGTGCTCGAGCTCCCGTTCGCGGTCGAGCGCCGGGTTGGTGACCACGGCGACCGTCTCCTTGAAGTAGTCGGCGAGGTTCTGGCGCTCCGGCGAGAGCGCGGCGAGCGGGCCGTCGTAGCCCAGCGAGCCGACCGGCTCGGCCCCGTTGGAGGCCATCTGCTGGACGAGTTTGACGTCGTCGCGCTGCCAGCCGAAGCCGGCGAGCACGCGGTCGGGGACCTTGACCGGCTCCTCGGGGCCGGCGTCGGAGTAGCCGGGGACGTCCTGGCCCTCCAGCGGGCCGCCGGTCTCCAGGGCGCGCTCGTAGCCGGCGACGCCCTCGACGCCGTTGCGGCGCAGCCAGCGGTCGCGGACGAGCCGCAGCATCTCGTCGTGCGGGTGCAGGGTCGAGCGGCGCTCGGCGCGGTCGATCAGCACCATTGCCTTCTCGCCGGGGGCGAGTGGCTTGGGCTCGGCGACCATCCTGCTCACCTGAACGACCCCCGGCTCGGAGCTGAAGACGAAGTCGTCCTCGGTCTCCACCTGCCAGAGCGGGCGCAGGCCCATCGCGTCGGCCGAGAAGACGCATTCGTCGGCGTGGCGGGCGATCAGCGCCACCGGGCCCTGGGCGAACGGGCCCATCGCCTGGCGCAGGTACATGTAGAAGCCGTGCAGGTCGGCGGGCAGCTTCTCGACCTCGGCGACGATCGGCGGCACGACCATCTCCATCGCCTCGCCGAGGCTGAGACCCTCGCGGCTGACCATCGTGTCGATCGTCCGGTTGAGGTCCTGGGAATCGGAGCCGTCGGTGTGGATCGGCACCGCCAGCATCCGCGCCTCCTGGCGCAGCTGCTCGATCGTGTTGATCTCGCCGTTGTGGCCGAGCGCGGAGAACGGCTGCACGCGCTTGAACGAGGGCCAGGTGTTGGTCGAGTAGCGGTTGTGGCCGAAGCAGCCGATCGTCTCGAAGCGCTCGTCGCGCAGGTCCGGGTAGTACTCGCCCAGCACCTTCGGCGCCCCCATCACCTTGTAGACGCAGGTCGTGGCAGAGAACGAGGGGACGTGGACGTCGAGCTGCTCCTCGAGGTCGATCAGCAGCTCGAAGAGGATCGGGTCGCGGCGCCCGGCGTCGGGGACGAGGCCGCCGATCTGCCAGAAGATCGGCTCCTCCTCGCGCGCGGTCGGGCCGAGGGCGGGCGAGTTGACGACGCCTTCGCGCTCGGCGAGCACGCGGAAGCCGCCGCGCGCCAGCAGCTCGCGGGCGTCGTGCTGGACCTTCTGCACGTCCTGGGAGCGCTCGATGAAGATGTGGGCGACGGCGAAGGCGTCGTTGAGGGTCAGCGAGGGGTCGTGGCCGCCGGTGCGGACCTCCTCGGCCCAGATCCTGCGCGGGATGTCGAGCAGGAGGCCGCAGCCGTCGCCCTCGCCGTCGACGTTGCCGGCCCGGTGGAGCATCTTCTGCAGCGCCGGGATCGCCAGCTCGATCGGCTCGTGACTCGCGGTCGCGTCCTTGCGGACCGAGGCGTAGATCGCGCAGGCGTCCTTGTCCTCGACGCTCGGCGGTGAGACCAGTGGCTTGTAGGGACGCTCCGGCGAGTAGCGCTCGGGGCGGGCGCCGGTGGCGGCGGACTGGGGCTTATTCATGTGACCTCCCGGGATCCACGCCTTCTTCGAGCGGGCGCGCGACGGGTTGACGAGTCTGGAAATTATACGGCCGTTGTCCAAACCGGCCTGTGAACGATGGGTTGCCGATCGCCGCGGCCTACGTTGTCCCAGCTAATCGCGGGAAACGTCGGCGTCGGGCTCAGCCCCAGGACATCGGCTCATACCCGCCCTCCGGCTGGACGCCGATCAACAGCGCCGTCACCGGGCGCTGGGAGCGGTTGAGGATCGTGCGGCTGGCCGGCGGCTCGATCGAGGCGAAGGTACCGGCCGGAGCCGGGTGGTCCTCGCCCTCGATCCGCAGCACCGCCTCGCCCTCGAGGACCACGTAGAGCTCGACCTGGCCGCTGCCCGCCTCGTCGTGCTCGGGGATCTGCCCGCCGGGCTCGATCTCCACCAGGTTGAAGCCGAAGGCCGAGGTGCCGAGCGCCTTGCGGGCCAGCTTCCAGGTCGAGTCGCCCGAGCCCTCCATCGACTCGAACTCGTCGCGGTGCTTGATCGTGTAGCCGGCCGCCACCAGTTCGACCATACCGCTGGAGGCGCATTTGTTCGGGCTGGCCGAACAAATGCGCC
>DASVWP010000002.1:0-4200 GCA_036393155.1 Solirubrobacterales bacterium | reverse complement strand
CCCTCCAGGAGGCCGTCGCGAAACACCTGCGAACGGGAGCTTTCAGCCATAGCCGAGCAAGCCTATAGGCGAGTCGATCGGCGGTAATGTCGCTTGCGATGAAGGTGACGATCGAGCCCCAGCCCCTGCACGAGCCGCTGGCCGGAGGGACCCCGGGCGCCAGCGTCGCGGTCGAACCGATGATCGCCGGCAGCTGCCAGTTCCCGCGGGCGATGATGGTCAGCCCGGGCGGCCGGCTGCTGACCCTGCGCCTGGCGCGGGCGCTGTTCAGCGGCCGCGACCCGGTCACCGTGCCGATCCCCAGCTTCCTGATCCGCCACCCCAGCGCCGGGGCGATCCTCGTCGACACCGGCCTGCACCCCTCGATCGCCACCGACGGCAAGGAGAACTTCGGCGGCCTCAACACCCGCGTCGGCCAGCCGACCCTGGCGCGCGGCGAAGACGTGCCCTCGCAGCTGCGGGCGCGCGGCCTGGACCCGGGCGAGATCCCGATCGTCGTGATGACCCACCTGCACCTCGACCACACCTCGGCGATCTCCGAGTTCCCGCGCTCGACCTTCGTCCTCAGCGAGGCCGAGTGGCAGGCCGCCGCCCACGGCTCCAAGGCGACGCTGAACGGCTACCGGCGCACCCACTTCGACTACGCCTTCGACTACCGGACCGTCGACTTCAACCGCGGCGGCATCGACTCCTACGCCAGCTTCGGCCGCAGCTTCGACCTCTTCGGCGACGGCTCGGTGCGGCTCGCCTTCACCCCCGGCCACACCGCCGGCCACATGTCGGTGATCTGCCGGCTGGCCAAGCACGACTTCGTGATCGGCGGCGACGCCACCTACTTCCTCGGCCAGCTGGAGGGCTCAGAGCCGCTGCCGCCGCGGCCCTTCGACGCCCACAACTACCGTCGCTCGCTGCAGGAGCTGCGGCTCTTCCACCGCCAGTTCCCCGAGGCGCTGATCACGCCCGGGCACGATCCGGGGTTCTACGCGAAGCTCGGCTCTCGCTACGAGTAGCCAGCCCGGCGTAGAGGTCCCGCACCCGGTCGAAGATCTCGGTCGCCGCCGCGAGCTGGCGCTCGCGGCTCGGGCCCTCCTCGACCGCGAAGCTCAGCGGCTCGCCGTACTGGACGCGCACCTTCGGAAAGCGCAGCCGCTTCCAGCGGCGCACGCCGGCCGAGCCGTGGATCGCGACCGGCACGACGGGGGCCCCGGTTTCCAGGGCGATCCTCCCCACGCCGGGTTTCGGCTCCCCCAGCTCGCCGGAGCGCGAGCGACCGCCCTCGGCGTAGACCAGCAGCGTGTCGCCGCGGGCGAGGATCGTCCGCGCGGTCTCGATCGCCTCCTCGTCGTGGTGGCCGCGGCGGATCGGGAAGGCGCCGCCGTGCTTGTAGATATAGGTGAGGACCGGCGGGCCGAAGAGCTGGGACTTGGCCATGAAGCAGATCCGCCGCCGCAGGTAGACGCCGACGAAGAAGTGGTCCATCTGGCTGAAGTGGTTGGGGGCGAGGATCACCGGGCCGTGCAGCGGCACGTTGCCGGTTCCGGTCGCCCGCAGCCGGTAGATCAGGATCGTCGGCAGGGTGACGATGGCGCGGGCGAGGTTGTAGGTCCAGCCGATCTTCCGGCGCGCGGACTCGTGGAACCGCGTGAAGTACTCCGCCGGGCGCGGGTCCGTGTAGACCTGTGGCTTCATGTCGGCCATGACGAGACGCCGGCTAGTAGGGAGCCGACTGTCCGTGCTTACCCGGCCGGCGCGAAGCGGTTACGCCCATCCGCGCGAGCGCTCCAGCGCCCGGCCCCAGTCGGCGAGGAGCGCCGAGCGCTCCTCCTCGCCCATCCGCGGCTCATACCGGGCGGCCTCCCGCCAGCCCGACTCGACCTGCTCCGGGCTCCAGAGGCCGGTCGCGATCCCCGCCAGGTAGGCGGCGCCGAGCGCCGTCGTCTCCGCCACCTCGGGGACGAGGACCGGGGCGCCGAGGACGTCGGCCTGGAACTGCATCAGCCAGCGGTTGGCGACCCCGCCGCCGTCGGCCTTCAGCACCGCGAGCCGCTCGCCGCAGGCGGCCTCCTGGGCGCGCACGGCGTCGACCGTCTCGTAGGCGATCGCCTCCAGCGCCGCCCGCGCCAGGTGGGCCCGGCCGCTGCCGCGGGTCAGGCCGACGATCGTGCCGCGGGCGTAGGGGTCCCAGTGGGGCGAGCCCAGGCCGGTCAGCGCCGGCACGAAGTAGACGCCGTCGTTGGAGTCCAGGGAGGCGGCGAGCGCCTCGGTCTCGGCCGCCTCGCCGACGATGCCGAGCCCGTCGCGCAGCCACTGCACGGCGGCGCCGGTGACGAAGATCGAGGCCTCCAGGGCGTAGGCGACCTCCTCGCCGATGCCCCAGGCGACGGTGGCGAGCAGGCCCTCGGGCGCGCGCGGTGGCTCCGCCCCGGCGTTGAGGAGGACGAAGCTGCCGGTCCCGTAGGTGTTCTTCGCCATCCCGGGGCGCAGGCAGGCCTGGCCGAACAGCGCCGCCTGCTGGTCGCCGGCGATCCCCGCCACCGGCACCTCGCCGCCGAACTCCGAGGTGGTGCCGAAGACCTGGGCGGAGGGCAGCGGCTGCGGCAGGCGAGCGGGGTCGACGCCGAGCAGGCCGCAGAGCTCCTCGTCCCAGGCGAGGCGGCGGATGTCGAACAGCATCGTCCGCGAGGCGTTGGAGTAGTCGGTGACGTGGCGGCCGGTCAGCTTGAACAGCAGCCAGGAGTCGACCGTCCCGAAGACCGCCCCCTCGGCCCCCTCGGCGTTGCGCAGCAGCCACTCGATCTTCGTCCCCGAGAAGTAGGGGTCGATGGTGAGGCCGGTGCGCTCGCGGACCACGTCCTCGTGACCGGCCTCGCGCAGCTCCTCGCAGCGCGCGGCGGTGCGCCGGTCCTGCCAGACCAGCGCGTTGTGGACGGGCTCGCCGCTGCGCGGGTCCCAGGCGACCACGGTCTCGCGCTGGTTGGTGATCCCGATCGCCCGCAGCTCGGCGCCCTCGATCCCGGCGGCGGCGATCGCCTCGGCGGCGACCCGGCGCGTCACCTGCCAGATCTCGTCGGCGTCGTGCTCGACCCAGCCGGGCCGCGGGAAGTGCTGGCCGAACTCCGAGTAGGCGCGGCCGGCGATCCGGCCGGCCTCGTCGAAGACCAGGCAGGTGCTCCCGGTCGTTCCCTGGTCGATCGCGAGGATCACGGACGGCAGGCTATGCCGTCCATGATCTCGCGTGGCGGGAGATGACCAGCCCCCGGGGGCGGGACTAGCCGTTGTTTCCGCAACCAGCGCGGAGGGCCGGTCGCTGGTTGGCGGTCTTGCCGTTCTGGCCGTCGATTTCGACCGTCGCCCGTCCGGCGCCGGCGAGGCAGAGGTCGCGGCTGTTTTCCAGCAGCCCGCTCCTGCCACCCTTCATCGACAGTTCGAACCTGGTGATCGGCGCGTCGGGGAGCGCTTCGAAGGTGTCGCGGATCCCCCCGTGGACGCTGTCGATCCGCCCGGCCAGGTCGATCTCGATCTGGCCGTGCAGGGCGGCCACCAGGTCGGGCAGCGGGTTGTCGGAGCTGCGCAGGTACACCGGCCCTTCCAGGGGCTTTTCGAGCAGCGGGCTGTAAGCCTTCGCGTAGCCGTAGACCGACCCCGCCGGGCAGGCGCCGGCGGCGAACTGCACCCGGGTGCAGACGGTGCGGATGTGGCTCTGGGCGAGGAACTCCGAACGCGGCAGGGCGACCGAGACCCGGCGCAGGTTCGCCTGCCCCGGCTTCGCCCGAAGGACCGCCCGCAGCTTCGGGAAGCCCGCCCGCCGGGTGGACCCGCTGAGGCGGAGCGAGAGCCTGGGCGAGAGGTCGAGGCTGGCGCACGAGCCGGCCTGGAAGCGGCTGGAGACCGCGTCGGAGCCACCGTTCGCCCCGCCCACCGTCGCTTCGACCGCCATCGGGTCACAGCTCGTCGGGTTCACCGTGAACCCTTCGCGGTCCAGGCTGACCTGGATCCGGCGGAGGTTCAGCGGGATGCCCGAGAGCATCGTCGGGATCGGATCGCTGACCGCCTCGACCTGGGCGGTTTCGGGGTTCACCCGGAGAGCCACCCGGTCGACCACGTTGCCGAGGTCGAACGGACCGGCGAGCGCCGGGACCACCAGGGCCAGGCTGAGCGGCGCGCCCCTGTAGGGGCCAGCCAGATAGGCCCTGCCGGTCC
>DASVWP010000001.1:0-38928 GCA_036393155.1 Solirubrobacterales bacterium | reverse complement strand
TGGTGGTCATCGGGGGCTCCTTTCGTTGGGTTCGTTTCCCGATGTCCCCACCTTCCGTCGGTGCGGGTCTCCCAACTACGGACCCAAGGGGTGGACCCCTTCACCCCTGGCCTCCTCGGTAGATTGGCCAGATGGCCAGTCCCAAGGTCTGCGTGATCGGCGCCGGCTCGTCCGGAATCGCCGCCTGTCAGGTCCTCAGCGCCCGCGGAATCCCCTTCGACTGCTTCGAGAAGGGCTCCCAGGTCGGCGGCAACTGGCGCTACGAAAACGACAACGGGATGTCCTCGGCCTACCGGACGCTGCACATCAACACCTCGCGCCGGGTGATGGCCTTCAAGAGCCTGCCGATGCCCGATCACTATCCCGACTATCCCGACCACTTCCAGATGGCCGCCTACTTCGACGAATTCGTCGACCACTTCGGCCTACGCGAGAAGATCCGCTTCCGCACCGAGGTCCTGAGCGTCGAACCCGTCGAGGGGGAGTGGGAGGTGACCGTCGCCGGCCCGGACGGCGAGCGGGAGGCCAGCCGCTACCGGGCCGTGCTCGTCGCCAACGGCCACCACTGGGACCCCCGCTGGCCCGAACCGCCGTTTCCCGGCTCGGAGGAGTTCACCGGCGAGCAGATCCACGCCCACCACTACCGCGAGCCTGACATCCTGCGCGGCAAGCGGGTGCTGGTGCTCGGGATCGGCAACTCGGCCTGCGACATCGCCGTCGAGTCCTCGCGGATCGCCGACGCTACCTTTCTCTCGATGCGGCGCGGCGCCTACGTGATCCCGAAGTACATCAACGGCAAGCCGATCGACGAGCTCGCCAACCCCATCACCTCGATGCTGCCGCTGGCGGTGCAGCGCTTCTTCGCTACCCGCGCGCTCGGCGTCGCCGCCGGCGAGATGACCGCCTACGGCCTGCCGAAGCCGGATCACAAGCTGTTCGAGGCGCACCCGACGGTCTCCTCGGAGCTGCTGCCGCGACTCGGCCACGGCGACATCCAGGTGAAGCCGAACGTCGCCCGCTACGGCGGCGGCCGCACGATCCGCTTCGCCGACGGCTCCGAGGAGGAGATCGACCTCGTCGTCTACTGCACCGGCTACAAGATGACCTTCCCGTTCTTCGACCCGCAGGTCTTCGCCGCCCCCGACAATCGCCTGCCGCTCTACCGCCGGGTCGTCTCGGTCGAGCGCCCGGGCCTTTACTTCATCGGCTTCATCCAGCCGCTGGGCCCGATCATGCCGCTGGCCGAGGCGCAGTGCGAATGGGTCGCCGACCTGCTCGCCGGGCGTGCGAAGCTACCGGCGGCGGGGGAGATGCGAGAGGAGATCGAGCGCGAGGAACGGAAGATGCGGAAGCGGTTCGTCGCCTCTAAGCGTCATACGGTCGAGGTTGACTTCCATCCGTATCTGCGCGAGATCCGGCACGAGCGTAAGCAGGCAGCGCAGAGGGCCTGACGACCCGGGTCCGGCCGCCGGGCGGGCAGGCCGGGAGAGGCGCCACGGCGCCGCCGCCATGGGGGCCCCGGCGCGGTCCGCGCGGCAGCGTGGGCTGCGGTCGGCGCCGCTTGAAGCCGCCGTCGGAGTCCTCGCTCGCCTCCGGCTCCGTGGTCGACTTGCTCGCCCACCAGACGAGCCAGATCGATCCCAGGACGGGGATCTTCAAGACGACCAGCAGAAAGAAAATCGGCCAGAACCCAGTCACCGCGCCCAGTCTAAAGAGTCGAGCCCACCAACCCGGCGCGGCCGGTTTTCAGGCGTCCATCGTCCGGGCCCAGGCAAGCAGCGCTTCCGTTTCGGCCTCCTGCAGGCCGAGGTGGGCCTCGGTGGGGACGAGCAGCGTCGGCTCGTCGCGCCGTTGCGCCCACTCGTAACAGCTGTCGTCGAGATTGTCGTCGACCCAGGCCAGCGCTCGGCCGTGGCCGTACTCCTCCAGCGGACCGAGCTTCCAGTGGGCGGAGCCGAACCGGGCGGCGCCGTCGAAGGTCAGGTACGGCAGCTCTGGGATCCCGAGCGTCCCCGGCAGGTAGTAGTTGGCTTTTTCCTCCCAGCCGGTGGCCCAGACGAGGTCGAAGCTCTCGGCCAGCCGCCGCAGCCGCGGCCCGACGTTGAGGGAGATGCAGTGCATGACCCCGTCGACCAGTTCCAGCCGTGCCTGGTCGGGCGGGGGCGGCTGATCGAAGCCGAAGATGCTGATGACCCCGTCGACGTCGACCGCGAGGATCGGCCGGCTCATCGGCGGTGGGGGTCTACCAGCGGTAGTGCGCGAAGGCCTTGTTGGCCTGCGCCATGCGGTAGATGTCGTCCTTCCGCTTCCAAGCGGAGCCCTGCTGCTGGTTGGCGTCGAGGATCTCGCTGGCCAGACGCTCGGCCATCGAGTACTCGCGACGCGCCCGGGCGTACTGGACGAGCCAACGCACGGCGAGGGTGCGAGCGCGACGCGCGGGCACCTCGACCGGCACCTGGTAGGTCGCGCCACCGACCCGGCGGGAGCGGACCTCGAGCACCGGGGTCAGCTGTTTGATCGCCGCCTCCAGCGTCTCCACCGGATCCTCGCCGGTGCGCTCGCCGACGATCGCCAGGCTGTCGTAGACGATCCGCTCGGCGAGGGACTTCTTGCCGTCGGACATCACCTTGTTGATGACCTGCTGGACGAGGCGGTTGCGGTGCCTGGCGTCCGGTTCGATCGGCCGGATCTGTGCTGCGGAGCGGCGGGGCATCAGGAAGCTTTGACGCCGTAGCGGGAGCGAGCCTGCTTGCGATCCGAGACGCCGGCGGCGTCGAGGGTCCCACGGACGACCTTGTAACGCACGCCAGGCAGGTCCTTGACGCGACCACCGCGGATCAGCACCACCGAGTGCTCCTGAAGGTTGTGCCCCTCACCGGGGATGTAGGTGGTGACCTCCATGCCGTTGGTCAAACGGACACGGGCGATCTTGCGCAGCGCCGAGTTCGGCTTCTTCGGCGTCACCGTTGCCACGCGGGTGCAGACGCCGCGCCGCTGCGGGGCGGCTACGCGCTTCTTGCGACCCTGGCCGGACTTGAGGCCCGGCGTCGTGGTCTTCTTCTTCGGCCGCTTGCGGCCCTTCCTGACGAGCTGATTGGTATTCGGCACGGCCGCGCATAGTAGAGCAGACCGGCCAATGACAGCGCCGCGGCTGCGGCAAGCTCCCCGTAGAACCCGTCCTCGAGCACCGCCGAGGCGCCCGCGAAGCGCGAGGTGAGGGCTCCGGCGTCGAGTCCGTCGGGCCGGTCGACGAGCAGGATCACGGCCAGCGAGACGAGGCCCAGGGCGGCGATCAGCAGCCCGGCCCGGCGGCGGCGGTCGCGCCGCAGGCAGGCGAGGCCGATCAGCGCCGCCAGGGCGCCGAGCGGGACCAGGAGGTAGGAGTGAGCTTCGCCGGCGGTCCTGGCCGCGGCGGTCGGCGGGCTGGCGACGTCGGGCAGGTTGGCGTAGCCGGGCTGGCCGATCTGCACCGCCCGGTAGTCGATGAACTGGGAGACGACGAGGCAGCAGCCGGCGACGACGACCACCACCGCCACCGCCCGAGCGGGGGTCACCACGGAGCTGGCGGCGGTGGCGCCTCGGACCGCGAGGGCGCAGGCGCGGCGGACCCAGCGCTCGCCCGTCCCGAGGGCGCGCAGGAACCAGGCCAGCGGCGGCCGCAGCCGCGGACCCAGCCAGGCGCCCGTGGAGCGGGCCGCGGTGGCGAGGCGGCGGCGGGCGACCAGCAGTGCGGGGTGGGCGCGCTCGAGCGCCCGGTTGCCGGCCCGATCGGCCCGCAGGGTCGCCTTCCGCGCAGCCGCGCCTGCGGCGCGCAGAGGCGCAGTGAGGCGACGGCGAACCGCTGCTATCATCGCCCGTCGCTCAGGCAGTTTCTTCGCGTTTCGCTTCGCCGGGCCCGCTGGGGCCCTTTTTTTGCGCTGACGGTCGCGCCGGTCCCGCCGGGGATCAGGTTGCTTCCGACTCAAACTTCACTCCATTCGCAACAACCACTCACCTTAGGAACCATGGCACGCAGCTTTCCCCTAGAGAAGACCCGGAACATCGGGATCATGGCGCACATCGACGCCGGCAAGACGACGACGACCGAGCGCATCCTCTACTACACGGGCCGTACCCACAAAATGGGCGAGGTCCACGAGGGCGCCGCGGTCATGGACTGGATGGAGCAGGAGCAGGAGCGGGGGATCACCATCACCTCCGCCGCCACCGCCTGCGAGTGGAAGGGCCACCGGATCAACATCATCGACACGCCGGGCCACGTCGACTTCACGGTCGAGGTCGAGCGCAGCCTGCGGGTGCTCGACGGCGCGATCGCCGTCTTCGACGCCGTCGCCGGCGTCGAGCCGCAGTCCGAGACGGTCTGGCGCCAGGCCGACAAGTACGGCGTCCCGCGCTTCGCCTACATCAACAAGATGGACCGCACCGGGGCGGACTTCTTCTACTCGGTGCAGACGATGAAGGACCGGCTCGGCGCCAACGCCGTGCCGATGCAGCTGCCGATCGGCAGCGAGGAGAACTTCCAGGGCGTCGTCGACCTGGTGAAGATGAAGGGCCTGATCTGGACCGACGAGCTTGGCGCCGCCTACGAGGAAGTCGAGATCCCCGAGGAGCTGCGCGACCAGGCCGACGAATACCGCACCGCCCTGATCGAAGCCTGCGCCGACTACGACGAAGAGCTGATGGAAGCCTTCCTCGGCGAGGAAGAGATCGCGCCGGAGAAGCTCACGGCCGCGATCCACAAGGCGACCCTGGACACCCAGATCACGCCGGTCCTCTGCGGCACGTCGTTCAAGAACAAGGGTGTGCAGCCGCTGCTCGACTCGATCGTCGAACTGCTGCCCTCGCCGCTGGAGGTGCCGCCGGTGACCGGCGTCGTCCCGGCCGGCAAGGGCCAGGCGGAGGCGAACGAGGCCGAGCGCGAGGCATCGGACTCCGAGCCGTTCGCCGCTCTCGCCTTCAAGGTGATGAGCGATCCCTACGTCGGCAAGCTGACCTACTTCCGCGTCTACTCGGGCAAGCTCGAGAAAGGCGGCCGGGTCCTCAACGTCAAAACCGGCAAGACCGAGCGCATCGGCCGCCTGCTGATGATGCACGCGAACAGCCGCGAGGAGATCGACGAGTGCTACGCGGGCGACATCTGCGCCGGCGTCGGCCTGAAGGAAACCGGGACCGGCGACACGCTCGCCGCCCCCGACGCCCCGATCGCCCTCGAGAGCATCGAGTTCCCGGAGACGGTGATCGCGGTGGCGATCGAGCCGAAGACCAAGGCCGACCAGGAGAAGATGGGCAACGCCCTGCAGCGCCTCGGCGAGGAGGACCCGACCTTCCGGATCGAAAGCGACGAGGAAACCGGCCAGACCTTGATCCATGGGATGGGCGAGCTCCACCTCGAGGTGATCGTCGACCGGATGCTGCGCGAGTTCAAAGTCGAGGCCAACGTCGGCAAGCCGCAGGTCGCCTACCGCGAGACGATCCGCAAGCGGGTCGAGAAGGTAGAGGCGCGGTTCGTGCGCCAGACCGGCGGCCGCGGGCAGTTCGGGCACGTCGTCATCAACCTCGAGCCCGCGCCCGGCGAGGGCTTCGAGTTCGAGGACAAAATCAAGGGCGGCGTGATTCCCAACGAGTTCATCGGCCCGGCCCAGCAGGGGATGCGCGAGGCGCTGGAGAACGGCGTCAAGGCCGGCTACCCGATGGTCGACGTCAAAGTCGAACTCGTCGACGGCTCCTACCACGACGTCGACTCCTCGGAGATGGCGTTCAAAATCGCCGGCTCGATGGCGATCCAGGAAGGCGCGCGCAAGGCCAACCCGGTGCTGCTCGAGCCCGTGATGTCGGTCGAGGTCGTCACCCCCGAGGACTTCCTCGGCGACGTCATCGGCGACCTCTCGCGGCGCCGCGGCAAGGTCCAGGGCCAGGAGCAGCGCGGCAACGCGCTGGCCGTCAAGGCCTTCGTCCCGCTCGGCGAGATGTTCGGCTACGCGACCGATCTTCGCTCCTCGACCCAGGGTCGAGCGACTTACACGATGCAGTTCGAGCGCTACGAGGAGGTCCCCGGCAACATCGCCGAGGAAATCGTCGAGCACCGCTCAGGAGAACCCGTGGGGGCGAGCAGCTGACCCCAACCGCAGCCGGGCGGCAAACCTGGCTATATTTCCCAGGTTCGCCCGCTGGCAGGGCGAAGCGCCCTGCCGGGCAACCGCCCGAAAACTCAAGCACCTAGACCAGACAGAACACGACTTCGAAAGGCGAATAGAGAGAGATGTCCAAGGAGAAATTCGAGCGCGACAAGCCGCACGTGAACGTCGGCACGATTGGTCACATCGACCACGGCAAGACGACGCTGACGGCCGCGATCACGAAAACTCTCTCTACCAAGGGCGGCGCCGAGGCCAAGAGCTTCGAGGAGATCGACAACGCTCCCGAGGAGAAGGAACGTGGGATCACGATCGCGACCTCGCACGTCGAGTACGAGACCGACAACCGGCACTACGCCCACGTCGACTGTCCGGGCCACGCCGATTACGTGAAGAACATGATCACCGGCGCCGCGCAGATGGACGGCGCGATCCTCGTCGTCTCCGCGGCCGACGGCGTCATGCCGCAGACCCGCGAGCACATCCTGCTCGCCCGTCAGGTCAACGTGCCGCACGTCGTCGTCTTCCTCAACAAAATCGACATGGTCGACGACGACGAACTCGTCGAGCTCGTCGAAGAGGAGGTCAAGGACCTGCTCAACGAATACGACTTCCCGGGCGAAGAGACCCCGATCATCAAGGGCTCGGCCCTGAAGGCGCTGGAAGGCGACGAAGAGGCCCAGAAGGCCGTCTTCGAGCTCGCCGCGGCGCTCGACTCCTACATCCCGGAGCCGGTCCGCGAGCTCGACAAGCCGTTCCTGATGCCGATCGAGGACATCTTCTCGATCACCGGCCGCGGCACCGTCGCGACCGGCCGTATCGAGCAGGGCATCGTCAACACCGGCGACGAGGTCGAAATCGTCGGCATCCACCCCGAGAGCAGCAAAACCACGGTGACCGGGGTCGAGATGTTCCGCAAGATCCTCGACGAGGGTCAGGCGGGCGACAATGTCGGCTGCCTCCTGCGCGGCACCAAGCGCGAGGAGATCGAGCGCGGCCAGGTTCTCTGCAAGCCGGGCTCGATCACGCCGCACACCAAGTTCAAAGCCGAGGTCTACTGCCTGAAGAAGGAGGAGGGTGGTCGCCACACTCCGTTCTTCTCCGGCTACCGGCCTCAGTTCTACTTCCGGACCACCGACGTGACCGGGATCGCCAACCTCCCCGAGGGGACCGAGATGGTGATGCCGGGCGATAACGTCGAGATGACGATCGAGCTGATCCAGCCGATCGCCATGGATCAGGGCCTGCGGTTCGCCATTCGCGAGGGTGGCCGCACCGTCGGCTCGGGGGTCGTCAGCGACATCATCGAGTAGGCGACACACCCAGGGGGCGGACCGGTGTCCGCCCCTTTCTCCGCCCACCCGCGGGGAGACAACTGCAAGGACATACGACCGGGGCGGCGCCCCAAGCAAAAGGGGCCCCGCCCTTATTGCGCGGTAAGACCGACAACGAAAAGGCGAAAGACGGCAAGTGGCAGCGATAGCAGCACAGAAAATTCGGATCCGCTTGAAGGCGTACGACCACGACGCCATAGATCGGGCTGCCCGCGAGATCGTCGAGACCGCCGAGCGGACCGGCGCCAGCGTCTCCGGTCCGGTGCCGCTGCCGACCGAGAAAAACGTCTACTGCGTGATCCGCTCGCCGTTCAAGGACAAGGACTCGCGCGAGCACTTCGAGATCCGCACGCACAAGCGGCTGATCGACATCCTCCAGCCTTCGCCGAAAACCGTCGACTCGCTGCAGCGCCTGGACTCGCTGCCGGCCGGGGTCGACATCGAGATCAAGCTCTGAGCGATGGCCGCGATCCTGGGCAAGAAGCTGGGCATGACGCAGGTCTTCCGCGAGGACGGCACCGTGGTTCCGGTCACGGTGATCGAAGCCGGCCCCTGCAAGGTGACCGCCGTCCGCAACCGTGATCGCGACGGCTACGACGCCGTCCAGCTCGCCTTCGGCGAGGTCAAGCAGGGCAAGCTCAGCAAGGCCGAGGAAGGCCACCTGAAGAAGGCCGGGGCGGCGCCGATGCGCCACCTGGTCGAGTTCCGCGACGAGGATCTCGGCGCCGAGGAGGACGAGGGCCCGAAGGTCGGCGACGACGTCACGGTCGCCGGCTTCGAGGCCGGCCAGAAGGTCAAGGTCGCCGGGATCTCGATCGGCAAGGGCTTCCAGGGGGGCATCAAGCGTCACAACTTCAGCCGCGGCCCGGTCACCCACGGCTCCCACAACGTCCGCGCCCCCGGCTCGATCGGCGCCAGCGCCTTCCCCGCCCGTGTCTTCAAAGGGATGCGGATGCCCGGTCAGATGGGCAACAAGCGGATCACCCAGAAGGGGCTGGAGATCGCCGACGTCGATGCCGACCGCAATCTGCTGCTGATCAAGGGCTCGGTCCCCGGGTCCCGCAACTCGATCGTCGAGGTGCGCTCCGATGTCTAAAGCCACTGTGCTCGGCAAGACGACCAAAGCGGAGCTGCCCAAAGAGCTCTTCGCCGAGCCCTTCCACCAGTCGCTGGTCCACGAGGCCGCCCGCGCCGACCTGGCGTCGCGCCGTCGCGGCACCGCCTCGACCCTGACCCGCGGCGAGGTCTCCTTCACCACCGCCAAGGCCTGGCGTCAGAAGGGCACCGGCCGCGCCCGCGTCGGCTCGCTCGGCGTCCCCAACCGCTTCGGCGGCGGCGTCGCCTTCGGTCCGAAGCCGCGCAAGTACACGGTCAAGGTGAACCGCAAAGCGCGCCGGCGGGCGATGCGCTCGGCCCTCTCGGTCCACGCCGAGCGGGGCAGCGTGGCGATCCTCGACGCCGCCGGCTTCGAGGCTCCCTCGACCAAGCAGGCGGCGACCGCGCTGGCCAAATGGGGCGCCAGGACCCCGACCCTGGTCGTCCTCGCCGCCGAGGAGACGGGGGCGATGAAGAGCTTCCGCAACATCCCCAGCGCGCACGTCCTCGAGGTCGGCGCCACCGGCGTCGCCGACGTGATCGGCGCCGCCTCGCTGGTGGTTTCCGAAGCGGCCCTGGCAACCCTGCAGGAGAGGCTCGGCTGATGGACGCGCGCACGATCTTGATCCGCCCGGTGATCTCGGAGAAGAGCTACGCCCTGATCGCCGAGGGCAAGTACACGTTCCGGGTCGACGACCGCGCCCACAAGACCCAGATCGCCCAGGCGGTCGAAGAGGTCTTCGGGGTCAACGTCGCCGAGGTGCGGACCGCCAAGGTGCGCTCGAAGCCGAAGCGCCGCGGCCTCACCCGCGGTCGCACGCGGGCCTGGAAGAAGGCGATCGTCCAGCTCGCGCCAGGCGAGCGGATCGATCTGTTCGAGGGCGCGGAGACCGCCTAGGGAGCCTGAGAGATGCCGAACCGAAAAACCAAACCGACCAGCCCCGGCCGCCGCTTCGCGACCTACCCGCTGCGCGAGCAGGTGACCGCGTCGGAGCCGGAGCGGAAGCTGACCGAGGGGCTGAAAAAGTCCGGCGGTCGCAATGTCAACGGCCGCGTCACCGCCCGCCACCGCGGGGGCGGTGCCAAGCGGCGCTACCGCAAGATCGACTTCAAGCGTCTGAAGGACGGCGTGCCCGCGAAGGTCGCGACGATCGAGTACGACCCGAACCGCAGCTGCTACATCGCCCTCCTGCACTACGCCGACGGGTACAAGGACTACATCCTCGCCCCGGCGCAGCTGAAAGTCGGCGATGCCGTCAAATCCGGGCCGGAGGCCGACATCAAACCCGGCCACGCGATGGCCCTGGGGCAGATGCCGACCGGCACGATCGTCCACAACGTCGAGCTGATCCCCGGCCAGGGCGGCAAGCTCGGCCGCTCCGCCGGCGCCTCGATCCAGCTGGTCGCCAAGGAGGGTGAGATGGTCACCCTGCGCCTGCCCTCCTCGGAGATGCGGATGGTCCGCGCCGAGTGCCGGGCGACCGTCGGAGTCCTCTCCAACGCCGAGCACCAGAACCTCAAGGTCGGCAAGGCCGGCCGCAGCCGTCACAAGGGCAAGCGCCCGCACACCCGCGGCGTGGCGATGAACCCCGTCGACCATCCGCACGGCGGCGGCGAGGCGCACCACACGCCCGGTGGGCACCCGGTGACCCCGTGGGGCAAACCGACTCTCGGCTACCGGACCCGCAAGAAGGGCAAGCAGTCCGATCGCTACATCGTCCGCGGCCGCCGGCGCGGCAAGAAGAAGGGTGGTCGCTGATGGGGCGCTCGACGAAAAAGGGCCCGTGGGTCGAGGAGCGGCTGATGGGCCGGATCACCTCGATGAACGAGGCCGGGAAAAAACAGATGGTGAAAACCTGGTCGCGGACCTCGACGATCTTCCCCGAGATGGTCGGGCACACGATCGCTGTGCACGACGGCAAGAAGCACGTCCCGGTCTTCATCTCCGAGTCGATGGTCGGTCACAAGCTCGGCGAGTTCGCCCCGACCCGCACGTTCCGCTCGCATGGCGGCAAGGACTGACGATGGCGGACGAGGCGAAAAAAGCGACGAAAAAATCCGAGGCTGCGAAAGCCGCGGACGAGAAAGCGGCCACCAAAAAAGCGGCGAAAAAAGACGCTGCGAAAAAACCCGCGAAAAAAGCCGCTGCCAAAAAAGAGCCGTCGAAAAAAGAGGGCGCGAAAAAACCCGCCGCCAAAGACGAGAAAGCCGCTTCGAAAAAAGCTGCCAAAGGCAAAGCTAAAAAAGAGCCGGCGAAAAAAGCCGCTCCGAAAGCTCCGGCGGCGCCCCCGGTCGTCAAGGCCAGCGCCCGCTACGTGCGGATCGCCCCGCGCAAGGCGCGGCTGATCGCCGACCAGGTGCGCGGGATGCACATCGAAAGCGCCCGAGCCCTGCTTCAGTTCTCCCCCCGCGGAGCCGCCCTGCCGATCCAGAAGCTGATCAACTCGGCGGCCGCCAACGCGGAGAACAACCACGACCTCGTCGGTGACGAGATGCGCATTGCCTCGATCACCGTCGACGAGGGCCCGACGCTGCGCCGGTTCCGGCCGCGGGCGCTCGGGCGGGCTACCCCGATCAACAAGCGAACCAGCCACATCGCCGTGGCTCTGACCCCGGCGGAGGACTAGGAGCATGGGACAGAAGATCCACCCCGAGGGTTTCCGTGTCGGCTACATCCACGACTGGAAGTCGAACTGGTTCGAGGAGAAAAACTTCGCCGACGTCCTGCAGGAAGACCTGCAGATTCGCGACCACATCGTCAACAAGCTCTCGCACGCGGGGCTCTCGAACATCACGATCGAGCGCCGCGGTGAGGTGGCCGTCGACATCCACACCGCTCGGCCCGGCATCGTGATCGGCAAGTCCGGCTCGGAAGTCGACGCCCTGCGCAAAGAGCTGCACAAGCTCACCGGCAGCCCGGTGAAAGTGAACATCCGCGAGGTCAAACGGCCCGAGCTCGACGCCAAGCTGGTCGCCCAGTCGATCGCCGAGCAGCTGCAGAACCGGGTTGCCTTCCGGCGGGCGATGAAACGCGCCCTCACCTCGGCGATGCGCTCCGGCGCCAAGGGCGTCAAGGTCCAGGTCTCCGGCCGGCTCGGCGGCGCCGAGATGGCCCGCACCGAAAGCTACTCCGACGGCCGGGTGCCGCTGCACACGCTGCGCGCCGACATCGACTACGGCTTCTTCGAGGCGCGGACGACCACCGGACGGATTGGCGTCAAATGCTGGATCAACAAGGGCGAGGTGATGCCCGAGGGCTTCCGCTCCGACCTGGTCTCCGGCGACGAGGCACCCGCGCAGTCCGGTCGCGGCGGTCGGCCCGATCGCGATCGCGGTCCCCGCGGAGATCGTGGCGGCCGTGGTCCCGGTGACCGTGGCGGCCGCGGTGGTCGCGGAGGCGGGCCCGGCGGCGGTCGTGGGCCCGGCGGTGGCGGCCGCGGTCCCGGTGGCGGCGGCGGCCGTGGGCCCCGTGGGGGAGGTGGTCGCTGATGTTGATGCCGAAGCGGGTCAAGCACCGCAAGCAGTTCCGCGGGCGGATGCGCGGCAACACCAAGGGCGGCAGTACCGTCGCCTTCGGCGAGTACGGGATCAAGTCGCTGGAGCGCGGCTGGATCACCAACCGTCAGATCGAGGCCGCTCGTATCGCGATGACGCGCAAGATCAAACGTGGCGGCAAGGTCTGGATCAACGTCTTCCCGGACAAGCCCTACACGAAGAAGCCCGCCGAGACGCGGATGGGCTCCGGCAAGGGCAACCCGGAGGGCTGGGTCGCCGTGGTCAAGCCGGGCAAGGTGATGTTCGAGCTCGCCGGCGTGCCCGAGGATCTGGCGCGCGAAGCGCTCCGCCTCGCCGGCCACAAGCTTCCCGTGAAAACGAAATTCGTCAAACGGGAGGGGGCTGAGGGCTGATGAAGGCGGCCGAGGTCCACAATTTGAAAGACGACGAGTTGATCGCCAAACTCGTCGACGCCAAGCAGGAGGCGTTCAACCTGCGCTTCCGGCACGCCACCGGCGAGCTCGAGAACACCGCGCGGCTGAAACACGCCAAGCGCGACGTGGCCCGCCTGCTGACCGTGGCCCGGAGCCGCGGCATCGATGTTGAGAAAGAGACCAGACGAGCATGAGCGACGACGAGACGAAAAAAGACGAGACGACTGACGAGCCGCAGGCCGAGGAGGTTCAGGACCAGGCTGCTGAGGCAGCGGGTCCTGTCTCCGATGAGGCCCCCTCGGAACCAGGTTCCGAGGACACCTCATCGTCGCCACCCGCTGCAGAGTCCGAGGAGGCTGACGCTCAGGCTGCAGAGTCCGAGGAGGCTGAGGCTCCGGCGGCTGAGGAGGCTCCGGCTGCTGAACCTGAGGCGGAAGCGAATCCGGAGGACGAGCTGCCTTGGAAGGAGCGGCGGCGGCTGCGGAAATCGCGGCGCCCGCGCAAGGCTCGTTCCGGCGATCCCGAGGAGCGCAAGGCCGAACGTCTCAAGGAGCGCCAGCGCAAGGCGGCGCTGCGTCGCAAGCAGCGGGCTGCCGCGAAGGCGGCACACACCCCCGGCACCGGCACCCCGCCGGCCGAGCGGGAGTCCAACGCCGCCAAGGTGCGTCAGGGCATCGTCGTCTCCAGCAAAGGGGACAAATCGATCACCGTGCGGATCGACATCGCCCGCCGGCACCGGACTTACGAGAAGATCGTCCGCAGCTCGACCAAGCTGCACGCGCACGACGAGCGCAACGAGGCGGGCGAGGGCGACGTCGTGCGCGTCGTCGAGACGCGGCCGCTCTCCAAGACCAAGCGCTGGCGCCTGGTCGACGTGGTGGAGAAAGCGAGGTAAGGCGAGATGATCCAGCAGGAGTCCAGACTGAAGGTCGCCGACAACTCGGGCGCTCGCGAGATCCTCTGCATCCGCGTCAAGGGCGGCTCGCACCGCCGCTACGCGACGGTCGGCGACGTGATCACCGCGACGGTGAAATCGGCCAGCCCGCAGGGCGGCGTCCGCAAGGGCGAGGTCGTCCAGGCCGTCGTCGTGCGCACCCGCAAGCCGCTGGGCCGCCCCGACGGCACCTACATCTCCTTCGACGAGAACGCCGCGGTGCTGATCGACCCGGCGAGCAACAACCCGCGTGGGACCCGCATCTTCGGTCCGGTGGCGCGCGAACTCCGCGATCGCAACTTCATGAAAATCATCTCGCTCGCACCCGAGGTCCTCTGATGTCGAAGTCGATGCGCATCAGGACCGACGACCAGGTGGTCGTGATCAGCGGCAAGGACGCCGGCAAGACCGGGCGCGTCGTGCGCACGGAGCCGAAGAAGAACCGCGTCTTCGTCGAGGGCCTGAACCTGGTCAAGCGCCACGAACGGCCGCGGCCCTCGCAGGACGCGAGCAAAGCGCAGGCCGGTGGGATCGTCGAGAAGGAGGGGCCGATCCACGTCTCCAACGTGATGCTGCTCGATCCCAAAGGCAACAAGGCCACCCGCGTCGGCGTCAAACGCGACAGCGGCAAGCGCGTGCGCTACGCCAAGCGCAGCGGGGCGGCGATCGACTGATGGAGGCAACGATGACCCCGACCTCGCAGGCGGCGCCGCCGCCGCGCCTGCGCGAACGCTACGAGCAGGACGTCCTGCCGGCGCTGACGCGCAAATTCGGCTACTCGACGCCGATGGAGGCGCCGCGCCTGATCAAGATCACCCTCAACATGGGCCTGGGCACCGAGAAACAGGACGCCCGTTCCTTTGAAAACGCCCAGAACCAGCTGGCGACGATCGCCGGCCAGATGCCCAACGTGCGCCGCGCCCGCAAGTCGATCGCGTCCTTCAAGGTCCGTGAGGGGATGCCGGTCGGCGTCTCCGTGACCCTGCGCCGCGCCCGCATGTGGGAGTTCCTCGATCGCCTGACCTCGATCGCGGTGCCGCGGATCCGCGATTTCCGCGGCCTCAACCCGCGCTCCTTCGACGGTCGGGGCAACTACTCGATGGGCGTCAAAGAGCAGCTGATCTTCCCGGAAATCGACTACGACTCGGTCGACGTGGTGCGTGGCCTCGACGTCACGATCAACACCTCGGCGAAGACCGACCTCGAGGCTTTCGAGCTGCTGCTCGGGCTGGGGATGCCGTTCGCCCAGGAGGGTCGTCCCGGCCAGGCCGAGCGCGAAGCCGAAGAAGCGGCGGCCGAGGAGGAGAAGCGCAAAGAGGAGGCTCGCCAGCGGGCCGAGGTCGAGCAGGCGGCGCTGGAGCAGTTGAAAGAGGAGAACCCCGAGGCCTACGCCAAGCCGGAAACGGATGAAGGCGAGAGCGGTGCCGAGGGTGGAAATGACGAAGCCGGTGAGAGCCAGGCCGGCGAGGAGAGCTGACGATGGCCAAGACTTCACAGAAGGTCCGCCAGGGCCGCAAAGCCAAGTTCAAGAGCCGGGCCTACAACCGCTGCCGTCGTTGCGGCCGCCCCCGCGCCTACTACCGCAAGTTCGGCCTCTGTCGGATCTGCCTGCGCGAGGCCGCACACGAGGGCTACATCCCCGGCATGACCAAGTCGAGCTGGTAGCACGATGCAGACCGATCCCATCGCCGATTACTTGACCCGGATCCGCAACGCGATCCGCGCCGGCCACGACGAGGTGGAGATCCCGTTCTCGGGGTTGAAGCTGGAGATGTCGCGCATCCTCAAGGAGCAGGGCTACATCACCGACTTCCATCGCAAACCCGCGCCGGTGGGTGAGGCGATCAGCGTTCGCCTCAAGTACACCGAGGACCGTCGCCCTGTCATCCTTGGCATCGAAAGGGTCTCCCGGCCCGGCCGCAGGCGCTACGTCGACCACAACAACGTGCCGCGCGTCCAGGGTGGCACCGGCACCGCGATCGTCAGCACCTCCCACGGTGTGATGACGGGTCACGAAGCCCGGTCCAAGGGCGTTGGCGGCGAGGTCGTGGCCTACGTCTGGTAGAGCCTTCGAGTGAGCAGAGAATGAGTCGAATCGGAAGAAAACCCGTCCCCGTCCCCGAGGCCGTCACGGTCGACATCGCCCCTGGGCGGATCGGCGTCAAGGGCCCGAAGGGGGAGCTGAGCCAGAGCTTCTCGCCCGACATGGCGGTCGAGCACGCCGAGGGGGTCGTGACCGTCACCCGGCCGACCGACCGCGGCGAGCACCGCGCCCTGCACGGCCTCACCCGCAGCCTGATCGCGAACATGGTCGAGGGCGTCACCGACGGCTTCGAGAAGCGGCTGGAGATCCAGGGCGTCGGCTACCGCGCGGCGCTGAAAGGGAAAAACCTCGAGCTCGCCCTGGGCTTCTCGCACCCGGTCTCGATCGCGGCGCCGGAGGGCATCGACTTCGAGGTCCCGCAGCCGACGGAAATCATCATCAGGGGCATCGACAAGCAGTTGGTCGGGCAGGTCGCCGCGGACATCCGCAAGCGCCGCCCGCCGGAGCCCTACAAGGGCAAGGGCATCCGTTACAAAGACGAGCAGGTTCTGCGAAAGGTCGGTAAGCGCGCATGACGGTCGTCACCAAGGAACAGCGCCGGCTGCGCCGGCGGCGCCGGGTCCGCGCCCGTGTCAAGGGCACGGCCGAGCGTCCGCGGCTCTCGGTGTTCCGCTCCAACAAGGGAATCTTCGCCCAGCTGATCGACGACACGAATGGCCACACGGTGGCCGCGGTCAACTGGATCGAGCCGGACCTGCGCAAGCTCACCGCCAGCGAGCAGGCCAAGCAGGCCGGACAGCTGCTGGCCGAGCGGGCCAAGGCTGCCGGGATCGAGACCTGCGTCTTCGATCGCGGCGGTTACCAGTACCACGGTCGCGTCAAGGCGCTGGCCGACGGAGCGCGAGAGGGGGGCTTGGCCTTCTAGTTCGCTACTTTGGGCCGCTGCTTATGAAGGGAATGGAAAGCAAGAACGTCGAGACGGTCAGCCCGCGCGGGCTCGACCTGCAGGAGCGCGTCATCGAGATCAACCGCGTGGCCAAGGTGGTCAAGGGCGGTCGGCGCTTCTCCTTCACCGCCCTGGTCGCCGTCGGCGACGAGGAGGGGGTCGTCGGGATCGGTTACGGCAAGGCCCGCGAGGTCCCGCTGGCGATCCAGAAGGGCGTCGAGGACGCTCGCAAGAACTTGATCCGGGTGCCGAAATACGGGCAGACGATCACCCACCGGATCATCGGTCGCTTCGGCGCCGGGCACGTCGTCCTGCGCCCGGCCAGCCCCGGTACCGGCGTGATCGCCGGCGGCGGCGTCCGCGCCGTGCTCGAGCTGGGCGGGGTGCGTGACGTGCTGACCAAGAGCATCGGCACCCAGAACCCGATCAACCTGGTCAAGGCGACGATGGACGGCCTGATCCGGCTGCGCCGGCCCGAGGAGGTTGCCGAGCTGCGTGGGCTGACCGTGACCGAGGTGCTCGGTCTTGGCAACGGGGCGTCTTCAGATGGAGAGCATCTGGCCCCGGGCCCTGTCGCCGCAGGGGACCCATCTCCCCCTCCGGTAGCTAAGGCTTCCTCGGGGGAGGTCCCCCCTACGACGCCACCCGCGGATGCAGCGTCCGAGGCTGACGAAGCCCCGCCGGCCGAGGAGGCGCTGGCTGAGGATGCGGCTGTCGAGAATGAGGCGCAGGCCGAGGAGGGTCAGTCGTGAGCGCGGTGAAGATTCGCCAGGTGAAATCCGCCAACGGCACCAACCCGAACCAGAAAGCGACCCTGAAGGCCCTCAAGCTGGGCCGGATCGGCAAGACCGTGGAGCTGAAGGATTCCGAGCAGCTGCAGGGTCAGCTGCGCGTGGTCTCGCACCTGGTGGAGGTCTCCTGATGGCCGAGACGCCGCGCTCCGAGGAGATCGGTCTCCACAACCTGAAGCCGAAGCCCGGCTCGAAAAAGGCCCGCAAGCGGATCGGTCGCGGCGAGGGCAGCGGCAACGGCAAGACCTCCGGCCGCGGCCACAAGGGCGCCGGCTCGCGCTCGGGCGCGAAGGAAAAGGCCAACTACGAGGGCGGCCAGAACCCGATTCACATGCGGATGCGAAAGCTGCGCGGCCCGCACAAAAAGCAGTCGATGCCGTTCGAGAACTTCCGCACGAAGACGCAGCCGGTCAACCTCAGCGACCTCGAGGAGCGTTTCGACGCCGGGGCCGAGGTGACGCCCGCGACGCTGAAGGAGAAGGGCCTGGCCAAGCGCTCCGACCCGGTGAAGATCCTCGCCCGCGGCGAGATCAAGAAGAAGCTCGAGGTTCACGCGCATGCGTTCAGCGCGGCCGCAAAGGAGCAGATAGAAGCGGCCGGCGGTTCCTGTCACAATCTGGAGCCGTAATGCTCAGGACTATTCTCAACGCTTTCAGCGTTGCCGACATTCGCAAGAAACTTGCGTTCACGGCAGCGATGCTGGCGCTGTACCGGCTCGGCGCCTACATCCCGGCTCCGGGGGTGAACGTCAACGCCGTCAAGGAAATCTCCGGCAACTTCGGCGGCTCGGGGATCCTCGGCTTCCTCAACACCTTCTCGGGCGGCAGCCTCTCGCGCCTCAGCCTGTTCGCGCTGGGGATCATGCCCTACATCACGGCCTCGATCATCCTGCAGCTGCTGACCGTGGTGGTGCCCTCGCTGGAGCGCCTGCAGAAAGAGGGCGAGGTCGGGCAACAGAAGATCACCCAGTACACGCGCTACCTGACCGTCGGCCTGGCCTTCGCCCAGTCGCTGGGCTACGTCTTCCTCTTCCGCTCGCTCGGCAAAGAACAGGGCGCCAGCGTCGTCGGCAACCTCACCTTTCCCAAGACCATGCTGATCGTCATCTGCCTGACCGCCGGCTGCACCCTGCTTATGTGGCTGGGCGAGCTGATCACCCAGCGCGGGATCGGCAACGGGATCTCGCTGATGATCTTCGCCTCGATCGCCTCCTCGATCCCCACCGGGCTCACCAAGTGGTGGAACAACTCCGACCAGGTCTTCGTGGTGATGATGCCGTTCATCGCCCTGGCGGTGATCGTCGCGATCGTCTTCGTCCAGGAGGGCCAGCGCCGGATCCCGGTCCAGTACGCGAAACGGGTCGTCGGCCGGAAAATGACCTCCGGCGGCTCGACCTACCTGCCGCTGCGGGTCAACATGGCCGGCGTCATCCCGGTCATCTTCGCGGCCTCGATCATGGCCTTCCCGCCGACGATCGGCCAGCTGATCAACACCCCCGCGGCCAACAACTTCGCCGAATTCTTCAGTCCCAGCAGCTGGCCCTACGTGGTCGGCGAGGTCTTCTTCATCATCCTCTTCACCTACTTCTACACGGCGGTCACCTTCAACCCCGTGGACCAGGCCGACAACCTGAAAAAATACGGCGGCTTCATCCCCGGCGTGCGGCCCGGCCGGCCGACGGCCGAGTACCTGGACCGGATCCTCTCGCGGCTCACCTTCCCCGGCGCGCTCTACCTCGGCGCGGTGGCGGCGTTGCCGACCATCCTGATCAGCCAGACCTCGGCCAACTTCTACTTCGGCGGCACCTCGATCCTGATCGTGATCGGCGTCGCGCTGGACACGGTCAAGCAGCTCGAGGCGCAGCTGATGATGCGCAACTACGAGGGCTTCCTCAAATAGGAAGCCGACGAAGCGCTGCAGTCACTAGGCTCCCTGCATGCCTGAGCTGAATCTCGTCCTCCTCGGCCCTCCGGGGTCGGGCAAGGGGACCCAAGGAGAGCGCCTGCAGGAAGACCTGCGGCTGCCGTACTACGCCACCGGCGACATCCTGCGCGCGGCGGTGCGCGAGGAAACCGAGCTGGGCCGGACCGCGAAGGGGTACATGGATCGGGGTGACCTGGTGCCCGACGAGGTGATCGTCGGCGTGATCGCCGAGCGGCTCGGCGGAGCCGAGGCGCGCGATGGCTTCATCCTCGACGGCTTCCCGCGGACGACGCCGCAGGCGGAGGCTCTCGACGCCAAGCTGACGGAGCTGGGGCACGCGGTCGCCGCGGTGCTGCTGATCGACGTCTCCGACGACGAGGTGGTGCGCCGGCTCGGCGGGCGCCGCACCTGCGCCGCCAACGGGCACGTCTTCCACGTCGAATTCAACCCCCCCGAGAAGGAGGGGGTCTGCGATCTCGACGGCTCGGAGCTGATCGTCCGCGACGACGACAAGCCCGAGGTGATCCGCAAGCGTCTCGAGACCTACCATGAGAAGACCGAGCCGCTGGTCGACTACTACGACCACCGCGGCGTCCTGCGCCGGATCGCCGGCGAGGAGGCCCCGGACGCGGTCGAAGAGGAGATCCGCCGGACCCTGGCGACGATGCGCCTGGAGCAGGACGAGGCCGTCTAGCGTGTATCGGATGATCACGCGCAAGACTCCCGAGCAGATCGATCAGATGGCGGCCGCCGGGGAGATCCTGGTCCGCTGCCTGAAAATGCTCGAGTCGAAGACCCGGGCGGGCATCACCACCGAGGAGCTGGACGCCGCGGCGGAGAAGTTCATCCGCTCCCAGGGTGCGACGCCGGCCTTCAAGGGCTACCGCGGCTTCCCGGGCTCGATCTGCGCCTCGCCCAACTCGATGGTCGTGCACGGGATCCCGGGCGCCTACGAGCTGAAGCGCGGCGACGTCCTCTCGATCGACGTCGGCGTGGTCAAGGACGGCTGGGTGGCCGACGCGGCGATGACCGTGCCGGTCGGCTCGATCGGCCCGGAGGCCCGCAAGCTCCTCGACGTCACCCAGGCCTCCCTGTTCGCGGGCGTCGAGCAGATGCGTCCCGGGAACCACCTCGGCGACGTCTCGGCGGCGATCCAGCGGGCGGTCGAGATCGAGGGCCTGTCGATCATCCGCACCCTGGTCGGCCACGGCATCGGGCGCGAGATGCACGAGGAGCCGCAGGTCCCGAACTTCGGCGAGCCGGGCAAGGGACCGGAGCTGGAGGAGGGAATGGTGCTGGCGATCGAGCCGATGGTCAACGCCGGCGGCCCGCTGGTGCGGATGGGCGACGACGGCTGGTCGGTCTTCTCCGAGGACGGCTCGCTGGCCGCTCATTTCGAGTTCACGGTCGCCGTCACCGCCGAGGGCCCGCGGATCCTCACCCCCTGGCACGAAGCCGAGTAGCCGCGAAGCGCTGGCCGGCGACCACGCCGACCGCTAGGCTGGGGACTGCGGTTGGGGCGCCGCAACGGAAGGAGAGACCGTGCGTCGTTTCGTTCGTCTTGCTGTGGTTTCCGCGCTGCTCGGCGCGCTTGCCGTGTTTGCTGCCCCGGCCGCCGGTGCGGCCGTGCAGCCCTACGGCACCAATGACGCGGGCGGCTTCCGCAACGTGCTGCCGCCAGGGGAGAACGGCCTCGACACGATCAGCCAGGTCTTCGCTTTCAAAAGCCCCCTGCGGGCGATCCCGCCGCATTACGCCGACCAGCAGCCGCTCTACGAAAACCTCCTCTATGGCAGCCCCGGGCTGACCGAAGCGCAGATCCCCAGCTACTTCAAGGACGCCACCTTCGGCGTCCCCGCCGGCGAAGTCGAATCGACGATCGAACCGAGGCCCGGGACGACGATCGTCCGCGACAAGGCCTACGGGATTCCGCACATATACGGGGAAACCCGCGCCGACACCATGTTCGGCGCCGGCTACGCGGGCGCCCAGGACCGGCTCTTCCTGATGGACGTGCTGCGCCACACCGGCCGCGCCGAACTCGCCTCCTTCCTTGGCGGCTCCAACGCCGAAACCGATGCCAGCCAGTGGGGATTCGCGCCCTACACCGAAGCCGACCTGGAAAAGGCGATCGCCGAAACCCCCAAGGACTACGGGCGGGCCGGCCAGCAGGCGATCGAAGACCTCGACGCCTACGTCGAAGGCATCAACGCTTACATCGCCGCCGCCAAAGCCGACCCCAAACAGCTCGAACCGGCCGAGTACTCGTTCATCAACAAGCCGATGGAACCGTGGAAACCGACCGACGTGCTGGCCGTCGCCTCGCTGGTCGGCGGGATCTTCGGTCGCGGGGGCGGCAACGAGCTGAACTCGGCCCTGACGATGGAGGCGATGGTCGAACGGATGGGCAAGAAGGCCGGTCGCAGGGCCTGGCTGGGCTTCCGCTCCAAGAACGACCCGGAAGCGCCGACGACGATCTCCAAGCCCTTCCCGTACGAGACCCGCAGCGCCTTCGCCAAGCGCGGCCTGGCGCTGCCGAAGCCGGGCTCGGTGCACCCGGTGGCCACCGCCAGCGCCTCGGAGGCGACCGGAGCCCCGCAGGGCATCGGCGCGCAGCTGCGCGAAATGCTGCGCCGTGCCGGCCATGCCTCCAACTGGGAGCTGGTCTCCGCCAAGCACTCGACCACCGGCCACCCGATCGCCGTGATGGGCCCGCAGGTCGGCTACTACATCCCCCAGGTGCTGATGGAGGAGGACCTGCACGGACCCGGCATCGACGCTCGCGGCGCCGCCTTCGCCGGGGTCAACCTCTACGTCGAGCTCGGGCACGGCACCGACTACGCCTGGAGCGCGACCACGGCGACCTCCGACAATACCGACACCGTCGCCGAGGTCCTCTGCAAGGACCGCTTCCACTACCTCTACAAGGGCAAGTGCCTGGCGATGGAAAAGCTGACCAAGACCGAGAGCTGGACGCCGAACACGATCGACACCACGCCGGCGGGCTCGCAGACTCTGACCGCCTACCGCACCGTCCACGGCATCGTCTTCGCCCGCGGCAAGGTCGGCAAGAAGAAGGTCGCCTTCGTCCATGAGCGCAGCACCTACTTCCACGAGGCCGACTCGGTGATCGGGTTCTCGGAGCTGAACGAACCCGGCTACGTGACCGGCGTGCAGGGCTTCAAGAAAGCGATCTCGCACATCAACTTCCTCTTCAACTGGTCCTACGTGGACTCCGAACACATCGCCTACGCACTCTCCGGCTGGATGCCGCAGCGCGCCCGCGGCACCTCGCCGGACTTCCCCGTCCTGGGGACCGGCAAGTACGACTGGAAGGGGTATGACCCGAAGACCCACATGGCCGACTGGCTGCCCTTCTCCAAGCACCCACAGGCGGTCGACCCGCCGTACCTGGTCTCCTGGAACAACAAGCAGGCACCGGAATGGGCGGCGGCGGACGACAAGTACGACTACGGGCCGGTCTTCCGTTCGCAGATGATCGCCGACAAGGTCAAGGCGGCGACCAAGGGCAACCGTAAGATGTCGATCGTCCAGCTGATCCAGGCGATGGAGGAACCGGCCACCCAGGACCTGCGCGGATACAAGCTGCTGCCGATCATCTTCAAGGCGATCGGCAAGCCGTCCTCGCCGAAGCTCCGCGAAGCGCTCTCGACGCTGCGCACCTGGGTGAAGAACGGCGCCCACCGCCGCGATCTCAACCGCGACGGGGTCGACGAAGAAACGCCGGCGATCGAGCTGATGGACGCCTGGTGGCCGAAGCTGCTGGAAGCCGAGTTCAAGCCGGTGCTCGGCGGCAAGGCCTACGAACGTCTGCTCGGGATGCTGCAGACCGGCTCGGTGATCGGCGGCTCCCCGCAGGCGCCCGACTTCGACGACGGCTGGTACAGCTACGTCGACAAGGACCTGCGCGACCTCTTCGGCCCCCGGCCGAAGGCGCCGTGGAGCCGGGTCTACTGCGGCGGCGGCTCGAAGAAGAAGTGCCGCGCGATGCTGCAGCGGACGCTGGCGGCGGCGCTCAAGGTCACCCCGCAGGAGCTCTACGGAGGGGGCAACGGGAAGTGCGCCGCCAACCCGCAGCCCTCCTGCTTCGACCAGAACCGTCCGCGGGAAACGTCGGGCATCGCGCTCGGGTCCTTCCCGTTCCAGAACCGACCGACCTTCCAGCAGGTGGCGACGCCGACCCGACGCCTGCCGCGCTGAGCGGCAGGCGCCCCGGCGGGGATCGTCGCCGGGGCGTCCCTGCTATCTTTCTCGGTCGGCCCAATGGGCCGAATGTTGTGTCCTGCCGTCCGACTCATGGGGCACGCAGGAGTCCTGTTTTCGATACGAGATCCGGAGCGATGAAGGTTCGAGCTTCCGTCAAGCCGATGTGCGAGAAGTGCAAGGTAATCCGCCGTAACGGGGCGGTCCTCGTGATCTGCCAGAACCCGCGACACAAGCAGCGGCAGGGCTAGGTCATGGCGCGCATCGCAGGGGTCAATATCCCCGTCAACAAACGGATCGAAATCGGGCTCACCTACATCTTCGGGATCGGTCACTCGACGGCGCAGAAAATCCTCGAGGAGACCAAAATCGATCCCGGCACGCAGGCCAAGGACCTGACCGAGGACGAGGTCATCCGCCTGCGCGACGCGGTCGAGAGCCGTGAGGTCGAGGGCGACCTGCGGCGCGAGCGCTCCCAGAACGTCAAACGGCTGATGGAGATCGGTTCCTACCGCGGCCTGCGGCATCGCCGCGGCCTGCCGGTCCGGGGCCAGCGGACGAAGACCAACGCGCGCGGCCGCAAGGGCCCGCGGCGGTTGAGCATCGCCGGCAAGAAGAAGCCCAGGTAGGAGAGGGACCATGGCTGAGAAAAAACCCGGCAAGGGTCGCACCCGGCGTCGCGTCAAAAAGAACGTTGCCTACGGGCAGGCGCACATCAAGACTTCCTTCAACAACACGATCGTCACCCTGACCGACACCGACGGCAACGTGATCGCCTGGGAGTCGGCGGGCTCGGCCGGCTTCAAAGGCTCGCGCAAGTCGACGCCTTTCGCCGCCCAGGTGACCGCCGACGCGGCCGCCAAGAAGGGTATGGAACACGGCCTCGAACGGGTCGAAGTGTTCGCCAAGGGCGCCGGCTCGGGCCGCGAGACGGCGATCCGCTCGCTGCAGGCGGCGGGGCTCGACGTGACCACGGTCAAGGACGTCTCTCCGCAGGCCCACAACGGCTGCCGCCCGAAGAAGCGGAGGCGTGTCTGATGGCCCGCGATACCTCCCCGCAATGCAAGCAGTGCCGTCGCGAGGGCCAGAAGCTCTTCCTCAAGGGCGAGCGCTGCTTCACCGACAAGTGTGGTGTCGAGCGGCGCTCCTACCCGCCCGGCGAGCATGGGCGCGGTCGCCTGCGGCAGTCCGAGTACCGGCTGCAGCTGCGCGAGAAACAGAAGACGCGGCGCTACTACCAGGTGCTGGAGAAACAGTTCCGCGCCTACTACGAGAAGGCTTCGCGCCAGGACGGCGTGACCGGCGAGAATCTGCTGCGGCTGCTCGAGTCGCGGTTGGACAACGTGCTGGTGCGGCTCGGCTTCGCCGCCTCGCGCCGGCAGGCCCGCCAGCTCGTCAACCACGGGCACTGGATGGTCAACGGCCGCCGGGTCGACATCCCGTCCTACCAGGTACGCCCCGAGGACATCATCTCGATCAAGCCCAGCTCATCGGCCGGCGACACGGTTCGCCGGGCGACGGAACTGGTCTCCACCGTTCCGGCCTGGCTGCAGGCCGATCACGATGCCCTCACCGCCAAGGTCCTGCGCTACCCCGAGCGCAGCGAGATCTCGGCGCCGGTTCAGGAGCAGCTGATCGTCGAGCTGTACTCCAAGTAGTCCGGGCACGAAATTTCTGAAACACCCATACGCAAGGAACTCATGACCACTGATTTCCAGGTTCCCCGCATCACCTCCGAGAAGGTCGACGACCGCCGCGGCACGTTCACCATCGAGCCGCTCGACAAGGGCTTCGGCTACACCTTCGGCAACAGCCTTCGTCGCGTCCTGCTGTCCTCCCTGGGCGGCGCCGCGATCACCAGCGTCCGGATCGAGGGCGTCGCGCACGAGTTCTCGACCGTGCCCGGCGTCAAAGAGGACGTCACCGACATCGTCCTCAACCTCAAGGACCTGGTCGTCCGCATGCACACCGACGCCGACGAGGTGGAGGCTCCGCTGGTCGCCACGGGCCCCGGCGAGGTGAAGGCCAAGGACATCGACCTGCCCTCCGGCGTCGAGATCCTCAACCCCGAGGCCCCGATCGCCACGCTGGAGAAAAAAACCAAACTCGAGGTCTACCTGACGATCGGCCGCGGCCGCGGCTACTCGCCCGCCGAAGAGAACAAGTCCGATGAGCAGCCGATCGGCGTGATCCCGATCGATTCGATCTTCTCGCCGATCCGCCGCGCCTCCTACGCGGTTGCGGCGGCTCGCGTCGGCCAGCGCACGGACTTCGACAAACTGACCCTTGAGCTGGAGACCGATGGCTCGATCGAGCCCGGGGCGGCGCTGCGCGAGGCCTCCGAGATCCTGATCAAGAGCCTGGCGATCTTCACCGACGCCGACCGCGTCGAGGAGCTGACCGCCCGTCCGCCGGCCGCCGCAATGCCGAGCGACGCGCTCGCCACGGGCGCCGGCGACGGCGGGGCGAGCAGCAACGGGCTCGACGAGATCCTGATCGAGGAGCTCGAACTCGGCGTCCGTTCCTACAATTGCCTCAAGCGCGCCGGGGTGCAGACCGTCGGCGACCTGGTCCGCAAGTCGCGCGCCGAACTGAACGCGATCCCGAACTTCGGTCAGAAGTCGATCGAGGAAGTGATCGAGACCCTGCACGCCCGCGGCCTGGACCTGCAGCAGGACTAGAGCGGCGGCGGAGAACGGAGCGGAGGATCCAATGCGGCACAAAAAGAAGCGCAACAAGCTCAGCCGCGACGCTGCCCATCGCCGGGCGCTGCTCTCCAACCTCTCCAAGCAGTTGATCGAGCACGAGCGGATCCAGACCAGCCAGGCCAAGGCCAAGGCGGTGAAGCCCGAGGTGGAGAAACTGATCACGCTGGCCAAACGCGGCGACCTGCACGCGCGGCGCCAGGCGCTGGCCAGCCTCCACAACGACAAGTTCATCGTCCACAAGCTGTTCGACGAGGTGGCGCCTCGCTACGCGACGCGTCCGGGCGGCTACACCCGCATCGTCAAACTGGGCCCGCGGCGGAGCGACTCCACCGAGATGGTCTACCTCGAGCTGGTCTAGCCCCGCTCGTAGGAGACCGACTCCAGATAGAGCCCATGGGGCGGCGCGGTGTCGCCGCCCTCGGTGCGGTGAGCCCCCCGTAGGAGCGCTTCGAAGCCCCGCAGATCGCGGCGGCCGCTGCCGACTTCGAGCATCGTGCCGACCAGGGCGCGGACCATGTTGCGCATGAAGGCGTCGGCGGTGATGCGGAAGGCGAGCAGGTCGCCCTGCCGCTGCCAGGAGGCGGCGAAGACGTCGCGCCGGAAGCGCACGTGGTCGGTCTGGGTGGGGGTGAAGGCGGTGAAGTCGTGGGTGCCGGCGAGGGCCGCCGCGCAGGCTCCCAGCGCCTCCTCGTCGATCCGGTGGGGCCACCAGAGGGCGCGCCCGCGCTCGAAGGGGCTCGGAGCGCGCCGAGCCAGCACCCGGTACAGGTAGCTGCGCGAGGTGGCGTCGCGGCGGGCGTCGAAGCCATCGGTCGCCAGGCTGGCGGCCCTCACCGCCACGTCGTCCGGACAAAGGCCGTTGAGGCTGCGGGCGAGGCTGTCCGGCGGCCCGTTCGCGGTCTCGAAGCTCGCCACTTGCCCCAGGGCGTGGACACCGGTGTCGGTGCGTCCGGCGACGGTCAGCCGCACCTCCTCGCGCAGCACCGTCGCCAGCGCGGTCTCCAGCTCGCCCTGCACGGTTCGCAGCCCCGGCTGGCGGGCCCAGCCGCGGAAATCCCCGCCGTCGTATTCGATGTCGAGCCTGACCGTCGGCACCCGGGGCAGTATCGCCGGACCCGGCAGCGGGCGGGTCCCTGGTCCCTCCTAGAATCGAGGGACCCGTGCGAATCCTGCTCACCAACGACGACGGCATCAGCGCGCCGGGCCTGCAGGCCGCCCGCCGCGAGCTCTCCCGGCTTGACGACGTCGACGTCGACGTCGTCGCCCCGGACTCCAACCGCAGCGCCTCCGCCCGCAGCATCACCACCCGCTCGCCGCTCAGCGTCGAGGAGGTCGAGTTCGGTGACGGCACCAGCGGCTTTGCCACCGACGGGACCCCGGTCGACTGCGTGCGCTTCGCCGAGCTCGGCCTGGTCGGCGGCCGGCCCGATTTGATCGTCTCCGGGATCAACCACGGGGCCAACCTCGGCGACGACATCACCTACTCCGGCACGGTGGCGGCGGCCCTGGAGGGGATCATCCTCGGGATCCCGGCGATCGCCGTCTCCCAGCAGGCGGCGGGGATCGGGATGGGCTACGCCAGGGGCAGCTTCGACTTCACGGTTGCCGCCGCCTTCACCGCCCAGCTGGTCGACCGGCTGGGCAGCGAGGCGATGCCGGAGGCGACGCTGATCAACGTCAACTGCCCGGCCGGCGAGCCGACGGGGATCGAGGTGACCCGGCTCGGCAAGCGGATCTACAACGACAAGCTGAAGCCGCTGGGGGAGACGACCGAGGAGGGTCGCCAGCGCTACGAGATCTACGGCTACGAACCCGGCTACGAGGAGGTCGAGGGAACCGACCTCCACGCCGTCGCGCAGGGGCGGATCGCGGTGACCCCGATCCACTTCGACCTCACCGACCACGGTGGGCTGGAGCGGCTGCGGGGCTGGGGCTTCGAGGCCATGCTGGCGGCCAGCGCAACCTCCGCGTGAGCAGAGCGGCCGCAGAGCGCGCCGCCGAGCTGCGGCGGGAGCTGGAGCACCACAACCGGCTCTACTACGTCCTCGACGAAGCGGAGATCGGGGACGACGAATACGACGCCCTGCTCGACGAGCTGCGGGCTCTGGAGGCCGAGAACCCGGAGCTGCGAACCCCGGACTCGCCGACCCAGCGGGTGGGAGCGCCGCCGCTGGAGCGTTTCGAGCAGGTCGAGCACGTGGAGTCGATGCTCTCGCTGGCCAACGCCCGCAACGAGGAGGAGCTGCGCGCCTGGGAGAACCGGCTCGCCAACCACCTCAAGCGCCTCGACATCACCGCCTCGCAGTTCAGCTACACGACCGAGCCGAAGATCGACGGCCTGGCGATCACCCTGACCTACGAGGACGGGGTGCTGGTCCGCGGCGCGACCCGCGGCGACGGCCGGGTCGGCGAGGACGTGACCCAGAATCTGCGCACGATCCGCGAGATCCCCCTGCGGATCGACAAGGCGCCGGAGCTGATCGAAGTGCGGGGCGAGGTCTACCTCCCGATCCCCGCCTTCAAAGCGTTGAACGAGCGCCGCGCCGAGGCCGGCGAACCCACCTTCGCCAACCCGCGCAACTCCGCCGCCGGCTCGATCCGCCAGCTCGACCCCTCGCTGGCCGCCGAACGGCCGCTGTCGACCTGGTGCTACGGGATCGGGGCGGTGCGCGGCCTCGACCTGGCGACCCACATGGACGAGGTCGAGTGGCTCGCCGATCGCGGCTTCAAGGTCAACCCCGACACCGACCACCACCAGGGGGTCGAGGGGGTTGTCAAACGCTGTCACTGGTGGGAGGAGCGCCGCGACCAGCTCGACTACGAGATCGACGGCGTCGTCGTCAAGGTCGATGAGCGGGCGCTGTGGCGCGAGCTGGGCGTGGTCGGGCGCGAGCCGCGCTGGGCGATCGCCTGGAAGTTCCCGCCGACCACGGCGACGACCAAGCTGCTGAAGGTCGTCTGGAACGTCGGTCGCACCGGGCACCTGGTTCCCTTCGCGATGCTCGAGCCGGTGCACGTCGGCGGCGTCACGGTCAGCACCGCGACCCTGCACAACGAGGAGGACCTGGCGCGCAAGGACGTCCGCGTGGGCGACGAGGTGGTGGTGATGCGGGCCGGCGACGTGATCCCGCAGGTGGTCGCCCCGCTGGTCCAGAAACGCAAGGGCAGGCGCAGCCCGAAGGCGAAGCCGCCGGCCAAATGCCCGGCCTGCGGGACCGAGACCGTGAAGCCCGAGGACGCGGTGTTCACGATCTGCCCCAACCGCTCCGGCTGCCCCGGCCAGTCCTTCCAGCACGTCAAACACTTCGTCAGCAAGGGCGCGATGGACATCGACGGCCTGGGCGAAAAGCAGGCGGCGCGCTTCCTCCAGGAAGGGCTGATCGCCGACGTCGCCGACATCTACGAGCTCGGCGAGGAGCAGCTGGTGGGCCTGGAGGGGTTTGGGGAGACCTCGGCCCGCAACCTGGTGGGGGCGATCGAGCTCTCCAAGGCCCAGCCGTTCAAACGGGTGCTGTACGCGCTCGGGCTGCCCGGCGTCGGCGCGGTCACCGCGGAGGCGCTGGCCGACCACTTCGGCTCGATCGACGCCCTGCACGAGGCCGACCCCGAGGGGGTCGAGGGGGTCGAGGGGGTGGGCCCGATCATGGCGGTGCAGATCGCCGAGTCGCTGGCCGACGAGCCGACCTGGGCCCTGGTCGAGAAGCTGCGCGAGAAGGGCCTGCGGCTGGAGGTCGACGCCTCCGAACGGCGCGCCGCCGGCGGCCCGCTGGAGGGCAAGACCGTCGTCCTCACCGGCACCCTGCCGACGCTGACCCGCGAGGAGGCCGCGGCGCTGGTCAAGTCGGCAGGAGGCAAGGTGACCAGCTCGGTCTCCAAGAAAACCGACTTCGTGGTCGCCGGCGAGAGCCCCGGCTCCAAGCTCGCCAAAGCGGAGTCCCTGGGCATCGCGGTGCTCGACGAAGCGGGCCTGCTGGCGCTGCTGGGGTGAATGCGAGCGAGCCGGGGGCTTGACTGACCCTGTGTCACTCGCTCAGCTCGGACCGCTCACGCAATTCCTGGAGTCGATCGCAACGGCAATCGGAGCCGGGATGTTGCTGGGGGGATTCGTCCTGGGCGCACTCGGCCTATTGGCCGGTGGTCCTCGGACGGTCCTGGCCGAACGGGCCCTGACGGATAGCTATGCCGGCGGCATGCTTGTACTTGCTCTGGTGGCCATCGAAGCCGCAGTACGCTATTTTGTGTGAAATCTATTGTCTGAGAGGTAAAGCGTGGGTGGAGTTCGTTATGCAAACATCGGCCTCGCGGTTGGCATATCGGTCCTCGCGATCGGGATGTTTCTCTTCAGGCACGCGGGAGAGGGTGTGCTGCGGGGCGTCGTAATTGCGGCATTCATCGTCACCTTCGGCGTCTACCACGGCCTCGACGAGCGGAATAAACGGCGCGAACGCCGTCAGTAGGCGGCGACGGCGCCGGCGATGCGGTCCTGCTCGAGGTGGGCGAGTTCGAGGTCGGTGACGCCCGCCATCAGGATCGAGAAGATCATCACCTTGCCGTCGGTGTTGAAGCAGTAGCCGGAGAGGTTGCTGACGCTGTTGATCGTGCCGGTCTTGGTGCGGCAGCGGCCGTAGGCGGCGGTGCCGTGCATGCGGTCGGCGACCGTCCCTTCCTCGCCGGCCAGCGCCAGGTCCTGGATGAACTGTTCGCCCACCGGCTGGCTCTGCATCGCCCGCAGCAGCGTCACCACCTGCTGCGGTGAGGCGCGGTTGCCGCGGGTCAGGCCGGAGCCGTCGACCGCGTGGACGCCGGTCCCGAGGCTCTGGGCGAACTGTTCGACGACGGTCGCCCCCGCCGCGGTGGTTCCGCCGCCGCCGAAGCTGGCGCCGAGCAGCTTGATCAGCATCTCGGCGAAGAAGTTGTAGGAGTTGACGTCGGCGAAGTCGACGATCCGGTTCAGGGTGGGGGAGAGGAGCACGCCGACCTTCTTCGCCCCCTGGGGCGCCTTGCCGAGGGCGATCGTGCGGGTGATCCTCACGCCCGCGCCGCGCAGCGCCCGGACCAGAGTCGCCGCCGCGACCTTGGCCGGGTCCGAGGCGAAAGCGGTCGCGCTGGGCGTCGTGTAGCCGGAGTCGAAGTCGAGCCCGGAGAGGGGGCCGATTTCCCCGGTCAGGCCGTAATGGGAGTAGGCGACCCCGCGCAGGCGGTCGAAGATCGTGTCGTCGGCGTAGAGCCTGCCGGTGACCCGCTTGATCCCCGCCTGGCGCACCTGGCGCTTCAGGAGGAGCAGGTTCGTGCCCAGGCCGCCGTGGTAGCGGTTGTAGAAGGCCGGGACGCCGAGCGCGGGGTCGCCGCCCCCGACCAGGTAGAGGCTGCCGTGGAGGACTCCGTGGGAGTCGATCCTGCCGTCGCGGAGGAGCCTGGTCTGGATCCGGTAGTCGGTGCCGAAGCGGCTGAGCGCGGTCGAGGTGGTGAACAGCTTCATGTTGGAGGCCAGCGGGCGCGCCGTTTCGGCGTCCTTGCCGCAGACGACGTTGCCGCTTTCCGCTTCGACGACCAGCAGCCCGCTGTCCGGGCCGCCACCGGCGGCGAGCTCGTTGCGCATCGTGTCGCAGAGCGAGGAAGCGGCGGCCGAGGCGGCCGCGCAGAGCGGAATCAGGGCCACGCAGAGCGCCGCCAATACGAGCGTCGTGCGTCTCATTTCCCGTACCAACATGTGATTAGCCCGAAGTAGCGCCTGGCTCGCTAGCCAATTTTCGTCGGGCACGCCCGACCGTCCTGAGATAATGCGCTCAGTCATGGGCAAAGTAGTCGACATCGAGTCGAAGCCGCGCCGCAAAACGCGCGGCCGCAAAAAGCCCTCCAAGACCGCCCTGGTGCTGGGCGGAGGCGGGTTCACCGGCGGCGTCTACGAGATCGGTGCCCTGCGGGCGCTCGACCTCCTGGCCGTCAACAGCACGGTCAACAACTTCGACGTGTACGTCGGCACCAGCGCCGGCTCCTTCGTCGCCGGGATGCTGGCAAACGGCATCACCCCCGACGAAATGATGCAGGTGCTGAACTCCCGCATTCCCTCCGAGCTCGAAGACCTCGACCTCGACCGCGTGCTGAAGCCGAACTACCTCGGGTTCCTTACGAAAGCGATGGCCCTGCCGCTGCGCACCGTGCAGCTGCTGGGCTCCCTGGCGCGGATCGGCGAGCTCTCGGCGATCGACATCGGCGTCGGCCTGGCCGAGGCGCTGCCGACCGGGCTCTATTCCGGCTCGGGGCTTTCCGACTACGTGGCCGAGGTGCTCTCCGCCGCCGGCCGGGTCAACGACTTCCGCCTCCTCGACCGCGAGCTCTACCTGACCGCGACCGACCTCGACACCTGCGAGCGGATCGTCTTCGGCGAGGAAGGCTGGGCGGACGTGCCGATCTCCAAGGCCGTGCAGTGCTCGACCTGCTTGCCGCTCGTCTACAAGCCGGTCGACCTGAAGGGCCGGCAGATGGTCGACGGCGGGATCCGCTCGACGACGAACGTCGACATCGCGGTCGAGAAGGGCGCCAAGTTCATCATCGTCGTCAACCCGCTGGTCCCCTACGTCAACCGCTTCGAGAAGACGATCCCCACGGTCTTCGGCCGGCGGGTGCGCCGCGTCTCCGACATGGGCCTGCCGGCGATCGCCAACCAGACCTTCCGCCTGATCGCCCACGACCGCCTGCACCAGGCGGTCGAGCAGTGGCAGGAGCGCTACCCGGGCGTCGACATCATCCTGATCGAGCCCGAGTCCAACGACGAGCTGATGTTCGGCACGCCGATCATGGACTACTCGCGGCGCCTGCGGATCGCCCGCCACGGCTTCGAATCGGTCACCGCCGCCCTGGCGCAGGACTACGATCGCTACAAAGAGATCGCCGAGCGCCACGGCCTCGAGATCTCCGAGCGCCGCGTTCGCCGTGTGGTCGAGAAGGCCGCCGAGGAAGAGACCGAGCAGACCTCGGCCTGGCGCCGGGTCCTCGAGCAGACCACCTCGGTTCTGCTGCGGCAGAGCGGCGAAGCCTCCTAGTCCCACCAGGGTGAGGGGTCCGGGTGGGCCTCCTCACTCGACCTTCGTCGAAGAGAGCGGTGCCGCTGGCGCCCGGAGCTCTCCGCTCCTCAGTCGCAAAACGTTCGGAGGCCCACCCAGACCCCCTTCCTACCCCACAACCACGCTCCGTGAGGAGGCACAGCCCCGGATCGTGGAAGGGCTTGGTGCCTCCGTCAGCGCTCCAAGCGGCTTACGGCTGTGCGGACCTGAGCGTCTGAGGGGAAGGGTCGGGTGACCCTCCGAACGTTTTGCGCCGCTGGCCCGCAGCGGATCTCGGACGGCGGTAGGCGATCCAGCCAGGTAGGCGAGTGAGGAGGGTCACCCGACCCTTCCCACGCCAACCCCTACGCCGCGTACAGCTGCTCGATCGCGTCCTCGTGCTTCTGGGTCACGACGGCGCGCTTCACCTTCAGGGTCGGCGTCAGCTCGCCGCTCTCCTGCGAGAGGTCGTGGGGGAGGATCGCGATCTTCTTCACCTGCTCGACGCGGGCGAAGTTCTGGTTGATCTTCTCGACGTGGGCGTCGATCGCCGCCTTCACGTCGGGGTTGGAGGCCAGCTGGGCGGGGTCCTCCGGCAGGCCGTGCTCCTGGGCGTATTTGACCGCCTCTTCGGGATCGAGGGTGACCAGGGCCACCAGGTAGGGGCGGCGGTCGCCGACGACGACGCACTGGGAGACCAGCGGCTGCTGCTTGATTTCCGCCTCGAGGTTGGCGGGCGTGATGTTCTTGCCGCCCGCGGTGATGATGATGTCCTTTTTGCGGCCGGTGATCTTGATGAACCCGTCCGGGTCGATCTCGCCGATGTCGCCGGTGTGCAGCCAGCCGTTGACGATCGTCTCGGCGGTCGCCTCGGGGTTCTTGTGGTACCCCTGGAAGACGTTCGGTCCCTTGACGAGGATCTCGCCGTCATCGGCGATCTTCACCTCGCAGCCCGGGAACGGCTTGCCGATCGTGCCGATCTTGAAGTCGTCGGGCGAGGAGATCGTCGCCGCGGTCGAGGTCTCGGTCATCCCCCAGCCCTCGAGCACGAGGACGCCGGCGGCGTCGAAGAAGCGCAGGATGTCGGGGTTGATCGGCGCCGCCCCGGAGACCGCGAGCCGCAGCTTGCCGCCGAACAGTCCGCGGATTTTCGAGAGCACTTTCTTGTCGGCGAAGGCGTAGGAGCGGCTGAGCAGGAAGCCGGGCCTGCGGCCGGAGCGTTCGACCTGGCGCATCTTTTCGCCGGTCCTGATCGACCAGTCGAAGATCGCTTTTTTCAGGCCGCCCTCTTTTTCCATCCCGCTGGTCGCGGCGGTGTAGATCTTCTCGAAGATCCGCGGCACCGAGGGGAAGTAGGTCGGTTTCAGCTCGGCCAGGTTCGGGAGGATCTGCAGCGGGTCGCGCTCCCAGTAGGCGATCGTCGCGCCGAGGTCGAAGCTGCCGAGCTGGATCAGCAGGGCGAAGGAGTGGGCGAGCGGGAGGTAGAGGTAGGTGACGTCTTCGCCTTCGATGACGCTGGTCTCGTTGACCATGTCCAGCATCGCCCGGTAGTTGCCGTGGGTGATGATGCAGCCCTTCGGCGGGCCGGTGGTGCCGGAGGTGTAGATGAAGGTGCAGACGTCGGCCGGGGTCACGGCCTCGTATCGGCGCTGCCAGCCGGCCTCCTCGGCGGCGGCGCCGCGGGCCGAGAGCTCCTCGCTGGAGATCGCGTCCTCGGCCTCGCCGGTCATCAGGACCACCTGCTCGAGCTTGGGCAGCGAATCGCGGACCTGGCGGATCTTCTCCAGCTGTTCGGCGTCCTCGACGACCACGACCTTGGCGTCGGAGTTCTCGATCACGTAGCGGCACTCCTCGGGGGAGTTGGTCTGGTAGATCGGGACGACGACGGCGCCGATCGAGAGCGCGGCGAAGTCGAAGTAGGTCCACTCCGGGCGGGTGTTGCCGAGGATCGAGACGCGGTCGCCCTTCTCGACCCCCAGCTCGGCGAGGCCGAGCGCCAGCGGGCGGACGATATCCCGCACCTCGTTGAAGCTGCGGCTCACCCAGCCCTCACCGTCCTTGTAGCGGACGGCGGGCGCGTCCCCGTACATCTCCGCCGACCGCGGCAGCAGGTCGGCGAGGGTCTTGGATTTGGTGCCCCTCCCCTCCATTCGGGGGGAGAGTCTATTCAGTGTCTGGCTGCGGAGCCAGTCTGGAGTCGTCGAGCGTCCGCCTGGCTTCGCAGCGAGGCCTCGAAGAGCGTTCGGTCGATGCGACCGTGGAACACCGGGACTCCCAGCTCGACGCATTTGCCGATCACTTCCTGCCGGTCCATGCGCATCTGGTCGGCGAGCTCGCTGGGCGTCAGGTGATTGGCCATTTGAGGACCTCCACGTCGTTGAAAATGGGTACTCAATACTTACCGCTTGCGGCGGACGTGTCAATCGTTGCAAGTGCCTCGTTGGGGGCGGGCTGCCGGCGACCGCTGCTCGCGATAATGGCTCCGATGTCCGAAGTCGCCGTCAAGTCGATCCCGCGCCGCGGTCGTCTCTGGGTCGTGCTGGTCCTCGTCCTGGGCCTGGTCGCCCTGGGCTACTCGATCGTCAACATCTCGACCCAGAAGGCCGGCAAGGCGGCGATCCAGATCGAAGGGATCAACGAAGCCCAGGAAATCTTCGGCGGCGTGCCGCAGGAAGGAAACCGCCTCGGCTCCTCCGACGCCCCGGTGACGATCCAGATCTTCAACGACCTGCAGTGCTCGAGCTGTCGCGAACCCTTCCTGGAAACGGTGCCGGCGCTGACCGAAAAGTACGCGCGGCCTGGCTCGGTGAAGCTCCTCTACCACCACTACTCGAACGCCGAAAACGCGATCGAGGCGGGCTTCTACGGAGCCGAAGCGGCGGAGGAACAGGGCTACGGCTGGCAGTACATCTACCTCTTCTTCCGCAACCAGGAAGAGCTGCAGGAAATCGGTCCCAACCGATTCGAAGAATTCACCGACTCGGTGGCCGGGGGGGTCGAGGAACTGAACGCGCCGGAATGGGAATCGTCCCTGGACGAAAAGGGGCAGGCCGACGGGCCGATCCAGAAGCGGCTGGAAGCCCAGGACGAACTCGGTCAGGAACTTGGGATCCGGATCGGCCAGGCGGCGATCGTCAGCGGCCCCAACGGGACCCAGACCCTGCAGGACAGCGCGGACCTGGCCGAAATCGAACAGGCGATCGCCGAAGTCGAATAAAGCGGTCGTTGGGTTTTTCCCCAGCGGGGTGGGGGAAAGATCGCAGTCGGCGCTCAGGCGGCCGGCCGCAGGCGTCCGCGCGCCCGCTGTTCGATCACCGCGCCCCATTCGCCGTCGTCGATCCAGGCCGGCGAGGTGGTGCGCAGGAAGTCGGACAGCGCCGCGGCCAGCCCGTCGGGGTCTTCGAGGTTGGGGAAGTGAGCCGCCTTCGGCAGGGTGGCGAAGCGGCAGTTGGGGATCGCCCGCTCGGCCTCCCGGCCGTGGGAGAGCGGGATCGTCCGGTCGCGCTCGCCCCAGACGATCAGCGTCGGCATGTCGCCCAGCAGGTAGAGCCTGTCGCGGGCGCTCACCCGCTGGCCCTGCACGTCGATCACCGAGCGCAGCGTCTCCAGGAAGGCGCGGCGGGAGCCGTGCTCCTGCAGCGGCTCGAGGGCCCGCGCCACCGCCTGCAGGTAGAGCCCCGTGGAGTTGCGGCGGGCGCGCAGCCTGGCGCCGCCGGCGGCGATCGCGCCGACCAGCCGCGGCCGCGTGGCCAGGCGCAGCAGCGCCGCCGAGCCCGGCAGGGCGGCGCCGCGGAGCAGCGGGCTGACCTCCTGCCCGAGGCCGCCGCTGGAGACCAGCACCAGTCGCTCGGTGAGCTGGGGGAACTGGTAGAAGAACTGCATAGCGACGCCGCCGCCGAGCGAGTGGCCGACGATCGTCGCCCGCTCGACGCCGAGCACCGCCAGCAGGTCGCGGATGCCGGCGGCGTGCGCCCCGAGCGAGTAGTCGCCCCGCGGGGTCGCCGAGTCGCCGTGGCCGATCAGGTCCGGCGCGATCACCCGGTGGGAGCCGGCGAGGCGCTGCGCCACCCCCTGCCAGTGGCGGGAGGAATTGATCATCCCGTGAATCAGGACCACGTTGGGGCCGCTGCCGGCGGTTCGGTAGACCGCACGGTGGCCGTGCAGATCCACCTCGTGGGCCTCGAAGGCCGCACCGATCTCCATGCGCAGACCCTAACGCCGCGACCGGCTCGGCAGGGGGGCGGCGCCGGTCGGCTCGTCCTGCGGCTGACCCGGCGTTGGCGGGCGGCGTGCGCCCCACCAGCCCTGCGTCCAGGCGAACCAGAGGGCGCCGAGGATCGTCACCACGCAGGCGACGAAGAAGTTGAGCCGCAGGCCGAGGATGTGGTGGGAGGGGTCGACCCGCAGCAGCTCCTCGACGATCCGGAAGCCCGAGTAGCCGGTGACGAAGAGGGCGAAGAGGCCGGGCGGGCGGATCCGCCGGTGGTTGTCGAGCCAGACCAGGAAGGCGGCCAGGGAGAGGTCCCAGATCGCCTCGTAGAAGAAGGTCGGTTCGAAGGTCGTGTACTGGTGGTAGCCGGCGGGGCGGTGGGAGGGGTCGATTTCGACCGCCCAGGGCAGGCTCGACGGCCCGCCGAACAGCTCCTGGTTGACGTAGTTCGCCATCCGGCCGATCGCCGTCGCCACGAGGAAGGCCGGAGCGACGGCATCGAGGGCTTTGGCGATCGACTCCCCGGCGCGGCGGACTCGCCAGGCCGCCACGAGGATCCCCGCCGAGAAGGCCCCCCAGCTGCCGAGGCCGCCGTCCCAGACCGCGAACGGGCCCCACCAGTGCGGCGGGATTTCGCTGCTGCTGGTGATGTCGAAGTAGATCCGGCCGCCGACGACGCCCGCGGGGATCGCCCAGATCAGGGCGTCGAAGACCAACTCGCGGGAGCCGCCGCGGGCCTCCCAGCGCCGCACCGTGATCAGGCCGGCGACCATGATCGCGATCGCGTAGATCACTCCGTAGAGGTGGAATTCGACCGGCCCGACGTGGAAGTCGTTGACCGAGGGGCTGGGAATCGCCGCGGTCACGGCGTCGCCGCTCCGTTCTCCCGTGGCCGGTCCGCCTCGCCCTCACCGCGTTCCCGCCACCAGAGGACTACCGCGCCCACCAGCATCACCGCGATCGCCGCGTCGATCGCCAGGTCGGCGACGTTCATCGACTTCGTCCGGTCGGTCAGTCGCAGCCAGTCGACAACGCCGCCGCGCAGCGGCCCTGGCTCGCGCAGCAGCCGGTCGAGGAGGTTGCCGATCGCCCCGCCCAGCATCAGCCCGACGACGACCGCGCTCAGCATGGTCACCACCCGGTAGCCGATCGCCAGCAGGACGATCACGGCGAGGATCCCGAACAGCGAGATCGCCTCGGTGTGTCCCGGGAAGATGTTGTTGGGTCCGGCGAAGTTGCGGTAGTAGTCCAGCCGGATCAGGCCGCCGAGCAGCTCGGTCGGCTGGTGGCCGGCGAGGTAGTGGGTCGCCAGCGCCTTGCTCGCCTGGTCGAGGATGACGACGGCGCCGGCGATCGCGGCGATCAGGCCCAGCCGCCCGCCGCGCGGCCCGAGGCGGCCGAGCAGCGAACGACCCGGCTCGCGCGTCGAGGAAGGCACGCGCGGATCATCCCGCAAATGACTTGCGGACAGATAAACGGGAGGCCGCCGCATCGGCGGAACTTCAACGCCGCAGGGCCGGGGCCCAGGGTGCCCCGGCCCTGCTGGTGGCACGCCTAACTCAGGAGGCGCCGTCCGGGGCGAGCTTGCCGTTCGGGAGCATTCCGATCCAGAG